>CAJFQR010000010.1 GCA_904419105.1 Candidatus Avimicrobium faecavium
GCTGCGTTTCCCCCTCACACTCCTCTTTCCTTCCGAACAGCTTAGCCTGTGGGTGGCAGATCTCGCGCTCCGGGCTTTTTCCTTTGCCTGATTTTTTCACACGCGGAGCCGGGCAGTGCCCGGAGCCACCTTCGCGCCCGGGGGCCTTATCTATGCCGGGGCCCCCCACACGCGATGGTGGTCTGAACTACACCTCAGGAACTATCGTTCGCACTACACGCAAACCAAGGCCCCTCTGAGCGCATCTGCGGTGGGGGCGGGTCTTATCCTTCCCCCGCACCGGGAGAGCCCTTACAGCCAACCTCCGCCCCTCTGGCGGCGATTCCTGCACTACACCTCAGGAACTAACATTCGCACTACACGCAAAATAAGGCCCCTCTGGGCGCATCTCCGGCGGGGGCAGGTCTTATCCTTCCCCTGCACCGGAAAGCCCCTCACAGCCCCTTCACGCCCCTCTGACGGCGATTCCTGCACCCCGCTTCAGGAACGAATATTCGCCGCACACGCAATCCGCCCCCTCCCCGCTGAAAAGGACAGGCTCAGACACTTATTGACCGTCTGCTGAAAGGATCGCTTCCAGCCGTTTTCTGGACTCCTCCAGCGTATAGGTGGGAGCGCCGGAGAGCCGGGCCTGTTCGGCCTTCTCCAGTCTGTTTTTCAGCTGTTGGAGTTCGTCTTGTAAGGGCGTTTCCTGTCGTGGCATTTTGGGCACCTCCTTGATGGACCTGTCTCCATTCTATCGGAACTGCCGGCTTATCGCAAGAGGTCCCGGGCAGGGCCCGGAGCCACCTTCGCGCCCCCGGGCAAGGGCCCGGAGCCAATTTCGCGCTCCGGGCTTTTTCCTTTGCCTGATTTTTTCACACGCGGAGTGAATTTTCACCCGGCCAAGCAGGGCACCTGAAAGGGTGCCTTTTTTGCTGCCTGCCGGGCAGTGCCCGGAGCCACTTTCGCGCCCGGAGGCTTTATTCTTTGCCGGAGCCCTTCACACGCGATGGTGGTCTGCACCCCGCTTCAGGAACTATCGTTCTCTCTACACGCAAAATAGGGCCCCTCTGGGCGCGTCTCCGGCGGGGGTGGGGGATTTCCCTCCGGCGGGACGGGAGGGGGGTTGCAGGGCTGTGCAGGGGGCTCCCAGACGGGCAGGGGGCTGTTGTCGACCGGTTCCGGCGGGAAGAGCTGGTCATGGCGGACCTGGGCGGCGTAATAGCTGTCGATGGTGGCGGGGGCGTTGTAGAGGGCGGCCAGCAGGTACTGGCGGATGTTGTGCACCGGGGCGGCGGTCTCGTTCAGGCGCTCCAGCACATACTCGATATGGGAGCTGTCCAGCGTCAAAAACCGCTCCCGGACCGTCTCCATCGGATGGTCGGCCCCGGCAATGCGGATCCGCTTTCTGCCGGAGCAGGCGGTATCCACCATCAGCTCCACCAGCTCATCCAGGCAGGTCCGGTCCAGGCGGCTGTTCTGGATCAGGATTCCATAGTCGATATTCTCCAAAATCCGGTCCCGGAAGGCCGTCCTCTCTCCGGTCCCGTCCGGCCCCCTGGGGGGGTTGGGGGGGATTGGTTGATCTTTCCTTTGTTTTTCTTTCTTTGGTTTGTCTTTCTTTTGTTTATCTTTATTTAGTTGTGTGCGGTTTTCCACGCGTGGGCGATCCACTTGTGGGTGATCCACTTGTGGGCGATCCACTTGTGGGCAATCCACTTGTGGGTTTTCCACGTGTGGATTTTCCACTTGTGGGTTTTCCGCAGATGGGGCGGCGTGATGGGGCATCTCGTAGATGACATACTCGATATCCACGATCTTGCCCCGACTGTTCCGGCGCTGGCTGCGCACCACATAGCCGGCCTGTTCCAGCTCCTTCAAAGCGGAGCGGATGCTGTTCTCCCCGTCCTGACAGAGGCAGGCCAGGCCACGGGCGGAGTAGTCCCAGTCGTCCGGCAGGGAGAGCATCAGCGAGAGCAGGCCTCTGGCCTTCAGCGAGAGGCTCATATCCCGCAGGTGGTGATTGGCCATCACGGTGAAGTTGTCCGTTTTTTCGGTGCGAATGACCGGCATGGCGGCTTCCCTCCTCTCGGTCTGTGTGTGAGTTTTTTTTGATGAAAAAGTCCGGCTCCTCTTCGCTGTGTGACCCGGGTCACCGAGAGCGGCCCCCCAAATGGGGTATAATAGGGCCATCAACAGAGAATCCCCCCGGCGGGCAGCCGGGATTATGTAATGGAAAAGGAGCGCTGATTTCTATGGCGAAGAAGTTCTATAAATGTGAGACCTGCGGCAACATCATCTCCAAGTATTCGGACAGCGGCGTTGGCGTGGTCTGCTGCGGCCAGCCGATGGTCGAGCTGGTTGCAAACTCCACCGATGCCGCCGGTGAAAAGCATGTGCCGGTAGTTGAGGTCTCCGGCAATAAAGTTGTTGTCAAGGTCGGTGAGGTGGCTCACCCGATGACCGAGGCCCATCTGATCTCCTGGATCTACCTGGAGACAAATCTTGGCGGGCAGGAGCGTTTCCTCACCGCCGCCGATGAGCCGAAGGCCGAGTTCGTGCTGGCAGAAGGCGAGAAGGCCCTGCGTGCCTACGAGTACTGCAACCTGCACGGCCTGTGGGTGACTGAGGTTAAGTGACCCGTTGGGTCACTCAACCTGCAAAGGTTAAGTGATCCGTTGGGTCGCTTAACCTGCCAAGGTCCAGTGATCCGTAAAAGATCCAGTGATCTTTAAAGATCCAGCGATCTGTAAAGATCCAGTGATCTGACAAGATCCAGTGGTCTGTCGAGCCTGCAAAGGTTCTGCGATCTGATATGAGCCAGCGATCTGTTACGATCCAGTAAGTCGTTGGATCCGGTGACCTGCATACATTCAGTGATTTGCGAAACTATGTACGGGACAGATTTCGCAGTTCGGTTCAGTTCAAAAATCTGCAAATTCCTGGGTAATGCCCCAATACCCCTTGACAGAGACCGGCCGCCCGCCGGTCTCTTTTTTTCCACCGGCGGCGGTGGAAAAACCCCCGGGGAGAAACCCGGGGAGAAAAATGTGAGTTCATCACGGAACTTTCCCCCCCGATGGCGTACAATAGGGACAGAATACATCGACCAACCGTGTGGAAAGGGGATATGTACGATGAGCAATGTCATCATCATCGGCAGCGGGCCGGCAGGCATCTCGGCGGCGCTGTACACCGCCCGGGCAGGGGTGGAGACCCTGGTGATCGGCGGCGGCGCTGGGGCGCTGGCCAAGGCGGACAAGATTGAAAACTACTACGGCTTTGCCGAGCCGGTGGCCGCAAAGGACCTGCTGGCCGCCGGCATCGCCCAGGCAAAGCACGCCGGGGCCGAGGTACTCGAGGACGAGGTGGTGGGCATCGGCTTTGGAACCAAGCTGACCGTCTCCACCCGGAGCCGGGAGTATGAGGCCGACTATGTGGTGCTGGCCACCGGCGCCTCCCGCTCCACCCCGCCGATTCCCGGCCTGCGGGAGCTGGAGGGCCATGGGGTGAGCTACTGCGCCGTCTGCGACGCCTTCTTCTACCGGGGGAAGGATGTGGCGGTGCTGGGCAGCGGCGAATACGCCATGCATGAGGCCGCCGAGCTGCTGCCGGTGGTGGGCAGCGTCACCGTGCTGACAAACGGCGCCCCCCTCACCGGCGTGCTGCCGGAGGGGGCCAGGCTGGACACCCGGAAGATTTCCGCCTTTGCCGGGGACGGCGTCGTCGAGCGGGCGGAGTTCGGGGACGGGGAGAGCCTTCCCATCAGCGGCGTGTTCGTCGCCGTCGGGGTGGCGGGCAGCACCGACCTGGCCAAAAAGCTCGGCGCCGCCACCGAGGGCACCCGCATCCTGGTGGACGAGAAGATGGCCACCAATGTGCCGGGGCTCTACGCCGCCGGGGACTGCACCGGCGGGATGCTCCAGATCGCCAAGGCGGTCTACCAGGGGGCCCAGGCGGGCACCAGCATCGTCGCCGAGATCCGAAAGAAAAAGTAAACCCACGGCGGGGGCTGCGGCCTCCGCTGTTTTTTGCCCTTGTAAATCCCGGCGGGGCATACTACAATAGAGGCAGAGCGTTTTTTATCTTTTTGACGAGGTGATTTGTGATATGCTATCCGCCGGGGACCAGGCCATCGCCAAAGAGGCCTATACCTTCTGGGACCATCTCACCGGGGAGCAGCAGCGGTTCCTGCTGGACAACCTCTTCCCGGTCCACTACGAAAAGGGGGACATCATCCACAACGGGGCCTACAGCTGCATCGGCGTGGTCTACCTCAAGGCCGGCGGGCTGCGGGTGTTCATGCTCTCGGACGAGGGCAAGGAGATCACCCTCTACCGGCTCGGGCCGGGGGACTTCTGCGTGCTGAGCGCCTCCTGCATCTTACAGAACATCACCTTCGATGTCTGCATCGAGGCGGAGACCGCCACCGACGGCCTGCTGATCCCCGCCTCCCAGTACCACAAACTGATGGAGCAGAACATCTACGCCGAGAACTTCACCAACCTGCTGGTGGTGGACCGGTTCTCCAATGTGATGTGGGCGATGGAGCAGCTCCTGTTCATGCGGTTTGACAAGCGGCTGGCCATCTTCCTGCTGGACGAGCTGTCCAAGACCGGCGATGTGAACATCCGCCTGACCCATGAGCAGATTGCCAAGTACATGGGCAGCGCCAGAGAGGTGGTCAGCCGGATGCTGAAGTACTTTGCCAGGGAGGGCCTGATCGAGATGAGCCGCGGCGGCATCAAGATCCTCGACCGGGAGAAGCTCCGGGAGCTCACCGCCTGAGAAAAACAACGCCATGAAAAAACAGCCCCACCTGCGGGGCTGTTTTTGTCTGTATGGGGACTTCAGTCCCAGAAGAAGGTCCAGACCGCCGACCGGGCCAGGTCCCCGGCCAGCCGGCCGAGGGAGGCCCCCTCGCCGCAGTCGCTCACCCGTTCCGGGCAGAACCGGGCCTGCACCGCCGCCAGCGTAAGGCAGTCCGCCTCCGGCGCCGGGGCCGGCAGCGCAAAGTCCAGCGTGTCGTGGCTCACCGCCGCCGGCCAGGCGCCATAGCCCTCGGCCCAGACTTTGGCCATCGCCATCATCTCCAGCGGGCCGGGGCAGGCGTTCCAGCCGCCCATCGGCAGCCAGGCGAACACCTCCCAGGGGTTTTTCACCGGGAGCTCCGCCAGCAGGACGAAGTCGGTGTGCCCGGTGCGCTCGTCCCAGCAGGCGGAAAAGCCCGCAAGCTCGCCGCCCTCGGCCATCGCGGCCCGGTCGGCTTCGGTAATCTCCCGCACCGGCGAAAAGAGGCTCTCCGCCTCCGGCAGCGGGGTGGCCAGCAGGCTGCGGCGGAAGTCCTCCAGCGCCCGCTGGGAGAAGCCCTCCCCCTCGGTGTCGGCGCCGGCGGCCTCGACGATGCTCTCCAGCAGCAGGTCGTCACAGCGCACCAGCACCGGGGTAAAGCCCCGGTCCGCCCCGCGCTGCCGGGCCTCCCGGTAGGCCTCCGTCAGCTCGCCGTCCTCCTCCGCCGGCCGGAACAGCCGGCACGGGCAGGAGAGCAGCTGCTCCATCTGCCGGATGAGCTCCAGGCGTTCGGCGTCGATCTCTTTGATGTCTCTCGCTTCCATCGTCACAGGTCCTTTCCGGGGCGGCGGCGCATGGCGCTCCGCCCCAAATGCAGTGGCGCCGTTTTTTCCGGCGGCGCGCCGGACACAGATGAAAAAGGACCCCTCTCCCGGCAGAGAGAGGGGCTTTTTCACGGGTAGCCGTTACTTGTCCAGCAGGGACAGGATCGAGGCCTTGGGCTGCATACCCACCGAGGACTTGTACACCTTGCCGTCCTTCATGACGATCAGGGTGGGAATGCTCATCACCCGGAAGGCGCTGGCCAGCTCGGGCTGCTCATCGACATTGATCTTGCCCACCTTGTAGCTGCCGTCCGACTCCTCGGCGATCTCATCGACGATGGGGGACACCATCCGGCAGGGGCCGCACCAGGTGGCCCAGAAGTCCAGCAGCACCGGCACCGGGCTGTTGACGACTTCCGCCTCAAAGTTGTCCTTTGTAATGACCATTACGCTCATGGTTTCGATCTCCTTTCCAGATCCGGCGCCCCCCGGGGGGACGCCCCTTCGTGTTTGTATGGCCCTATTATAGGCTATCCTGCCCAGAATGTCGGTGACCAAGTCACGAAGGGGTCCGGGCGGCTACTTTTTCCCGGAAAGGCCCCGGGCCAGGTCGTACCCGCTGCCGGCGGCCAGCGCCACCAGGGCGGCGTTGAGCAGCGCCAGCACCCCGCCGGAGAGGGTGAGCCCCCCGGTGAAAAGCTGGGCCAGCAGCAGCAGCGCCGCCGCCGTCAGGTAGCCCAGCAGCCGCCCCGGCGCCGCCGGGAACAGCCCCTTGAGCAGCTCGGTGACCACCCCGGTGCCAAGGCAGGCCCCGGTATAGGTCGCCAGCAGCTCCCAGGTAAAGAACTCGTTCATCGCAGCATCTCCTCCCTGAGTTCCTCCAGGCGCTGGTGGGTGGTCTTCTCCTCGGCTTCCAGCCGGTAGACCCGCTCCACCAGCTGGTTGTGCTTGTCCATCTTCTGCTCCAGATACTGGATCCGCACCATCAGCCGGCCGTACACCGCCGCAAAGGAGCAGGCGTAGGCCAGCAGCTGCAGCCAGAATTCGGTGCTCAGTTCCACGGCATCCCTCCTCTCCGGGGCCCTCGGGAAAAAAGGCCCCTTCACCCTACCGGCCAAAACAGGCCCGCTGTTGCAGAAAAATGCAACAAATCGGGCCCGTTCGGGAGATTTTTCTAAAACTTTGTAGGAATGGACAAAGTTTGCGGGTTATACGCCGGTGATTTTGGCGGCGCTGCCGCCCTCCGGCGCTTTGGTGACGGTGATGCGGCGGTCGATCCGGTTCCCCAGGGCCTCCACATGGGAGATGAGGCCCACCAGCCGGTGCCCGTCGGACAGGCGGGTGAGCACCCCGACGGCCTCCTGCAGGCTGTCCCCGTCCAGCGAGCCGAAGCCCTCGTCCACAAAGAGGGTGTCCAGCCGGACCCCGCCGGCGGCGGACTGGACCTCGTCCGCGAGGCCGAGGGCCAGCGCCAGCGACGCCAGGAAGCTCTCCCCGCCGGAGAGGGTGCGCACATCCCGGACGGTGCCGTTGTAGTGGTCCACCACATCCAGGTCCAGCCCGCTCTGGCCCCGCAGGCTGGCGGCCTGGGTGCGGCGGCGGAGCTCGTACTGGCTGCCGGTCATCGCCAGCAGCCGCAGGTTGGCCCGGGCGGTGACCCGGTCAAAGGTGGCCATCTGCACATAGGTCTCCAGCATGACCCGCTCCTTGCCGGTGAGGGCGCCGGAGGCGGTATCGCTGAGGGCCCCGACCCAGCCGAGCTTGTCCTCGGCGGCGCGCAGGGCCTCGCTGCGGGCGGCGTAGGCCTGCCGGGCCCGCTCGTTGAGGGCGATCCGGGTGTGGACCTGTTCCCGGGCGGCGGTGCGGGCGCGCACCAGAGTGTCGGCGCTCTCCACCTCCCCGGCCAGGGCGGCCAGGTCCTCCGGGGCGGCGGGCCCCAGCCGGGCGGTGAGGGCCTCCACCCGGCCGGCGGCGGCCTGAAGGGCTTCGGCGGCGGTCTGGGCGGCCTGCAGGGCAGCGGCGGCGGCAGCGGCCTGCCGGTCCAGCTCCTGCTGCCGGGCGGCCAGGTCCCCTTCGGCGGCCTTCCGGTCGGGGAAGGGCAGTTCCGCCCTGAGGGCGGCCAGGCGGCTCTCCAGCGCGGCGGCCTGTTCGGTGAGGCGGGCCTCGCCGGCGGCGGCCCTCTCCCCCTCCCGGGCCAGCGCCGCCAGCTGGGCGTCCAGCTCGGGCAGGCGCTTCTTCTCCAGCTCTTTGCGGCGGGCGGCGGCCCGGTCGAGGGCCGCGAGCTCCTCCTCCGCCGTCCGGAGCTGCTTCTCGGAGTCCCTGCCTTCGGCGAGGATGCGCTCCCCCAGGTCCTTCGGGAGGAGCTTCTCCGCCGGCGGGCCGTCGGAGATGAGGGTTTCGGCGGCGGTGAAGCCGAGCAGGCGGCAGTCCTGCATCAGCGCCTCGGCCCGGACCTGCCGCTCACTGGCGGCAGCCCCCGACCGGGCGGACGCCGCCGCCAGCTCCCGGCCGTCCGCATCGGCCTTCCGGCGGAGGGCGGCCACCTCCGCCTGGGTCGGGGCGCTGTCCGGCACCGCCGCCGGGGCCGGGTGGTGGGTCGCCCCGCACACCGGGCAGGGGACGCCGTCGGTGAGCCCTGCGGCCAGCAGCCCGGCCTGGGCGTCCATAAACCGGGCGGCGGCTTCGGCGGCGGCGCAGGCGGACCGGAGCGACCGGTCCCGCACGGCAGCATAGTCCTGCGCGGCGGCGTCGGCTTCGGCGGCGGCCTTCTGGTAGCTCTGCCAGCGCCGCCAGGCCTCCCGCATCCGCTCCAGCCCCTGCCGGGCGGTCTCCCGGCGGGTCTGCGCCCAGGCCAGCCGGGCGCCGGTGTCCGCCAGGGCGGCCAGCTCGGCGGCAAGCTGCTCCCGCCGGGCGGTGAGGGTCTCCCGGGCACGGTCCCGCTGCTCCCGGTCCCGCTTTTCCTGCGCCAGCCGGGCCCGGCGCTCGGCCAGGGCGGCGGCGGTCTGGTCCAGCTCGCTGTACCGGGGCAGCCGCTCCCGGTCCACCGCCAGCCGGTCGGCCAGGGCCTGCCGGGCCGGGGCTCCGGCCTCGGCGGCGGCGCGGGCGGCGTCGGCGGCGGCCTTCTCCTGCCGGGCCCGGTCCAGGGCGGCCTGTGCGGTCATAAGCTCCTTCCGGGCGGCCTCCCGCTCCTTGGCCGCCCCGTAGCGGCGCTCTGCCTCCCGCAGGGCGGCTTTGGCGGCGGCAAGGGCCTCCTCCTCCCGGGCAAGGCTCTCCCGGCCGGCGGCCAGCACCCGGTCGTAGAGGGGCAGCACCTCGGCGGCGGGCAGCTCCCCGGCGGCGGCAAGGGCCACCTCCCCGGCGTAAAGGCTCCCCGCCGGCACCGAAAAGCCCGCTGCCGCCTGGCCGATGGCGGCAGAGAGGGCCCGGCGCTCCTCCTCGAGGGCGCGCTTCTCCTGGGCCAGCCGGTCCTGCAGCCGGGCGAACCGCTCGGTGTGGAACAGCTGGCGGAAGATCTTCTTGCGCTCGTCGGTGGAGGCCAGCAGCACCCGGAGGAAGTCCCCCTGGGCGATCATCGCGATCTGGCCGAACTGCTCCCGGGTGAGCCCCAGCAGCTCGGTGATGCGGGCGGTGACCTCGGTGGGCCGGGTGAGGGGGCGGTCGATCCCCTCGCCGGTGAGGGTGGCCCTGGCCGCCTCCCGGGTGAGGCCCCCGCCCCGGCGGGAGGGCCGGTCGTAGGAGGGGCTCCGGCGGACGGTGTAGCGCCGCCCGGCGCAGAGGAACTCCATCTCCACAAAGGTCGGGGCCTCCGGGGCGGCGTACTTGCTGCGGAGCATCGACGGCTCCCGGCTGACGCCGCTGGCCTCCCCGTAGAGGGCGAAGGTGATGGCGTCAAAGAGGGTGGTCTTGCCGGCGCCGGTGTCCCCGGTGATGAGGTAGAGCCCGCTCTCCCCGAGCTGCTCCATCGGCAGGGTCACCTCCCCGGCGTAGGGGCCAAAGGCGGAGAGGGTCAGTTTCAGCGGGCGCATTGTTCATCCTCCTCCCAGATCTCCCGGATCAGCCGCCGGAGCAGCGCCGTCTGGTCCGGGGTGGGCGGGCTGCCGTTCTGCTGTTCATAGAGGGCGCTCACCAGCTCCAGCGGGGTGCGCTCCTCCGGCGGGCGGGCGGCCACCTCGCCGTAGCTGCGGGTGCGGGTGTTGTCATAGCCCAGGCGCAGCAGGTTCGGGTAGATCAGCCGGAGCTTTGCAGCGGCGTCGGGGACCTCCTGCTCGTCGGTGAGGGTCACCACCAGGTAGTCCTCCACCGGGGCCCCGGCGTAGGACTGCCGGGCGGAGAGCTCGTCGTAGCTGCCCCTCAGCCGGCGCAGGCGGCGCAGCGGGTGGAGCGGCAGCTCCCGGACGGTGAGGGCACCCTTCTCCCCGAGTTCCGCCACCGTCACCGACTTGTCCCGGCCGGCCTCCGCTTCGTGATAGCACAGCGGCGCCCCGCAGTAGCGGATGTGGGGGGCCCCGGCGCTCTGGGCCGAGTGGATATGCCCGAGGGCCACATAGTCAAACCCCCGGAACACCGCCGCGTCGACGCTGTCCACCCCGCCGACGGCGAACTCCTCCGAGCCGGACGGCGCCGACCCGGTGACAAACTGATGGGCCAGGAGCACATGGCGCTCCGCAGCGGAGAAGTCCACCGCCGCAAGGGCCTCCCGCACCGCGTCGGTGCTGTTCTCGATGGCGGCGTCCGGCCTTGCCGCCCGCACATGGGCCGGCCGCAGGAAGGGCAGCGGCCACACCGCCACCGTGCCGTACTGGTCCCGGAGCACCACCGGCTCCAGCGTGCCGTCGTACACCGGGGAGAGGTACACCCCCCCGGCGGCCATCAGCCGCCCGCCGAAGGCCAGCCGCTCGGCGGAGTCGTGGTTCCCGGCGATGAGCACCACCGGCGCCGCCGCCGAAAGCCGGGTGAGGAAGTCGTCCAGCAGCGTCACCGCCTCGGCGGGCGGGGTGGTGCGGTCGTAGACATCGCCGGCGATGAGCACGGCGTCCGGCCGCTCGCTCCCGGCGATGGAGAGGATCTCCTCCAGGATGTGGCGCTGGTCCTCCAGCAGGGAGACCCCCACCAGCCGCTTGCCCAGGTGCAGGTCCCCGAGGTGCAGAAATTTCATCGTCATGCCTCCTTCTCTCAGGCAGATGCAAAACGGGAGGCCCGGCGCACGGCAGGGTCTCCCGTCTGGGTCAGATTTGCTCACTGCTGGCTGCGCAGCTTGATGTGGACCTCCCGGAGCTGCTGCTCGGTGACCTCGTTCGGGGCGCCCATCAGCAGGTCCTGGGCGTTGGAGTTCATCGGGAAGGCGATGACCTCCCGGATGTTCTCCTCGCCGGCCAGCAGCATCACCATCCGGTCGATGCCGGGGGCCATGCCCGCATGGGGCGGCGCACCGTAGTGGAAGGCGTTGTACAGGGCCGGGAACTTGGCGATCATCGTCTCCCGGTCGTAGCCGGCGATCTCAAAGGCGCGCACCAGCGTATCCACATCGTGGTTGCGCACCGCGCCGGAGGACAGCTCCACCCCGTTGCAGACGATGTCGTACTGCTGGGCGTAGATGGTCAGCGGGTCCCGGGTGTTGAGCGCCTCCAGGCCGCCTTCCGGCATCGAGAACGGGTTGTGGGTGAAGACGATCTCCCCGGTCTCCTCGTCGAGCTCGTACATCGGGAAGTCGACGACGAAGCACATCCTGAAGCTGTCCTCGTCGATGAGGCCCAGCCGGCGGCCGAGCTCGGTGCGGATCTGGCCGGCCAGCTTCGGGGCGGTGTCCTTTTCGTCGGCGATGAAGTAGAGCACATAGCCGGGCCGGAGCTCCCCGCGGCGGGCGATCTCGGCCCGCTGCTCGTCCGAGAGGAACTTGTCAATCGGGCCGGCGTAGGTCATATCCTCGTTTACCTTGACATAGCCCAGGCCCTTCATGCCGATGCCCTCGGCGAACTTCAGCATCTGCTCAAAGAAGCTCCGGGGCTGGCCGGCGCAGTCCGGCACCGGGATGGCCCGGACGGTCTGGCCGCGGAAGGGCTTGAAGTCGGTCTCGACAAAGAGGTCGCTCAGGTCGATGATGCGCAGCGGGTTGCGCAGGTCCGGCTTGTCCGAGCCGAAGCGCAGCATTGCCTCGTCGTAGCTGATGCGGGGGAACGGGGCCTTGTCCACCTTCTTGTCCGAGAAGCGGGAGAACAGGTTGGAGAGGACCTCCTCCGCCACGGCGAAGACCTCCTCCTGGGTGGCGAAGGCCATCTCAAAGTCCAGCTGGTAGAACTCGCCGGGGCTGCGGTCGGCGCGGGAATCCTCGTCTCTGAAGCAGGGGGCGATCTGGAAGTACCGGTCGAACCCGGCCACCATCAGCAGCTGCTTGAACTGCTGGGGCGCCTGGGGCAGCGCGTAGAACTTGCCCGGGTGCTTGCGGGAGGGCACCAGGTAGTCCCGGGCGCCCTCCGGGGAGGAGGCGGTCAGGATCGGGGTCTGGATCTCGGTAAAGCCCAGCCGCTCCATCTCGCTGCGCAGGAAGCTGATCACCTGCGAGCGCAGGATGATCTTGTCCTTGACCTTCCTGTTGCGCAGGTCCAGGAAGCGGTACTTCAGGCGGATCTCCTCCTTGGTGTCGGTGGAGGAGCCGATCTCGAAGGGCAGCGCCTCGGTGACCTTGCCCAGGATCTCCAGCGTCCGGGCCCGGACCTCAACGGTGCCGGTGGCCAGCTTCGGGTTCACCGTCTCGGGGTCCCGGCGGGTGACCTCGCCCTCGATGGTCACCACCGTCTCCTTGCGCACCCCTTCGAGCAGGCTGTCATTCGGAATGACCACCTGGACGACGCCGTACTGGTCCCGCAGGTCGATAAACAGGATGCCGCCGTGGTCGCGGATGTTCTCCACCCAGCCGGCCACCCGGATCACCTGGCCGATGTCCCCCTCGCTCACCTCGCCGCAGGCGCGGGAGCGGTATTTGTTCTCGATTATCATGGCTAAATCCTCACCTTTTTTCTCTATAGTCCCGGCGGGGGCTCACCCGCCGCTGTGGAGCGGTCGCCGCGCGCCGGGGTAAAACAGGCGCACAGATTCCCTATCATAATACCGCATCGGCGCGGCCTTGTCAACGAAAAGACGGCCCGGCCCCCGCCCTCCCGGCGCTCAGATGTGCACCGGTGCGGTGGCTGCGCCCAGCCATTTGCGCTCCTCCGGCTCCAGCATCGGGGAGAGCTGCTCGAACACCCGGCTGTGGTACCGGTTGAGCCAGGCCGCCTCCTCCCGGGAGAGCATTCCCGGCTCGATGGCGGCGGTGTTGATCGGGCAGAGGGTCAGCGGCTCGAACCGGTAGAACTGGCCGTACTCGTCGGAGTAGCGGTCCCGCACCACGGTGACCAGGTTCTCGGTGCGCACGCCGAGCTGCCCGGCCCGGTAGAGCCCCGGCTCGACGCTGATGACCATGCCCTCCTCAAAGGGCACCCGGGCGTCGGAGAAGTTGTTCGGGCCCTCGTGCACATTGAGGTAGCAGCCGACGCCGTGGCCGGTGCCGTGCTTGTAGTCCAGGTAGTTCTCCCACATCACCTGCCGGGCCAGCACATCCAGGCTGCGGCCGGTGGTGCCGGTGGGGAACCGCGCCGCCTGCAGCCGGATAAAGGCCTTGAGCACCAGCGTGTAGTCCCGCCGGTAGCTGCCGGGCACCTCCCCGAGGGGGATGGTGCGGGTCAGGTCGGTGGTGCCGCCGAGGTACTGGGCGCCGCTGTCGATCAGAAGGAAGCTCCCCTCCCGCAGCTCGGCGCAGTGCTGCGCCGTCGGCTCATAGTGGACGATGGCGCCGTTGGCCCCGTAGCCGGCGATGGTCTCAAAGGACAGGCCCTTAAACTCCGGCTGGGCGCTGCGCAGCTCGAGCAGCTTTTCGCAGATGTTCCACTCGGTGAGCCGGCTGTGCCGGGCCTGTTCCAGCCACATCAGGAAGCGCACCATCGCCACGCCGTCGTGCTTGTGGGCGGTGCGGATGTGCTGGAGCTCGGCGTGGTTTTTGATCATCTTCAGGTGCTCGGCGATGTCGTCCTCCAGCAGCACCCGCTCCACCCGGTCGCCGAGGCCGTCGTAGACGGCGGCGTTCACCGTCCTGGGGGAGAAGCCCACCCGGGCCCTGCCCGGCAGGTCCGCCACCCAGCGGTAGATGTCCCCATAGGGGCGGATGCCCACCCCGGCCTGCGCCAGCGAGGCGGCCAGCCCCTCCGGCACCCGCTCCGGGTCGGCAAAGAGGGCGGCGTCCTCCAGCCCCACCACCACAAAGCCGGTGAACAGCGGGCTGATCTCCACATCGCTGCCCCGCAGGTTTAACAGCCAGCACAGGCTGTCCAGCGCGCCGACGACATAGAGGTCCAGCCGGAGCTTCTCCATCTTCTCCCGCACCAGCGCCAGCTTGCCCTTCACCGGGGCGCCGGCGTACTCCTCCGGGTAGGGGAAGGCGCTGGCGGTGGGCAGGCCGGGCCGGTCCTCGGTCCAGAGGGCGCCCACCAGGTCCAGGTCGGTGCGCAGGGTGATGTTCTTTTCGGTGCAGCGGCGGCGCAGGTCCAGCACCATCTTGGTGGAGGCCACCCGGCCGTTGAGGGCAATCACGCCCCCCTCCGGCACCGCCGCCAGCAGGTAGTCCACCAGGGAGACCACCCCGGCGTCCGACGCCCGGTAGAGGGTGATGCCGCTGCCGGAGAGCTGCTGCCCCGCCTGCAGATAGTACCGCCCGTCGGTCCAGAGGCCGGCGGCGCCGGCGGTGACCACCACCGTGCCCGCCGACCCGGTGAAGCCGGAGATCCAGCTCCGCTCCCGGTAATGGGCCGGGAGGTATTCGCTCATGTGCTCGTCCGAATCGAAGACGACACAGGCGTCCACACCGTTTTCCTTCATGCCCGCCCGCAGGGCGGCGATCCTCTCCTTGACAGTCATAAGATTGACACCTCCATAACACCTCTATGGTATCATAAAACAATATAAAAATCACGAACTTTTTTTCCGGCGGAAAAAGCCCCCGTCCCCCGGCGGCTCCTTTACAGCCTGCGCCGCCCTGTGTTACAATAGAAAAATACGAGCAAAGCCCTTCCGCCGCCGGCGGAACGAAGTCAGGAGTTGGAGCGATATGAAGAGAACGATCAGCCTGTGCCTGGGCGCGGCGCTGCTGGCCGGGGTGCTGGCCGGCTGCACCGGGGAGGAGGAGCCCTCCTCCGCCCAGGCCCGCTACCGGGACGGCAGCTACACCGCCCGGTTTGACACCGCCGGGGAGGACGGCTACACCGCCTACGCCGCCGTCACGGTGGAAAACGACGTGGTCACCGTCACCGAGTTCGACGGGGAGAACGCCGCCGGGGAGAAACGCTCCGCCGACAGCGCCCTCGCCGACGAGATGGCACAGGCCTCCCCGGAGAACCTCCCGGAGCCGGTGACCCCCGCCCTGGCCGGCGCCGAGGCCATCCGGCAGTTTGACGCCGCCGGCGGGGACCCCGAGGCGATGCGCTTTGTGGCCGGGGCCCCGGAATACGGCGAGGACCTGCGGGTGCTGGTGCAGGCGGTGCTGGACGGCCCGGCCTCCGACCCGGACGGGACCGCCGCCGAGGTGACAGTGCCCTGGTACGCCGACGGCGAATACCGGGTGGAGGTGGCCGAGTTCGACCTGAGCGGCTACAAGGAGTATGTGGTGCTCACCGTCTCCGGCGGGGCGCCCGCCGTCACCGAGTTTGACGGCTATGACGAGGACGGGGCGCTGCGCAGCGCCGACACCGAAATTAACCCCACCGTCCCCTACTCCGAGAGCGTCCCGGCGCTGGTGGACTCCTTCAACGCCGGGGGCACGGTGGAGAGCATTGAGACGGTCACCGGCGCCACCGAATCGAGCGACGCCTTCCGGCTGCTGGTGGAGCGGGCGCTGGAAAACGCCCACGCCAGGGGCCCGGCGGAGGACGCCGTCGATGTCACCGGCGACGGGGACGGCCTCAAGGACGGGGTCTACCGGGCGGAGATGGCCGGCTTTGAAAACGGCTGGAAGGACTATCTCACCGCCGCCGTCTACCGGGGCGAGGTGCAGATCCTGGAGCTCGACTCGGAAAACGAGGCCGGCGACCGCAAGAGCACCGATTCCGGCTTCACCGACGCGCCGGCCGGTGACCCGAAGGCCTACCTCCAGCGCATTGTGGACGCCTACTACAACGCCGACGGAGACCTCTCTGAGATGGTGAACATCGCCGGGGCCACCGTCTCCACCAACAACTTCAAGCTGATGCTCGGCGAGCTGCTGGGCAGCAACATGCTCACCGGCGACACCGAAACCCGCACCGTGGCCCTCCTCACCGAGGAGGAGGTCACCGCCGCCGACGAGGAGCTCTCCTCCTCCGAAAGCGCCTCGGAGAGCTCGTCCTCGGAGGACGGGAGCTCGTCCGCCGCCTGATCTTACCCGCAAAGGAGCGATACCATTGGAACTGGCCACAGCATTTCTGAAAAAACACACCGGCGCCGCCTTCAAGGCCGGGGGCGCCTGGATCTACGACAACGAGGTCGACCGGGTCGAAGGGGATCCGGCGGACGGCGACATCGTCGCCCTGCGGGACTTTGACGGCTACCCCCTCGGCCGGGGGTTCTACAACAGCCGCTCCCGGCTCCGGCTGCGGATGCTCACCCGGCGCCTCGACCAGGAGATCGACACCGCCTTCCTCCGGGGGCGGGTTCAGGCCGCCTGGGACTACCGCAAACGGGTGATCGACACCGCCAGCTGCCGGCTCATCTTCGGCGAGGCGGACTTCCTCCCCGGGCTGGTGGTGGACAAGTTCGGCGAGGTGCTGGTGCTGCAGTCCACCTCGGTGGGGATGGAGCGGCTCAAGGGCACCGTCATCGACCTGCTGCTGGAGGTCCTCGCCGCCGACGGCGTCGCAATCCGGGGCGTCTATGAGCGCAGCGACTCCCGGGAGCGGGCCCGGGAGGGGCTTCCACCGGCGGACGGCTTCTTCCGCGGGGAATTCTCCACCCAGGTGGAGATCGTGGAAAACGGCGTCCGCTACCTGGTCGATGTGGCCGAGGGGCAGAAGACCGGCTTCTTCCTCGACCAGAAGCTCAACCGCCTGGCCATCCAGCCCCTCTGCCGGGGGGCAAAGGTGCTGGACTGCTTCACCCACACCGGCTCCTTCGCCCTCAACGCCGGCATCGCCGGGGCGGCCAGCGTCCTCGGGGTGGATTCCTCCCGGGCGGCCCTCGACCAGGCGGAGCGCAACGCCGCCCTCAACGGCCTTTCCGACCGGGTGACCTTCCGCTGCGCCGATGTCCTCGACCTGCTGCCTGAGCTCGAGCGGCAGGGGGAGCGGTACGATGTCATCGTCCTCGACCCGCCCGCCTTTGCCAAGACCCGCGCCTCGGTGAAGAACGCGATGAAGGGCTACCGGGACATCAACATCAGAGGCATGCGCCTGCTGCGGGACGGCGGGTACCTGGCCACCTGCTCCTGCTCCCGGTTCCTCACCGAGGACCTGTTCAAAAAGGTCCTGGCCCAGGCGGCCCAGAGCGCCCATGTGCGGCTGCGCCAGGTGGAGGCCCGCACCCAGGCGCCGGACCACCCGATCCTCTGGGCGGCGGACGAGAGCTACTACCTCAAGTTCTCCATCTTCCAGGTGGTCCGGGACCGGTAAAGGCCCCAGACTGACCTCGCAGACCCAATACAGGCCGTATTCCGTGCCCTCAGAATACGGCCTGTATTTTTGCGCCGGGGTCTCTCCACCCCGACGGGCTGCATCGGGGAGGCCCCTCCCCGGGCGGGACCGTGGGCGCAAAGCCGCCCGCCTGCCCCCTCCACCCGGAAAAGGCCCCACAGAGCCAATACAGGCCGTATTCTATCGCACAAGAATACGGCCTGTATCGCTGTCCCGGCGGCCGGTTCTCAACCCGCCGGATACTTTCAGCAGAAGATCACTCTCCGTAGAAGGAGCGGTGGATGGCGGCGACGGCCTTGTTGGCCTCGTCGGCGGCGATGAGCACCGAGATCTTGATCTCGCTGGTGGCGATCATCTGGATGTTGATGTTCGCCTCGCCCAGCGCCTCAAACATCTGGGCGGCCACACCGGCGTGGGTCTCCATACCGGCGCCGACGATGGACACCTTGGCCACCTCCCGGTCGCAGACCACGCTCTTGAGCCCGAGGGTGCCCTTGCGCTCCTCCAGCAGGCGGACGGTCTCATCGGCGTCCTTTGCGGCCACGGTGAAGGAGATGTCCTGGGTGCCGTCCCGGCCCACCGACTGGAGGATGATGTCGATGTTGATCTTGTTCTTCGCCAGCAGCGAGAACAGCTTGAAGGCGATGCCCGGCTGGTCCGAGACGCCCATGGCGGAGATCCGCGCGATGTTTACATCCTTTGTAACTCCCTTGATCAGCAGCTTTTCCACATCTGTTACCTCCTTGACGATGGTGCCCTCCGCGCCGGTCATGCTGGAGAGGACCTCGAGATTGACATTGTATTTCTTCGCCATCTCCACCGAGCGGTTGTGCAGCACATTGGCGCCGAGGGAGGCGAGTTCGAGCATTTCATCATAGGTGATCGCATCGATCTTGATGGCGTTGGGGACGATGCGGGGGTCGGCGGTGTAGACGCCGTCCACATCGGTGAAGATCTGGCACAGATCGGCGCCCAGCGCCGCGGCCAGCGCCACCGCGCTGGTGTCCGAGCCGCCGCGGCCCAGGGTGGTGACGTCGTCATACCGGTTGACCCCCTGGAACCCCGCCACGATGACGATGTTGCCCTTGCCCAGTTCGTTGCGCAGCCGTTCGGTGTCGATGCGGCTCACCCGGGCGGCGCCGTGGGTGCTGTCGGTGTGCACGCCGGCCTGCCAGCCGGACAGCGAGATGGCCGGCACATCCAGCCGCTCCAGCGCCATGGCGGTGAGCGCCATCGAGGCCAGCTCACCGGTGGCCATCAGCGCGTCCAGCTCCCGCTTGGACGGGTGGGGGTTGACCTCCTCGGCCTGGGCGATGAGGTGGTCGGTGGTCTTGCCCTGGGCGGAGACCACCACCACCACCTGGTTGCCCCTGCGGTAGGTGTCGGCGATGATGCCCGCCACATGGGCCACCCGCTCGGCGTTCGCCACCGAGCTGCCTCCAAATTTCTGCACGATCAGTGCCATAGTTTATTCCCTCCTGATAAGTCAGATCACATGGACCGCGGCGCCCTGCCCCGGCCCCAGGGCCAGCACCTGCCAGCCGTGGAGCCCCTCCCGGTCCAGGAAGGCCCGGGCGGCGGCGGAAAGCTCCTCCGCCCGCCCGGCGGGGATCAGCGCCATCAGCGTCGAGCCCGCCCCGCTGATGAACGAGGCGTACACCTCCTGCTCCCGGAAGAAGCCGAAGACCGCCTCCGCCCCGGGGATCAGCCCCAGCCGGTAGGGCTGGTGGAGCCGGTCCTCTGCCCCGAGGGCCAGGTTCTCCAGCCGGCCCTGGGCCATCGACATGGCCATCACCGCGCTGCGGGCCAGGTTGTAGACGCCGTCCGCCCGGGGGACGGTGTCCGGCAGCGCCCGGCGGGCGTCGGCGGTTTTCAGTTCAAAGTCGGGGATCACCGCCAGGAAGCCCAGCCCCTCGGGGACCGGGCAGCGGCAGGCGATCACATGGTCCCCGTCGATGGCCGCCGCCACAAACCCGCCCAGCAGCGCCGGGGTGGAGTTGTCCGGATGGCCCTCGGCCACCGCGGCAAGGTCCACCAGCTCGTCGAGGGTGCAGGGCCGCCCGAGCAGCTCGTTGGCCCCGAGCAGCGCCCCGGCGATGCACGCCGAGGAGCTCCCCAGCCCTCTGGCGGTGGGGATGCCGTTCCACTGGCGGATGTGCAGCCCCGGAAAGGGCCTGCCGCACCGGGCGTAGAAGTCCCGGGCGGTGGTGTAGATCAGATTGGTCTCGTCGGCGGGGACGGCGGCATCGTCGCAGATCTCGATGCGGCAGCCGTCCGCCTCCTCCATCTCGATGAGGTTGTAGAGGTCCAGCGCCGCCCCGAGGCAGTCAAAGCCGGAGCCGAAGTTCGCCGAGGTGGCGGGGACCTGAACGCGTACCTTCATTTCTCTCCCCCCTCACCTGGCAAAGACGCGGATGTAGGGGCTCACGGCCCGCCCGGCCAGATAGTCCTCCAGCTCCCCTTCCGGGACGCCGTGCACCAGAGCGGCGGTCTCCCCGTCCCGCTCCCAGATGCACGCGGCCCCCGGGAAGCGGGCGGCCAGCCCGGCAAAGGGCTCCTTCACCCGGCAGAGGGCGTCGATGGCATAGTCCCGCCGGTCGGCCAGATGGTCGCTGCCGCAGTCGGTCCAGCTCATCATCGGGTCATAGCGGCAGCCGGTGCGCACCGCCTCGATCACATCGCCCAGCACCGCCGAACCGGTGGGCAGGTCCCCGGCGCCCCGGCCGTAGAACATCACCTCGCCCACGCCGTTGCCGTGCACCATCACCGCGTTGAACACATCGTTGACGGCGGCCAGCGGGTGCCCCTTTCCGATGAGCGCCGGGGTGACCAGGCACAGCACCTTGCCGTCGGGCATCTTTCTCGCCTGGCCGATGAGCTTGACGACAAAGCCCGCCTGGTCGGCGGCGGCCACATCGCCGGCGGTGATCTTCGTGATCCCCTGGGCAAAGACCTTCTCCGGGTCGGTGTGCCTGCCAAAGAGCAGGTCGGCCAGGATGCAGGCCTTGCGGCAGGCGTCGATGCCCTCGATGTCGGCGGTCGGGTCCGCCTCGGCATAGCCCAGCCGCTGGGCGTCCGCCAGCGTGGCGGCAAAGTCCGCCCCCTCGGCCACCATCTTGGTGAGGATGTAGTTGGTGGTGCCGTTCAGGATCCCCGCCGCCAGGTCCAGCTCGTTGGCCGCCAGGCAGTGGGCGATGGGCCAGAGCACCGGGGTGCCCCCGGCCACCGCCGGCTCAAACAGCAGCGCCGCGTCCTTCTCCTTTGCGAGGGCCAGCAGCTCGGCGCCCTTTTCGGCGATGAGCTGCTTGTTCGGGGTGACAACGCTGCGGCCGCTCTCCAGCGCAGCCCTGACATAGTCATAGGCCGCCCCTACGCCGCCGATGGCCTCCACCAGCAGCCCGATCTCCGGGTCGGCCAGCACCTCGCCGATGCCGGCGGCCTTCAGCCCCTCGCCGGGGGTGCCGGTCAGGTCCTTCGGGTCGAGGACGTACTTGACCGTAAGCTCCTCGCCCAGGCGGGCGGCGATGGCGGCGTGATTTTTCAAAAGCAGTTCGTGGGCGCCGCGGCCGACAACCCCGTACCCTGCGATGGCGATCTTCATCGTGATCTCTCCTTTTTATAAAATGGTCAGGCGTTGACGGTGCGCACCGTCACCACGCCGCTGATCTGCGCAAGCCGCGCCACAATCTCCTCGTCGCTGCGGTCCCGGTCGATGCGGATGGTCACCGAGACCGGCGCCACCCCGTCCGCCGGGATGTTCTGGTTGATGGTGACGATGTTCCCCCCCGCCTGGTAGAGCCCGGCAATCAGCGCCGAGAGGATCCCCGGCTCGTCCACCAGCGTGATGTTGAGGGTGAGCATCCGGGTCAGGTCGCTGCTCTCATAGGGGAACACCCTGTCCTTGTACTTGTAAAACGCGCTGCGGGAGATCCCCGCCATCTTGGCCGCATCGGAATAGCTCTTCGCCTTCCCCTGCGCCATCAGCCTCTTGGCCTCCACCACCCTGGCAAACACCTCAGGCAGCACCGAGAGGTCCACGAGCAGGAACTTGTTCTGATTTTGGCCCGACATATCCGTCCACCTCCAAAAAACTACTGTACATCGTATGGATACAAATATACCACAGCTTCCGGCACATTGCAAGAGAAAAGTTTTCGGGTTTTGAAAAATCCCACAAACTCCGTCCGCCGCCGGCGCATACCCCGCCAAAAAGCCGAGTAAACTACCGGTAGAGAAACCGGCAGACGGCCGCGCCCTGCGGCCCCGTGGAATGGAGGGACCCGATGGACCAGCGGACACAGTGGACACGATGGACACGGTGGACAGACCGCCTCACCCGCACCGCGCTGCTTCTTGCCGCCGGGCTTGGCGCCCTGTGGCTGGCCCGCCGGCTGGCCGGCCCGCTGATGCCGGTGCTGCTGGCCTTCTGCGTCACCGAGGCGCTGCGCCCCCTTGCCCTGCGCCTCAGCCGGCGGCTCGGGGTCAGCCGGCGCACCGGGGCGCTGCTGGCGGCGGGCTTTTTCTACCTCAACCTGGTTTTGCTGCTGGTGGCCGCCGGCACGCTGCTGGCCGGCCGGGGGATCCTGCTGCTCCAGGCGGCGCCGCGCTTTTTCACCGAAGAGGTCCTGCCCCTCCTCTCCCGGCTGGGGGAGCGGGCCGGCGCCCTCACCCGGAGCCTCTCCCCCGAGTGGCAGGCCGCCCTCCAGGCCCTGGCCGCCGCAGCCGCCCAGGCCCTCCCGGGGCTGCTCCAGAGCCTGTCCGCCGCCGCTGCCAGGGCCGCCGCCGGGCTGCTGGCGGAGCTGCCGGTGGCGCTGCTCGGCGGGGTGTTCACGGTGGTGCTCTCCTTCTACCTCGCCGCCGACTACCGCCGGGTGACCCGCTTCCTCCGCCAGAACCTCCCGGAGCCGGGGCTGCGGCTGCTGCGGGAGGCCCGGGCCTTTGGCCGGGAGGTGGTCGGGCAGCTGCTGCGGGCGTACGGCGCGTTGTTTCTCGCCACCTTCGCCGAGGTGGCGGCGGGGCTGTGGCTGCTCGGGGTGCGCAGCCCGCTGGCGGCGGCCCTTGCCATCGCCCTGTTCGACCTGCTGCCCCTGGTCGGCAGCGGCTCGGTGCTGGTGCCCTGGGGCCTCTGGGCGGCGCTGGACGGCCGGCTGCCCTTTGCCGCCGGGCTGTGGCTGCTCTTCGGCCTCATCGCCGGGGTGCGCAGCATCCTTGAGCCCCGGCTTGTCGGCTCCCAGACCGGCCTGCACCCGCTGGCCCTCATCACCGCCCTGTTTGCCGGGCTGCGGCTCTTCGGGGCCGCCGGGGCGCTGCTGGTGCCCCTCGGGGTGCTGTTCCTCTGCTTTCTCAACCGCCGGGGCGTCGTCCGCCTGTTCCGCCCCGCCTCCGAATAAAAAAAGCCCCTCCCCGGGGCCCTTTTTTTCGTGCAAAGCACAGGCGCCCGCACCGGAAGTCCGGCACAGGCGCCCATGGGAGAAATAATGGAGAAAAAGAAATGAAGTTCTTATAGTCAGAACGGAAAACGCTGAACGCTTTGCCGGCTCAGGCCGGCCGGGGGAGGATCTCCAGCCAGTACCCGTCCGGGTCGCTGATGTAGTAGCTGCCCCGGGGGTCCTCATAGCAGATGCAGTTCATGCGGCGGTGCAGCGCCCTGGCGCCCTCGTAGTCGTCGGTGGAGACCGCCAGCCGCCCCTCGCTCTCACCGAGGTCGTAGGGGGTGCAGCCGTCCCGCTGCCAGCAGAGCTCCAGCCGGTCGCCGGCGTCCCGCTCGGTGAGCAGGGCTGCGGCGGTGCTGCCGTCGGCACTGCGGCGGCAGGCGGTCTCGGTCAGGCCCAGGGCCTCCCGGTAGAAGGCGGTGCTCCGCTCCAGGTCGGTGACCCGGATGCTGCCGCTGGAAAACTGAAATACCATCTTCTCGCTCCCTTCGACCCTATTGTACCACAGCCGGGAGCCGAGTTCATCCTCTTTCGATGAAGAGGCGGTTACAGTGTCATTACAGTTTTCCCCCTGCCGGTGACAGGGCTGTAACCCTTTGGGACAGCCTCCCTCAGCTGGAAAAGTCCTCCAGCCGCCGGGCCAGCTCCTCCTCGTCCGCCACCGGGATCCCCTCCCGCAGGGCGGCGGCGTCCGCCGGGGGCAGCAGGTTCAGGTAGACCTCCAGCACCTGCTCCGGCTCCTCTTCCCCGTCCCGGTAGACCGCCAGCCTGCCCTCCCACTCGCCGAGGGTATAGGCCGCCTGCGGCGCGCTCTGCCGCCGGGCCGGCGGCTCCGGCGGGGGCTGCACCCCCTCCCGCACCGCCGCGGCGGTCAGCCCCGAGGCCAGCACCGCCCCGGCCGCCGCCGACGCCGCGCACAGCAGCACCAGCTTCCGATCGGCCATTGTGCCTTCCTCCTCTCCGTTGTCCGTTTTGAAGATAGTCTGCGCCGGTGCGGCGGGATTATGCCCTCTGCGCGCAATATTCAAAGTTTTGTAGCAATTTTTTCGGGTTTTGTGCTATAATAACTCTAAACGACCGCGCTCGCCGGCCGGGAGGGAAGGCGGGGGACCCTTCCACCCTGCTCTCCACCGGCGGGCGCTCCTTTTGGGCGGGGCGCCTTCCCGCCGCGTTTTCCCACCGGCGGCCGCCCCGGGCTGCCCGGCATCCGGCCCGGCTCCCCGCCGGCCGATCTTCCAAAGGAGTCGATCTGTTATATGGCAAAATCCGCAAGACCAAACCCGCTGGAACGGCTGCCCAAGGTCTGGTACAACCTGGGCATCTTCCTGTGCATTGGCATCATCGCGGCCTGCATCATCGGATGCGTTCTCACCGTATACATATTCAAGTACATCGCCGACGAACCGGTGGTGGACCTTAACGCCGCCCAGATGAGCTATACCACCATTCTCTACGGCGAAAACGACAGCGGCGGCACCGAGGAGATGGAGCGCATCCACGGCGATGTCAACCGCATCTGGGTGGACTACGACCAGATCCCCCAGGACCTGGTGGACGCCGCCGTCGCCCTGGAGGACAAGCGCTTCTGGACCCACGCCGGCGTGGACTGGCGCCGCACCATCGCCTCGGCGGTGAACCTGGTGATCCCGATCTATGAGGGCACCCCCGGCGGCAGCACCATCACCCAGCAGGTGGTCAAGAACATCACCCAGGACAAAGACTTCTCCATCGCCCGCAAGGCCAAGGAGATCCTGCGCGCCATGAAGGTGGAGAAAAACTACTCCAAGGAGCAGATCCTCGAGGTCTACCTGAACACCATCTCCCTGGGCAACAACACCGCCGGCGTCCAGGCGGCGGCCAACCTGTACT
>CAJFQR010000011.1 GCA_904419105.1 Candidatus Avimicrobium faecavium
GGCGGCTCATGCCCCTGCCCTCCGAGCCGACGATGAGTGCCACCGGCCCGGTATAATCGATCTCACACCAGCACTGGCCCTCCATATCGGTGCCGTACACCCATACGCCCTCTTTTTTGAGCTGGTCCACGGCGGCGGCCAGATTGGGCACCCGCACCACCGGCAGGTGCTCCACCGCACCGGCGCTGGTCTTGGCCACCGACACCGTCAGCCCAACACCGCCCCGTTTGGGGATCAGGATGCCGTGAGCGCCGGCAGTCTCGGCGGTGCGGATGATCGCCCCGAGGTTGTGCGGATCGGTGATGCCGTCTGCAATGATGACAAACAGCGGCTTGCCGTCTGCGCGCTTGTAGACATCCTCCATCGTCGAGTAGTGGGCGGCGCCGGTAACGGCGATAACGCCCTGGTGGTTCTGCCGGGCGCACATGGCGTCCAGCTTGGCCGGGCTGACCTCCTTCACCGGGATCTCCTGATCCCGGGCCATCGCCTTGATCCTGCCGATGCTGCCGTGGCTCTCGCCGCCGACGATCAGAATCTGCTCCACCGGCCGGCCGGACCGCAGCAGCTCGATAACGCCGTTGCGGCCGATGACGATGTCCTCCCGCTGCATTCCGCACGGGCGCTCCTCCCGGTGGTCCGGCCGGCGGTCCTCCGGGCGCTGCCGGGCCGGACGCCCGGGTCTCTGGTTCTCTCTCATAGGTGCTTCTCTCCAACTGAAAGGCCCCTGCCTCTGTCGGGCAGGCCGATTTTTCGATATACACCTTTATCTTATCACATTTTACGACAGTTGGCACTATCTATCTTTTGGTTTTCCTCCCATTTCCGGAAAAAATCCCGCCGCAGCAGCAAAAAAGCCCCGGCGGTGCGCCCGCCGGAGCCCTCGCCCGGAATTTTCAGAACAAGAGGAGCAGCAGGAGCAACGCCGCCCCGACCGCCGCCGCCCCTTTGAGCAGGGCCGCCTTTGGGGGACGGCGCTCCTTGAGCAGCGTCCCTCCAGTGCTCCTCTCCCGGCGCTCGGCCTCGGCGCTGGCCCCTTTAAGAAAGGCCGCCGCCTCCCGCTCGATCTCCCCGCTGGACCAGTCCCCCTGCCGCACAAACAGAATCGCCCGTTCAAAATACCGGCTCTCCGGGTCCTGCACTTCGATGATCTTCCGGTTCACACCACGCAGCATACTGTCTCACCTCACCGCCTGCGCATCTATGGATCTGAAGGTAGTATCGGCCCGGGCGGCGGTTTTATACGCTGTCCGGCAGGCTCTGCGCATTTTTCACAACAAAAACGGCCGGTATCCTGTCGGCGGCTTCCGGTTTTGTCCCGGTTCAATTACCCGCCGTATAGTGAAACTTTCCACACTTTCCACGGGAGTTTCCCCAATTGCGGCACCGTCTCTGTTGAAAAGTCTGTTGAAACCGTGGAAAACTCCGCTTGTCTGGCAGATCTGCCCTTTTTCACCGGCTGGCGGAAACCGGAAGGTCACTGTTGAAACCCAGTTTTTGTAAACTTAACTCGGCCGTAACGTTCCTACAAATAGTAATTTACAATTTGGACATTTTCCATCGTGAAAATGCCGGGGCCTCACCCTTGTCACAGCCGTGCCCGATGGTATATAATAGATTTGTATGTCGAAAAAGGAGGCCCTGCTATGCCTGTATCCACCCCCACGGCTGCCGTCCGGCTGCGCGCCGTGCCCTTTGATCTGAAAGAGACCTTCGAGTGCGGCCAGTGCTTTCGCTGGGATCCGGACAGCACCGGCGGCTACCGGGGCATCGTCGGCCGGCGGGTGGTCACCCTACGGCAGGACGGGGACTTTCTCATGGCGGAGGGCCTGACCCAGCCGGAGGCGGAGGCTCTGCTGGTCCCCTATCTCGCGCTGGATGAGGACTACGCCGCCATCCACGCCCTCTTCCGGGAAAACGAGACGCTGGCCCGGGCAGTGGACTATGCCCCGGGCATCCGGGTGCTGCGGCAGGACCGCTGGGAGGCGCTCTGCTCCTTCATTCTCAGCCAGAACAACAACATCAAGCGCATCAAGGGCATCATTGCCCGGCTGTGCGAGAGCTTTGGGGAGCCCCTCGGCGGCGGGGACTACGCCTTCCCCGGCCCGGAGGTGCTGGCCTCCCTCTCGGAGGAGGACCTGGCCCCGCTGCGCTGCGGCTTCCGGGCCCGCTATGTGCTGGACGCCGCCCGAAAGGTTGCCGGCGGCGAGGTGGACCTGGATGCGGTGGCCGCCCTGCCCACCGAGGAGGCCGCTGTGGCGCTGCAGGCCATCTGCGGCGTCGGCATCAAGGTGGCCCACTGCGCGCTGCTCTACGGCTTCCACCGCATCGAGTGCCTGCCGGTGGATGTGTGGATGCGCCGGGTGATGGCCACCCTCTACCCGAATGGCCTGCCGCAGGAGCTGCTCCCCTATGCGGGCATCGCCCAGCAATATCTGTTCCACTACTCCCGCTGCCACCCGTCCCTCTTTGCCGGGGACGGCCAGCCTGCGAAAGGAGACCGACCGTGACCCATACCCCCTGCGACCCGACGGTACCGCTGTGGCCCACCGCCCAGGAGCTCCCCACCGACCGGGAGCTCGAGCGGCTCAGCGAAGTGTTCAAGATCTTTTCCGACGGCAGCCGGCTGCGCATCATCTCGGCGCTGATCAGCCAGGAGCTGTGCGTCGCCGACCTGGCGGAGCAGCTGGGCATGAGCCAGTCGGCGGTGTCCCACCAGCTGCGGCTGCTGCGCAACGCCCACCTGGTCAAGACCCGCCGGGAGGGCAAGAGCATCTTTTACAGCCTGGATGACGACCATGTGGTCTCGATCCTGAGCCAGGGCCTGGCGCATATCCGCCACACCGGCCGCTGAACCCACATCCCTGCCCGGCAGCCGCCCGGGCTTTTTTGCGCCCATCTGCGCCGATTTGGCAGAAAGAGAAAAATATCCCGCTCTCTCGCCGGTTTTTTCGCAAATTCGACAGGGGCCCCGGCCTATACTGAAGGCACCGGCACCACCGGAATCCAGACAGAAAGAAGGAGCTCCTATGACAGACCCCACCTTTTCCGCAGCCCGGCGCCGCGCCCGGCTGGACATCCACCTGCTGCGGCTGCGCCAGGAGACCGCCGCCCTCTACCGGCCGGGGATTCCCCGCCAGTCTGCGGCCTTCCACCGCCGGCTGCGGGAGCTCGAACGCACGCTGGCCGCCCGGCAGCGGCTGCGGGATACCGCTTCCAGATAGCGGCAGCTTCTCTGCACCCAATTTTCTCTGGTCAGCGCGCCGGATCTTGTGTATAATAGGCATCAAAGGGCCGGATCGGGCCACCGCTCCGGCAGATGCTCTATATGTTACACTTTTGACTATGAGGTGTTTTGTATGACTATGAGAAAATTTCTCCCGCTGCTGGCGACTGCCGCCGCCGCAGCGGCGCTGGCCACCGGGTGTGTCACCAACGGCGCCATCACCACGCTGGATCTCACCGACACCAACGGCGAGACGCTGCAGTCGGTGAGCGAGTGGGACCCCGGAGAGAGCCACACCTATTCGATGCCCACCCTGCCGGACGGGTGCGAGGTGAACATCGTCAGCTCCGACCCGTCGCTGCTCTCTGCCGAGCTGAGCGAGGGGACGCTGACCCTCACCGCCGAAAACACCGGCAAGGCCATCCTCACCGTCGAGGTGGCACTGGACGGCAACACCTTCTCCAAGAGCTATGAGGTGCAGATCTCCGACCGGCAGCTGCAGGTCGGGGTCACTCTGATCGACTCCCGTACCATCGCCGACCCAAACAACCTGGAGGACTCCTACCGGCCAGCCCAGCCGAGCCTGGGCGGGGCGGTGTTCGCCGACAACTTCCTCGAGCTGCAGGCGGGCAACCAGGCCACGCTGCAGTTCACCGGCTTTGACGCCACCGGCGGGGAACCGGTGCCGGTCCAGTCCGCCGTGACGGTGCGCACTGCCAGCGAGGAGACCGGATTTGACGGCACATACTACCTCTCCGGCGACCGGGTGGTGCTCCAGTGCCCCCGGGCCGGTCAGTACACCCTGGAGCTGCTCGCCGTCTGCGACGGCTACCCGGACACACCGGTGACCCTCACCATCTCAGTATCCGAACCGAACCAGACCCTGTCCCTGTCCGCCAAGGGATTTGACCCCTATGCGCCGGTCATTGAGGTCGGCGGCAGCGTGACCATCGATGTGGAGACCCTCTCGGAGGAGAGCACCCTGGCCGTCACAGCCGACGGCACGGTGGCCACCGCGGCGGTCACCGAAAACGGCCGGGTCACCATCACCGCTGTCACCGAGGGGACCGGCAGCGTGACCATCACCGCCACCGCCCCGGGCTATGCCGACACCTCACTGACCATTCCGGTGGAGTCGGTGCCGGAGCTGATCCCTCTCACCATCCTCGGGGACCGGCTGGAGCGCAACAATGTAGTGCAGCTGGCCGTCGGGGAGACGGTGGAGCTCACCGTCCTCAACCCCGATGAGGGCACCCTCACCCGGCAGATCGCCGATGAGGAGATCGTCGAAGCGGTGCAGAAGTCCAACAAGCTCGAGCTCACCGGCCTTTCTGCAGGTGAAACCACCATCACCCTCACCTGTGAGCGGGGCGGCTACACCACCAACGAAAAGGTCCTCACCGTCCGTGTCACTGAAGAATAAACCGATGAAAAAACGCCTGTCGAGGGACAGGCGTTTTTCGTTTTCTCAGCGGATACCGTCCAGGACTTCTCCGATCTTTCCCCGGATCAGCAGGTCCGCCTGCCGGTCCATCGGCGTCGGCGAGAGGTTCACCACCGCCAGGCAGTCCCCGTTAAAATACCGCAGCAGACCCGCCGCCGGATACACCGCCAGCGAGGTGCCCGCCACCAGCAGCGTATCCGCCCGCTCGATGGCGGCGACGGCGGCGGACACCGTCGCATCGTCCAGCATCTCCCCATAGAGCACCACATCCGGCTTGATGATGCCCCCGCACACCGGGCAGCGGGGCACCGGCTCCCCGTTCATCACCGCATCGAGTCCGTAGGGGCGGCGGCAGTCCATACAGTGGTTGCGGTGCACGCTGCCGTGCAGTTCGTAGACTACCCGGCTGCCCGCCGCCTGGTGCAGGCCGTCGATGTTCTGGGTCACCACCGCGATGACCCGTCCCTCCGCCTCAAGCTCCGCCAGCCTCCGGTGGGCGGCGTTGGGCCGGGTGCCCGGCGGCGGCACCATCTCCCGCCGGTAGAAGTCGTAAAAGCCCGCCGGATCCCGGTCAAAGTACCCGCGGCTGACCATCTCCTCCGGCGGGAAGGGATAGGGGCTGTCGTAGATACCTCCGGCACTGCGGAAATCCCGGAGCCCAGACTCGGTACTGACACCGGCGCCACCGAAGAACACCGTCTTCCGGCCGGGGGCCAGCGCCTCAGCCAGCCGTTTTTTCTCATCCATATCGTGTCTCCTCCTGTCTGACCCGGTCCAGCAGTGCCGGCCGGGTGTTTTCACACTGTCCGTCGATGACCGCCTCCAGCAGCCGGGCCAGCAGCGTCCCCACCGCCGGGCCCTCCGGCACACCGGCGGCCAGCAGGTCCGCACCGGTCACCGCCAGCTCCCGGACGCTCCGGGGCAGCCCTGTCCGGCAGAACCGCTCATAGAGGGCGGCCTCCGGCTGCCGGGGGCCGCCCAGCGCCCGGTCCACGGCAAAGGCCAGGCGGGTGGCTTCGTCACCGAAACGGCAGGCCCGCCGCCGGACCTCGGGAGGGTCCTCCGACGGCGGGAGGGCCAGCCGCCTGGCTGCCTCGTCCAGCAGCCGCTCCCGGCTCCGGGGCAGCCGCAGCCTCCGGCAGAAGGCCGCCACCGCCGCCGGCCAGTCCCCCGGTGAGGCCGCCCGGGCCATCAAAAGCAGCCGGCTGTCCGGCTCCTCCGCCCGTGCAAAGGCCGCGAGCATCTCCGATGGGACCTCCGCAAGCGCCGGCCATACCCCGGCAAAGAGCCCCAGCATCTCCCCGGCAGCCCTGGAGAAATATTCCCCGTCCACAAAGCCGGCCACCTCGGCGGTGATCCGCTCGGCGGAGAGGGCGGCGGTCTCCCGGCGAAGGCGCAGCGCGGCGGCAAGCGTCTCCCCCTCCACCGAAAATCCAAGTTTTGCTGCGAACCGGGCCAGCCGCAAGATGCGCAGCGCATCCTCGGAAAACCGCCGCTCCGGCTCGCCGACCGCCCGCAGCAGCCGGGCCTCCAGGTCCTTTCTCCCGCCGTAGGGGTCCCGCAGCCGGCCCCGGCGGTCCATCGCCATGGCGTTCACCGTAAAGTCCCGGCGGGCCAGGTCCCCGTCGATGTCCGGCAGGAAGGCCACCTGCTCCGGGTGGCGGCGATCCCGGTAGGCTCCGTCCGCCCGAAAGGTGGTGAGCTCCAGCAGCCGCCCACCGGCCACCACCCCAACGGTGCCGTGGGCTGCCCCGGCCAGCACCAGCTCATGGCCGGAAAAGAGGGCCGCCGTGCGCGCCGGCGGGCAGGAGACGGCGATGTCGTAGTCGTGCACCGGCCGCCCGAGCAGACGGTCCCGGACACAGCCGCCCACCAGCCAGCCCTCCTCGCCGGCCTCCTCCAGCCGTGCAAGCACCGCCAGCACCTCCGGCGGCAGCCGGTCAGCGGCCATCGCCTGACACCACCCGGCGGTAGAGGTAGGCCCGGCCCTCCCTGCCGCAGTGCTCCACCGCCCCGCACTTCTGCAGCGCCGCAAGGCCGCCGCTCACCGCCCGGGGACTGAGGCCGGTGGCCTGCCAGAGCATCTCCCGGGTGAAGACTTCGGGCAGCTCCGGCGGCAGCAGCCCTCCAAGGCCCTCCGGGAAGCGGTAGCTGTGGTCCTCCCGGAAGGCGGTGGGCACCCGGTCCAGCCGCCGGCAGTCCCGGCGGCCGACCCGGGCGTTCGGAGCCTCGGTGCGGTATTCGTCGGCGTCGAGCAGCAGCAGCCGCAGCGTCAGCTTCTCCCGGCCCAGCAGCGGAAGCAGCCGGGGCAGCTGATAGTAGCAGTCGTACACGGTGCCCCGTTTGGGGCTCTTACGGCAGCGCAGCAGCACGCCGTTTTCGTCCACCGTGCAGATGCGCTTCTCCCGGATGATGGGCAGTACGATGGTGACCGGCATCGGCGGCAGGCCGAGGAGCTTTTTCACCAGCGGGGTCACACTGCCGGTCTGCACCTCGATGACCTCCCCGTCCCGGAACAGGTCGGCGACGATGCCCGCCACCGGCACCTCCTGGCAGCGCACATCCGGTTCCAGGTATTCCTTCACAGCCCGGTGGAGCGTGCGCTCGGACAGCGTACCGATGCCGCTCACTGCACCAGGCTGAGGAAGTCCCCCAGCGCCCGGACCTGGCAGTCCGGCTGCGGCGCCCCGGCCGGCAGGGGCTTGCCTTTGGGGTTGTACCAGCAGGTGGCGATACCGTAAGCCTTCCCGCCGCCGATGTCCGAGGTCAGCGAGTCCCCGAGGATGATGCACGCCCGCTTATCGGCGGCGCCGCTCACCGCCATCGCCCGGTCAAAGTACCGGGGGTCCGGCTTTTCGGCCCCGGCATCGTCCGAGACAACGACGAAGTCGAAGTATCCGGCGAGGCCGCTTTTTTCGATGCGCTCATGCTGGGTGGAGGAGACACCGTTGGTGGCCACCGTCACCACCGCACGGCCGTGCAGCGCCCGGCAGAGCTCCACGGCGCCGGGCAGGGGCCGGGTATCGATGGCGAGGTTTTTCAGATAGTCGGCGTTGTAGGCCGCCGGGTCGATGCCGGTAAGGCCCAGCGCCGCGAACAGCTCCCGGAACCGCCGCACCACCAGCTCGTCCTTGGTGATCTCCCGGCGCTCGAGCATCGCCCACAGCGGGCCGTTGATCGACTGGTAGAGCGCCAGCTCCCGATCTCCAAAGGTGAGGCCGTACCGCTGTGCAGTGTAGAAAAAGGAGGTGTGCTCCGCCGCCTCAAAGTCGAGCAGCGTATTGTCGAGGTCGAGAAAGATATGGCTGTATTTCAAGTGATCCGCTCCTTTTGGTCAGATAACGGCGTGAGGCCGTATCCCCAGTATACCATTCTTTTTCACCCGACGCCAGTGCCCTCCTTTACAATCTGTTCACGCTTTGGAATTGACTTGCAGAGTGCTTCGTCCTATAATGTTCATAATGGTTCAGCCAGATTTCCCCAGACCACAGACTGCGGTCTGCACATCTTTTTTCTATATGGAAAGGAGTTTATGACCTATGCGCCCCCTGATCGGAGTAACCCCCCTTCTTGACACCAAGCTGGACAGCTACTGGATGCTGCCCGACTACATGCAGGGCATCCAGCGCGCCGGCGGTATGCCGGTGATGCTGCCCTTCCAGCACGACCCGGAGAGCATCGACCAGATGGTCGCCCTCTGTGACGGGTTTGTCTTCACCGGCGGCGAGGACATCGACCCCGCCTACTACCACACCGAGCGGGAGCCGGTGTGCGGCGTGAGCCTGCCCGAGCGCGACGAGCTGGAAACCCGTCTGCTGCGGGCAGCGCTGGCCGCCGATAAGCCGGTGCTGGCCATCTGCCGCGGCATGCAGCTGCTCAATGTGGTGCTGGGCGGCACCCTCTGGCAGGACCTGCCCAGCCAGCGCCCGGGGGAGGTCAACCACTCCCAGGGCAAGCCCTACGGCGCGGCCACCCATACGGTGGATCTGGTACCGGATACCCCGCTGCGGGAGCTGCTCGGTGTCGACCGCATCGGCGTCAACACCCGGCACCACCAGGGCGTCAGGGACCTGGCCCCGTCGCTGGCGGTGATGGGCACCGCGCCGGACGGCCTCATCGAGGCGGTGTGCCTGCCGGGGCAGCGGTTTGTCTGGGCGGTGCAGTGGCACCCCGAGCACATGGCCCCGGAAGACGCCAACAGCGAGCGCATCTTCCAGACCTTCCTCGACGCCTGCCGTGCCTGATGGTCCATTTATTCTGAACAGGAGCTCTCTCTTCTATGAGTAAAACAAATCTGAAGCCCTACCTTCTGCTCATCACCTATGCAGGGGCGGTGTTCCTCGTTGTCACCCATCTGGATACCATCTTCCGGCAGATCGGCTGGGTGGCGTCGGTGGCAATGCCGTTTATCATAGGCTTTGTCATAGCCTTTGTGCTCAACCGTCCCTATAAATTTTTCCGCCACCGGCTGTATGAGCCCGCTTTTGCCAAAATCGGACTTCCGGAGCGGCGGCAAAAATCGCTGGCGGCGCTGTTGGGCATCCTCACCGTCTACTTCCTGCTGTTCTTCCTGCTGGTCAAGCTGGTGAGCTCGGTGGTGCCGGAGCTGGTGAGCTCGGTGCGCACCTTCTCCTCCAACCTGGAGGGGTATATGGACGAGATCAACGCCCTGATGGTCACCCTCTCCGAACGCTTCCCGGTGGACACCAACTTCATCGAGACGATCAACCGCTGGTGGACCGACCTGCTCAGCCGCCTGGACGAGGTAGCCAATACGGTGCTGCCGGCGGTGTGGGATGCCTCAATGACCGCCGCCAACAGCATCTACAATCTGTTTACCGGCTTTATCGTATCCATCTACCTGCTCACCGGTAAGGATAAGCTCCTCCTGATGGCCAAGAAGGCCACCTATGCCTTCCTGCCAACCAGGTGGGCCGACTATCTGATGCATGTGGCCCATGTGGCCAACCGCTCCTTCGGCGGGTTTCTCACAGGGCAGGTCATCGACTCGGCCATTGTCGGAGTGCTCTGCTTCATCGGCATGAACCTGCTCAAGATGCCCTATGCCATGCTGATCTCACTGATCGTCGGCGTCACCAACATCATCCCCTACTTCGGACCGTTTATCGGGGCGGCTCCCGGTGTGGTGATGCTCTTCCTCACCGAGCCGATCCAGGCGCTGTGGTTCATCATCCTGATCCTCTGCATCCAGCAGTTCGACGGCAACTTTATGTCTCCGCGCATCGTCGGCAGCAGCATCGGCATCTCCGGGGTATGGGTTCTGTTCTCCATTATTGTCGGCGGCAGCCTGTTCGGTATCCCCGGTATGGTGGCCGGCCTGCCCACCTTTGGCATGATCTATGTACTGGTCCGGGAGCAGGCCCACCGCCTGCTGAAGGAAAAGGGCCGTGACCCCTCCGACCCGGAGCGCCCCTACTGCGAAGGGGAGAGCTGTGAGGTGGAGGATTCCCTCACCGCCGTCTTTGGAAAGGAGCCTCCGGAAGCCAAGTGACCCCTGTAAAAACGATCCTGCCGGCGGTACTGCTTGCATTGCTGCTGACCGGCTGTACCGCCGCTCCGGCGGCGGAGAGCCCCTCCCCGGCGGAGGAGACAGAGCCCTCCCCGTCTGCCGCGGAGAGCCAGGTCTCCGAGCCGGAGGCTTCCTCTGAGGAAGACCTGGCAGAGGACGAGCCGCTGGATCCGGAGGTAGAAGCCATTGCCTACCAGCTCGATGTGCAGCTGATCCTTGACTCTCTCACCGAAGATCTGGAGGGCTACCGGCTGCTCGACACCGGGGACGAGAGCTTCCCCGAGCGGTCGGTGTCCATCATGAGGACGATGGGTGCCTCCTTCCAGGCCATTGCCGATCTGGACACTCCGGACGGCTACCGGGAGATTCCCGCCCTGGCCGGTGAGGCCGCCGGTATCATGGATCAGGTGGCCGCTGGGGTGGAGGAGGCCTTCGCCCTGGGTCCCGGCACCGGAGAGGGCGCCGCTGCCCTCCGGGAGGCACAGCAGCAGATGGCCGGCGCCGTCGACCGGCTGAGCCGCATCACCGAGATCCTCACCGAGATCCTCGCCGAGCCCCTTTCCGACCATCTGCCGGAATCGGAGGCCGCCGGCGGCTGACCCGCACAAACCATACGCACAAAAAAAAGACTGCCCCGGGGGGCAGTCTTTTTTTATATGGCGGGGTCAGTCCCGCAGATCGGCGTTCCAGTCAAAGATCCGCCCGGTGGCCGAGTCGATCTCAAACTCATAGACAATGCCGTCCACGGAAAAGTGGCCTTCGTACCGGCTGCGGCCGTCCCCATCCTCGGTGGTGACGGTAATATCCGCCGGGTCCGCACCGGGAACCCTGGCGGCGGCAATCTCCTTTGCTCCGTCCGCGTCCACCGGGCTGCCGCCGAGGCGGCCCAGCCAATCCTCGTCCACCTCATAGTCGGCGCCGACAATCGCCCCTCCCGCTACGGTCACCTCAAAATCATAGTCGCCGTAATCGGTTTCAAATTCCACCTTCCAGACGGCGACGCCGTGGTCTCCGTCCCGTTCGACCTTGGTGTTGTAGGCGTCCTGTGTGGGAACATCGGCGTGTTCCAGCGAAATGGCCAGGGCCCCCTCCGCATCGGTCTCCCCTTCGGTGTCGTTGTCCGCGGCGCTTCCGGAGGCGGACTGCCGGGAATCCAAGCGGACGCCGGCCGCCGATGAGGACGGTTCACCGGTTCCGCCGGCGCAGCCGGTGAGGACCAGAGCCGCCAGCAGCGCGGCAAGCAGGCGTTTCATCCCACACCCTCCTTTTGGTCCTGCGGCAGGCTCAGTCCTTTACCGCGGCGATCACCGACATCTCCACCCGGATGGACGGAGCGGCCAGCGAAGCCTCGACACAGGCGCGGGCGGGCTCATTGCCCTTGGCGACCCACGGATCCCAGACGCTGTTCATCGCCGTGAAATCGGCGATGTCCTTCAGGTAGATGGTGGTGGACAGAATGTGCTCCTTGTCGCTGCCGTGCTCTGCCAGGGTCTTTTCGATCTGGGCCAGCACCGCCTTGGTCTGCTCCACCACGCCGTCACCGCCGGCGGTGATGCCGGACAGAAACAGCATATCCCCATACTTGACCACCCGGCTCATACGGCCGGTGCCATCAAAACGTTCGATCTTCATAGAAAAAACTCCTTTCGATGTAAAAGAATCCGTATCTTCAGTATAGCATACCCGCCCGGTTTTGGGTAGAGGGAAAACCCCCTCAGATGGCCAGCCACCAGCAGACACCGTACCGGTCGATGACGGTGGCGCAGCAGCGGCTCCAGGGCACCGCATGCAGTGGTTCCAGCACCACACCGCCCCGGCTCAGCACCTGAAGAGCATGGGCCACCGCCGCTTCGCTGCCCAGCTCAAAGGCGTTGAAGGTCATCGTCTGCCAGCGGTTTTTGTGCACCACCTCGATGTCACAGGGATTCCTTGCTTCGGCCAGCGCCAGGATCGGCTCGCCGTTCACCGACAGTTCGCAGTGCTCGTAGGCATTTCCGGCGGCGTTCATCATCGCGAAGGTCACCTCCGCCCCGAAGGCCTCGCAGTACATGGCGGCGGCCTCCAGGCTGTTCTTCACATAGGCCTGGGTGTAGTTTTTCACAATGCCCTCCTTCCCCCGGGCAGACCGATGGCCGGAGCCGCAGCCCCGGCCATCGCCGTCCCGGAATCGGGTTTTTTCCCCGCTCAGAGGGACCTCATTCGCACATGAGCTCCAGCGTGCGGGCCACGGTATCCACCATGCGCTTGTAGGAGTTCAGGTCCAGCTGCTCCTGCGGGGTGTGGGCACCGGTAGCGTCACAGCCGATGGCCGCAATATCCAGTCCGGGGATCTTGGCCAGCAGCGCACCGCACTCCAGACCGCCGTGGGTTGCTTCGATCTTCATCTCCTTGCCGGTGACCTCATGGTAGGCCTTGGAGAGGATATCCCGCAGCTCGCTCTTCTGGGTATACTCCCAGGTCGGGAAGCCGGGACGGAACACTGCCTCGGCCCCATGCTCCCTGCAGATCAGATCGATGCGGTCGCCCATATCGTCCAGGAAGGCATTCACCGAGCTGCGCAGCGAGTAGAGGATGTACAGCTTGCCGTCCGCCTGGGTCTTGACGGCGGCCAGGTTCTGGGAGGCCACGGTGAGCCCCTCCAGCGCCATACTCTTGGCCACCAGGCCGGTGGGCAGGATGTACAGCATCTGAATGAAGTCCTTGGAGTCCTTTTCACAGATCATCTCCGCCGGTGCCGCAGTCTCCTCACAGACGATGCTCAGATCGGGATCGGAGAACTCCAGCTGGCTCTTCTCCTTCTTTTCGATGTCGGCGGCAATGGCCTTGGCCCGGTCGATGTCCTCCACCGAGATCACGGCGTCACACTCTCTGGGGATGGCGTTCATCATCATGCCGCCGTCGACAGAGACCAGATGCACCGGCATCTCCCGAAGGATGTTGTAGAGGATGCGCCCGACGATCTTGTTGGCGTTGCCCCGCTCCTTGTCGATGTCTCCGCCGGAGTGGCCGCCCTTGAGGCCCCGGACCTTGATGGCCAGCGCCTTCCCGGTGAAGGGCACCCGGGCCACCGGCTTGTAGACATCGATGGTCGTGCCGCCGGCGCTGCCTGCGATGCAGACGCCTTCCGGGCCGCAGTCCATATTGATCATCCGCCGGCCCTTGATGTCGCTGGCGTCAAAGCCCATGGCTCCGATCAGCCCCACCTCTTCCTGGGTGGTGAAGATGCACTCCAGCGGCGGGTGCTTCATATCCTTGCGGGCCAGGAAGGCCATCATCACCGCCACCGCCTGGCCGTTGTCCGCGCCGAGGGTGGTTCCGTTGGCCTTGAGGATATCCCCGTCCAGCACCAGTTCGATGCCGTCCTTGGTGAAATCGTGGTCCACATCCTTGTTCTTCTCGCAGACCATATCGGTGTGCCCCTGGAGGATCACCGGCGGCAGGTCCTCACAGCCGGCGCTGCCGGGCTTCTTGATGACCACATTGTACAGCTCGTCCATACGGGCCTCAAGGCCGTGCTGGGCGGCAAAGTCAAGCAGATACTCGCCGATGGCCTTCTCGTTCCCGGATCCCCGGGGAATGGCGCTGATCTCTTCAAAGTAGTGGAGCACATCCTCCGGCTCCCGGTTTTTGATGACATAATCCATAGCTCTTCGATCCTCCTGGATAAAAACTTCGCGGGCACACCCGCTTTTCTCCATTATAGCACGAAAGCGGCGGTTTACAATGCCGGATTTGGTATAAAGTAGTCCCGACTAAGAAATCGGCGTTTTAGCCAGAATTTTGCCCCATTTCCCGCCGATTCTGCGCCTCGCCCGACCAAATGCACACAAAAAAGGCCGCCTGAAGGCGGCCTTTTTGTCAGAATGATCGGATCAGTTGGCCCGGTCCTCCCGGCGGATGGCAAGGAACAGCACAGCCAGCACCGCGCAGCCCACCCAGGCGGCGTAGGTGCCCAGCGCCCGGCAGATGGGGATGCCCACTCCCGCGCCGAAGGCAAAGGAGGCCACCAGCAGCCCGTAGAGCCCGGCGGTTCGCAGCGCCTCCGGGGTGCGCTCAAAGATGACCGGATAGAGGTACTGCCCGAAGTTGCGCAGGTTACCGGTGCAGATGGTCACCGAATGACCTCGCCCCTCCCATTTGCCGAACATGGCCAGCAGCGACTCCGCCAGGAAGGAGAAGGCGCAGGTCACCAGCAGGTTCTGCCAGCCGGAGGGGATCAGTCCTGCCGCAAACAGCAGAACAAACTGCACCGCCAGCAGGTTCCGCTGCCAGTTGCCGAAGCCCCTGCCGGCGGTACGCCGTTTCATCCCCTCACAGAACAGCGCCCCCAAAATGGCGGCGACGATGGCTGCCAGATAGGTTCCGGCCTCCGCCCAGGCGCCGTCCGCCAGGCTGATGCCCAGCCGGGTCATATTGCCGGTGTGCATATTGGCGAACACCCCGTCCCGGGTGGCGTAGGTGTAGCTGTTCAAAAAGCCGCCGAGGGTGGTCACCGCCAGCATAAAGCCGGTGCTCTCGGTGATCGACTGATATCGTTTGGTAGCCTGTTCCACCATATCCTCCTTTGCCGCGGGCCCCGCCCGCGAAAAAACACACGATCCTTACACACAAAATTCGGCAGGGCCCGCAGGCCTTGCCGAATCTCGCATCATACAGGCGGCCGGGAGACCGGTCGCCGAAGCCTCTTAGTAGCAGGCCACCGTACCATCGGCACGGGGTTCTGCGGCGCCGCAGAGGACCTCATCGTCCCAGCGCCAGATGATCTCGCCGCGGCCCATCGAGTAGGTATCGTTCATAATCTCGATCTCGTGGCCCATGGCAGCCAGCTTCAGGGCGATGTCGGTGGGAACCGCACGCTCGAGCTGGACCTTCTTGCCGCCGACCCACTGGAACCGCGGGGCGTCCAGCGCCTCCTGCGGGTTCATACCGAAGTCGATGGTATTCAGCAGCACCTGCAGATGGCCCTGGGGCTGCATGAAGCCGCCCATGACGCCGAACGGGCCGATGGCCTTGCCGTCCTTGCACAGGAAGCCCGGAATGATGGTGTGGTAGGCCTTCTTGCCGGGGGCCAGGAAGTTGTCGCTCTTGGGATCCAGCGAGAAGTTGGCGCCGCGGTCGTTGAAGGAGACGCCCAGATCCGGCACCACCATACCCGAACCGAAGCCCTGGTAGTTGGACTGGATCCAGGAAACCATGTTGCCCTCGCCGTCGGCGGTGCACAGGTAGACGGTACCGCCGCAGTAGGGGTTACCGGGTTCCGGCATCACGGCGGTATCGGTGATGAGCTTGCGGCGCTCGGCAGCGTACTCCTCCGAGAGCATCGCCTCCACCTTGGTGGTCATCGTCTTCGGGTCGGAGACATACTCCTTGCCGTCGACAAAGGCCAGCTTCATCGCCTCGATCATCTTGTGGTAGACATCGACGGTCTCCCGCTCCTTGCCCAGGTCGAAGCCCTTGAGAATGTTGAGCGCCATCAGCACGGTAATGCCGTGGCCGTTCGGAGGCATCTCAAAGACATCATAGCCGTGGTAGTTGGTGGTGATGGGCTCCACCCACTCGGCGCGGTAGTCCTCAAAGTCGTTGAGGCGCAGCCAGCCGCCGGTCTCCTCCGAGTACTCGGCCATCCGCTTGGCCATCGCCCCGCGGTAGAAGCTCTCCGCCTCGGTGGCGCCAATCTCCCGGAGGGTCTTGGCCATCGCCTCGCAGCGGAAGATGTCGCCGTCGCCCAGGGCCTTGCCCTCGGGAGCGAAGGTGGCGAACCAGCCGGGGAACCGCTCGGGGCCGCCGGCCTTCATAAAGCGCTTGAAGCCCAGCTTGAACTGCTTGCCGATGTTCGGGGCCAGGGGGAAGCCTTCCTCCGCATACTTGGCGGCGGGCTCCACATCCTCGGCCAGGCTCAGCTTGCCGAACTTCTTGACGGCCTCTGCCCAGGCGGACGGGGTACCGGGAACCATTACCGGATCCCAGCCGTCGCCGGACACGGCCTTGCAGCCCTTTTCCAGCATCTTTTCGCCGCTGATCAGATAGGGGCTCTTGCCGCTGCCGTTGAGGCCGTACAGCTTGCCCTGATACCAGATAAGGGCAAAGGAATCGGCGCCGATGCCGTTGGAGCAGGGCTCCATTACCGACAGCGCAGCCGCAGTAGCCACAGCGGCATCAATGGCGTTGCCGCCCTTCTTGAGAATATCCAGGCCCACCTGCGCCGGCAGAGGGCTGGAGGTGGCGACCATACCGTTCTTCGCGAAGGAAACGGTGCGGCGGGACGCATAGGAGTACTTTTGAGTATCGAATTTCACTCTTTGTTCCTTCCTTTCCAGTCACAAAATGGGGTATATCCGGAAAATGCTCCGGTTCTCTCACAGGGAAAGCCAGCTTACAGCAGGTTGACGAAGAAGCCCGCGATGACGATCGAGAAGGAGGTGACCGTCGCAAAGCCAGCCAACACGTAGGCAGGCTCGATACGGGCGGAGATGGCCTCGACCTCTTCGTCGGTCTCGCCGACGGCGTGGGCGATCTCCTGGGTAATCATGTAGGTGGCCGGATAGCCAAGCAGCTGGGCCATGGCAATACCGACGGCCAGGTTCTTCGAGCCGACAATCTTCCAGCCCGGCAGGACATACAGGAAGACAAAGGTGGCGATAATGACCGCGCCGAAGATGAGCACCAGGTCCACGCTCAGATCCACCAGATCGCTGAAGGAGATGGTGGCCAGCGAGGCGATGATGCTGACATAGACCAGTACCATGAAGAAGCCGCTGGACTTGGCCTTGTCGAGGATCTTCGGGGGGACGATGCCGATCTGGGCCGCCAGGCAGCCGAGGATCAGGCACCAGATGGAGGTGGTGATGAACCCGCCGGAGAAGCCGGCCAGGATCTCGCCGATCTCGTTGGCCACATAGCAGACGAACAGGCACACATAGGTGCTCCAGATCTTCTCATGCTTCTTCCAGAAGGGGGTCTTTTCCGCAGCGCCGTCCTTATGCAGCGCGGCATCCCGCTCCGCATACCAGGAGTAGTTGGGATCGGCGGCGTGCTTGGCGCGGATATCCGCTACCACCAGCCGGGCCTCGGCCAGGCCCATCCGGGAAGCCGGGATGGTGCCGACAAACTTCTGTACGCCGTAGGCCAGGGTGCCCAGGGCAGCGGCCATTGTGGCGCCCTTGGCCAGAGCGGCATCCACCATGATGTTGGTGGCTACAATACCGCCGTTGACGATCGGGATGGCCACAACCGCCGAATCCCAGCCGACCAGCGGCACAACGCAGAAGACGCCGATCATGGCCACAACCATCGAGATCACCGCCAGCAGCAGAGTCCGCCACTCCTTGAGCAGCTGGCGGATGTTGATGTTGGTGCCCATGTGGAATACCAGAACCTGGCCGGCAACGGCGGCAGCACCCTGCAGGCCGGAGATGGTCATAATATCACCGGGGAAGATGCCCGTCATAAACAGCACCAGGAACAGAATCAGTGTAACGAACACCGAGGAGATCCGTGCCCCTGTGATCGAGCTGACTACATCACCGACGGCGAAGAGCCCGAGGACAAGGACGATCGCAATCCATTGATCCATTTTTCTGTTTCCTCCTTAAAGAAAATTGTTTTCGGCAGGCGGCCGACTGGCCGTCAGCTATGTACTACATTTTATCCGCTAAAACGCGAAAATGCAGTAGCCGTTGTTACATTTTCTTAAAGAATCGGTGAAGACACGTTCAAAGATTTGCCCGCTGTCCGTGGAATTTTTATACAATTTTCTTCTGAAAGACAAAATGGACTTATTTGTCCTCAATATTCAGACGGCTGCCAGCGATCGAAGGCTGCTTCCCGCAGCAGGTCCGGCCGGTGCAGCAGATAGCAGCCGCCGGTCCGGCCAAGGATCCCCGCCTTGCCCAGTTCGGAGACAATGCGGGCCACCGTGACCCGATCGGAACAGACGCAGTCGGCCAGCTGCTGATGGGTAAGCCGGAAGGGCAGACGCAGCCCTTCCGGGACATCCTCTCCCAGTACGGCGTACAGGCCAAGCAGCAGTCCCGCCACACGGCAGCGCATCTTTGGAGTAGCCAACACTTCCATGTGCTGCACAAAAACAAGGGATTTTCTACACTCCAACTGAATGATACTCTCCGCGTGCATCGGATTGGCAACGGTCCATTTCATCAACTGTGTGCGTGGCACATGCCAGACCTCACAGTCAGTCAGTGCAATAAGGTTGGTCCGAGTCGGGTGACCGTTCTCTTCAGAAAACATGCTGGGCATCCCCCAGACTGCCCCTGGGCCATTGATGTGTACGGCCGCCGTCCGGCCGCTGAGCAGAACCGTGCCTACCAGAGCAAATCCCGAGCGAAAAATGGTAACTCGCGAGGTAGTATCCCCATTCATCCGGATAAAGGCACCACGGCGATACCGTTCTACGGGCAATTGGTCAACAAGGCCATTCCAAGCTGACAGATCAAAGTCCATATACACAGAGTGCCGTTCAAATGGAGCTAAAATTTCCCTGTATTTTTCAGTATACACTGTAAAATCTCTCCTCATTTTATTCGACTTCAACCCGCACTGCATTCATAAACCATCTTTCCTCTATCATAGCACAAAGCCGTCTGTCCCGCCAGCAAAAGCCACCCCTTCGTGACGGCAGACACAGAAAAAAATCACAGTACAGGGTATACTGAAAAACCACGTCGATTTACTCTCAAATACTGCAAGGAGGGAATACCGTGCTGGATCTGCGCGATGTGATGAAAAAGGACCGCTTTGCCGTCGTCGGCAACACGCTGGCCCCGGAAAAGTACGCCTACAAGATCAAGGAGGAGCTGCTCGCCGCCGGATACACCGTCCATGGCGTCGGCTATGAGCTGGAGACGCTGGATCAGGTGCCCGGCGAGCTGGAGGTGGTGGACCTGTGCATCCGCCCGGAGCGGGGGCTTGCGCTGCTGCACGCCTGCCGGAAGCCCATCGGCTGCGTGGTCATTCAGCCCGGCGCCGGCAGCGATGAGATCCGGGAGCTGCTCACCAGGCGGGGCATCCCCTTCCTGGACGGATGCCTGCTGGTCGGGCTGCGCCTCTATCCCCGCGAGGCATGACCCACCGACAAAAAGCCCCGGATGCGTACCGCCTTGTATTTGGGTCCTGGTTTTCCGCAGGAAAAAGAAAAAGCACCCGTACGGGTGCTTTTTCTTTGGCGGAGATGGAGGGACTCGAACCCTCGCGCCGATTTCTCGACCTACGCCCTTAGCAGGGGCGCCTCGTCACCAACTTGAGTACATCTCCATGGTGATGTTGGAATACCGCTATTTGCTTGTAATGTGGCGGAGAGAGTGGGATTCGAACCCACGGCTCTGACGAGTCACCGGTTTTCAAGACCGGCTCCTTAAACCCCTCGGACATCTCTCCCTACCGGCGGGCTCCGGCCCGGGCATCGTGTCCCGGGTGACTGTTTGATATTTTACCATAGAGAGGGGATTTCGTCAAGTGAAAAATTGCCCAGCCAGCAAAAAAGGCAGCCCCCGCGGGACTGCCTGTGAAAATTCGGCTATTCTGCGCCGGTCACACCGGCGGTGGCGGCGATGCCCATGCCGGACCCGGACGGCGAGGTGAAGCTGAACAGCACCTTGCCCGAGCGGGTGGCGGCGAGGATATGGGGCATGGCATTGGTAACCCGCGGCCCGGTGGAGACACGGTTCATCGCCGGACCGAGCTCAAGGACCTTCAGTTCGAAGACGGTGTCCTCCCCGGCGGCAGGGTCCTCCTCAAAGTAGTAGATGCGCCCGCCGCAGATCAGCGCCGGGCCGGTCTCCCCGGTATCGGGGATCAGGAAGGAGAAGGTGGCCCCGGTTTCAAAGTAGTGGACCGCGCCGGCCAGGTATCGGGGATCCTCCCCTTCGGCGTTCGGATAGAGGGCCACCATCAGATCCTCCTCCACCGCCAGGGCCTGCAGCTGTCCCGGGTAGATACCCACCCGGCTGCCGGTGAGAAGGCCCTCCGATGCGGCGCTGTCCTCCTCTTCTTCCCGGCTGCTCCGGCTGGCAGAGGCCTCCTTTTCCCGGTCAGCCAGCGCCTTCTCCAGCCCCTCCAGGTCAAAGCGGGTGTAGAAGAGCACCAAGCCGTCAGCATCGGCATCGGCGGCTACCACCGCCGTCCCGTTGAGGATGAATCGGGGGCTGGCATATCGGTCGATGGCCCCATCCTCCCCATCGGTGTCCGGGTGGGCAGCCAGCAGCAACGGCTCCTCCCGGTCCTGCTCCCAGAGCCAGAGACCGGTCTCGTCGGTGTAGACCACCCGGTTGCCGCCGTCGGCGAGGTCGTACTCCCCGGAGAGCTCCGGCAGGACGATCTCAGAAGCGGCTGCCAGCGAGGCGTCCATCTGCCAGGCCCGATCGCTTCCGTAGACGAGCACGGTCTCCCCATCGGTCTCCACCCGCCAGGGGTGCTCGGTCCCGGTGATCAGCTCCCCGGAAGCGGTGATGCCGCCGGTGCGGGGATTCACCCGGTAGAGGAGCATCAGGTGCCCCTCGGCGCCATAGCCGATGCTTGTGAGCAGCATATCCCCTCCCAGCTCCCCGGCAAAGCGCAGATCCAGCTCCTCGGCGTCAGCGGCGGTGATGCCGCTGATGGAGCCGATGTTGAGGAAGTAGCCCTCCACCGCCACCTCCATCGGGTCGGTGATCCGGCTGCTCTTGCTGACATAGCGGTAGCGGCCGTCCGAACCGTAGACCAGCGTGAAGGTGTGGGTGCGGTTGAGGGTCCCCGCCTCGGTGAAACCGACCTCGTTGTAATCGGCAACCTCGGCGGTGAGAATACCGAACAGGTCCCGGCGCACCGAGAGCAGGGTGTAGCCGCCGCTGGCGGAGGGATCATCCCAGGCGGGGTAGTTTTCCCGCAGATAGGCGGCAGTATCCGCCGGCATCGCGAACACCATGGCATCCGCCCCCTCGGCATAGTGGGAGGTTTCCTTCAGCGAGGCGTTGGCCCCGTCGGAGAAATAGAGCTGCCCCAGCGCGAGAAACTCCCGGTAGGGCACCCGACACCAGAGCTTCCCTGCGGCATCGGCAACCTGGTAATCGGCGGCGGTTCCGTCTGCAAGCATCTTAAAGAAGGTATAGTCGGCTACCGCCTCCGGTTCGATGTCCCGGGCGGTGGTAAAGTCCTCCTCCATCAGCGTCTGTACCGCCGGATAGAAGTAATCCTGCCACCAGGCAGCCAGCTCTTCCCCGGTGTAGAGCACCCCTTCCGGGAAGGCGGCATACACTGCCTCCCGCACGGCGGAATACTGACTGCCGCTGAGGCGATAGTAACCGGTGGTCCCGCCGGCGGTGACTGCGGCGTGGGCGTTCTCCCCTTCGCCGTCCAGCAGGGCGATGGTGCCGCTGCCCTCCAATGTCAGCGTCAGCGCGTTGGAATAGTCCAGACCGGCAGCCTCCTCATCCGGGACAAAGCGCACCCGGGCAAGGGCCTCCAGTACCGGATCCAGGGCGTCCTCCGGGAGCCTGGCGCCGATCAGGGCGCTGCCGTGATCCACCGTCACCGCCCCGGAAAATGCCCCGAGCTCCGGCAACTCCGCCGGTGCCCTCGGCGCAAGCAGCGCAAAATAGAGCCCCAGGCCCGCTGCGATCACCAGCAGCATGCCCAGGACCGGGCCGGGGATTCGGTTTTTACGCAAAGCCGTCGCCATCTGTCATATCCTCCTGCGATACAACATTGATATAAAATGGGGCTCCGATATCAGTATTATACCATAAACTGTAGGAAATACAGTATTTTTTTCCCGTTTTGCCGCAAAAAATTGAAAAAACTTTTCCCCGGGTATATACTGATAGCGTAATGAAGTGAAACGCTGAAAAGGGGGACGGATCCATGAACTGTGAGATCATTGCGGTCGGTGAAGAGGTGCTCACCGGGGACATCGTCAACACCAACGGCCAGGCCATCGCCGCCGGCCTGTGCGATGCCGGCATCCGGGTGATACGCCAGACGGTGGTGGGCGATGACGATGCCGCCATCCGCGCGGCACTGCGGGAAGCGGTGGAGCGGGCGGAGATCGTTGTCACCATTGGCGGGCTGGGCCCCACCTACGATGACATCACCAAGGAGGCCGCCGCCGAGGCCATGGGTGCTGCGCTGCGGCGGAATCCGGCGGTGGA
>CAJFQR010000012.1 GCA_904419105.1 Candidatus Avimicrobium faecavium
GAGGTTGGTCTGGAAGCCGACGAGGTTGTAGAGGGTGCCGCCGGCATCCTCCCGGCGCAGCTGCACCGCCGCCCAGGGCCGGTGACCGGTGCGGGGATCCCGCAGGCCCACCGGTTTGAGCGGGCCGAAGCGCATCGTATCGGCGCCCCGGCGGGCCATGACTTCGATGGGCATGCAGCCCTCGTAGACCTTGAACTGCTCCCGCTCGAAGTCCTTGAGCTCGACCGTCTCGGCGGCGGCGAGCTCGGCGGCGAAGCGCTCATAGCCCTCCTTATCGAAGGGACAGTTGATGTAGTCGGCATCGCCGCGGCCATAGCGAGCGGCAAAGAACACCTTTTCCATATCGATGCTGGAGGCCTCAACGATCGGGGCGGCGGCATCGAAGAAGCTGAGATACTCGGTGGAGATCAGCCGGCCGATGGCCTCCGAGAGAGCCTCGGAGGTGAGGGGGCCGGTGGCGAGGATCACCTCGCCGTCAGGGATCTGAGTGACCTCCCCCTCGATGACGGTGATCAGCGGGTGGCTGCGGATCCGCTCGGTGACCAGGTCGGAAAAGCGGACCCGGTCCACCGCCAGCGCCCCGCCGGCGGCGACGGCCGTAGCCTTGGCGCAGGGGACGCAGAGGGAGCCCAGGCGCTCCATCTCCGCCTTGAGCAGGCCGGCAGCGGATTCCAGCCGCTGGGCCTTGAAGGAGTTGGAGCAGATGAGCTCGGCAAAGCCGGGCGAGTGGTGGGCCGGGGAGAACTTCTGCGGCTTCATCTCCCGGAGGATCACCGGGATGCCGTACCGGGCCAGGGCCCAGGCGGCCTCGCAGCCGGCAAATCCGGCGCCGACGACGGTGACAGGGGTCCGGTTCATTCCTTGCCCACCTCCCTCTCATAGCCGCAGCCGGCCTTGAGGCAGTGGATCCTGGCGCCGCGGCCGCTCTTTTTGAAGAGGGTGCTGCCGCACTGGGGGCACTTCTCCTCCAGCGGCTTGTCCCAGGTCATAAAGTCGCAGTTGGGGTAGTTCTCGCAGCCGTAGAAGGTGCGGCCGCTCTTGGCCTTTTTGACGACGATACGGCCGCCGCACTTGGGACAGATGCCGCCGGTGTCCTCCACCAGGCGCTTGGTGTTGGTGCACTCGGGAAAGCCGGAGCAGGCCAGGAACTTGCCGTAGCGGCCGATGCGGATCACCATTGGACGGCCGCACTTTTCGCAGATGATGTCGGTCTGCTCATCGGGGATCTTGACCCGGGTGCCCTCCATATTCTTCTCCGCCCGCTCGAGGGTGGCGGAGAAGTCCTGATAAAAGTCGTCCAGCGTGGCGACCCAGTCCTTCTTGCCCTCCTCCACCTCGTCGAGGCTCTTCTCCATGCTGGCGGTAAAGCCGACATCGACGATGTTGGGGAACTGCTCCTCCATCAATTTTGTGGTGACCTCGCCGAGGATGGTGGGCTTGAGAGCCTTCTGCTCCCGCTCGATGTAGCCCCGGGTGAGGATGGTGGTGATGGTCGGGGCATAGGTGCTCGGGCGGCCAATGCCGTTCTCCTCGAGGGTCTTGATCAGCGAGGCCTCGGTGTACCGGGCCGGCGGCTGGGTGAAGTGCTGGTTGCCGGAGAGGTCCTTCAGGGTGAGAGTATCGCCGGTCTCAAAGGCCGGCAGGCGGCCGGCGGCCTCCTCGCTGTCGTCCCGGCTCTCCTCATAGAGGACGGTGAAACCGTCGAACTTGACGCTGAAGCCGGAGGCTTTGAACAGATAGCCGGCGGCATGGATATCGGCGGCGACGGTGTTGTAGAGGGCAGCGGCCATCTGGCTGGCGAGAAATCGCTCCCAGATGAGCTTATAGAGCTTGTACTGATCGGAAGTGAGGCTGTCCCGGACCCTGTCCGGGCTCATCTCCACCATCGTCGGGCGGATGGCCTCATGGCCGTCCTGGGCGTTGGACTTGGACTTGTAGACCCGTTTGGACGGGGGGAGGTAGTCGGCGCCGAAGGTCTCCCCGATATAGCGGGCGGCGTCGGCCTGAGCCTCATCCGAGACGCGCAGCGAGTCGGTACGCATATAGGTGATGAGACCCACCGCCCCCATCCCGGCGACCTCGACGCCCTCGTAGAGCTCCTGGGCGGCCTTCATCGTGCGGCGGGCCTGGAAGCCGAGCTTGCGGGAGGCCTCCTGCTGAAGGGTGGAGGTGGAGAAGGGCGGCGCCGGATTGCGGCGGCGGACCCCCTTCTTCACCGTGCCGACGGTGAAAGCGGCCCCGCCCAGCGCGGCGAGGACAGCATCGGTCTGCTCCTTGGTCTTCAGGTCGATCTTCTCGTCCGGGGTGCCGTAGAACTTAGCGGCGAAGGGGGTGCGGCTGCCGGCAGCCAGGAGTTTGGCGTCGATGGTCCAGTACTCCTCCGGCACGAAGGCGCGGATCTCCTCCTCCCGGTCGCAGATGAGCCGAACGGTGACCGACTGGACACGGCCGGCGGAGAGCCCTCTGCGGACCTTTTTCCACAGGAACGGGGACAGCTTGTAGCCGACCAGCCGGTCGAGGATCCGCCGGGCCTGCTGGGCGTTGACCAGATCGATGTTGATGGTCCGGGGATGGGCCATACCGTTCTGGACACCGCCCCGGGTGATCTCATTGAAGGTGACCCGGTTGGCCTCCTCCAGCGGGAGGCCGAGAAGATAGGCCAGATGCCAGGAGATGGCCTCCCCTTCCCGGTCCGGGTCGGTGGCCAGAAAGACCCGGTCGCTCTTTTTCGCCTGCTTTTTCAGGCTGGAGATGAGATCCTTCTTATCCTTCATCTCCACATAGTCGGGCTTGAAGCCGTGCTCGACATCCACGCCGAGCTTGCTCTTGGGCAGGTCCCGGATGTGGCCCATCGAGGCCACGACCTCATAGCCGGGGCCCAGGTATTTCTTGATGGTCTTGGCCTTGGCAGGGCTTTCGACAATCACGAGATTTGACATCCACTCAACTCCTTGTGCCGGTCAGGCCGGCGGTCTATTGCAAAGGCTCACCGGGCGGTGTACCCGGCGGGGCCGTGGTTTTCGATCAGGCCGTAGATCTCGAGCTCGGTGAGCATCGAGAGCACCGCCGGCACCGGACGGTCCAGCCGCAGGGCCAGGCGGTCGGGGCGCTCCGGAGTATCCCCGAGCAGCCGCAGCAGTGCCGCCTGGCCCGGAGAGAGGTAGTCCGGGATCTGCCGGCGGGCCGCTTCCCGCGCGGGCTCCTGCGGTACGGCAGGGGCATCCGGCTGCCGGGAAGGCGCGTGGACAGAGCGGCGGGGCCGGCTGCCCGGGCGCAGCTGCACCGGCTCCGGCGAAAGCTGCACCGACATCCGGTACTCCGGACGGGCGGTGTACTCCTCGAGGATGTCCCCTACATCCATCACCGGCTTGGCGCCCTGCTGGATCAGCTTATTGACCCCGCGGGAGAGCTCCTCATCGATGCGGCCGGGGACGGCGAACACATCCCGCCCCTGGCTGAGGGCGTGGCCGGCGGTGATCAGCGAGCCGCTGTACTCGTCGGCGCGCACCACCAGCACCCCATCCGCAAGGCCGGAGATGATGCGGTTGCGCATCGGGAAGTGGCCCGGATGGGCGGGGGAGCCGATGGGATACTCGCTGATCAAGGCGCCGTTCTGAACGGCCATTTCCCGCAGCGGGCGGCTGCCCCTGGGGTAGTCGAGATCGAGGCCGCAGCCGAGCACCCCGATGGTGACTCCTTCGGTCTGGATCGCCGCCCGGTGGGCCGCCTGATCGGTGCCGACAGCCATACCGCTCACCACCACGACCCCGGCGGCGGCCAGCGCCCCCGCCAACTGGGTGGTAACCGCAAGGCCGTACTCATCCGGACGGCGGGTGCCCACCACCGCCACCGACAGCCGCCCGGCAAGAGGCGTCAGGCTGCCCCGGACGAAGAGCACCGCCGGTGGCGAATAGATGTGCCGCAGCCGGTCGGGGTATTCTTCATCCTCCGGGGTGAGCAGACGGCAGCCCTCCCGCAGGGCAGCTTCGTACTGGAGCTCCGCCTCCCGGGTATCATGGGCGAGAACAGCCCGGACCTCCTTCTCCCGAAGGACGCCGCAGCGGCGCAGCGCCTCACCGCCGGCAGAAAAGACGCCGGCGGGGCTGCCAAAGATCTCGATGAGTTCATGGGCCCGGCGGGTGCCCCGGCCGAAGAGACCGGTAAACCACAGGGCGATAAGGCGCGTATCCACAGAAATCCCTCCTTTTTACCGGGTCACCGGCGGCGCATCTCCCAGAGAAAGAGGCTGGCCGCCACCGAGGCGTTTAGGCTCTCCGACTGGGCGGAGATGGGGATAAAGACGGTGCGCCCGCAGGCGGCGACCATCTCCGGGGGAAGGCCGTTGCCCTCGTTGCCGATGACCACCGCTACCCCGTCCCGGTCGAGGGCGGCAGCATCCAGTGTAACGGCTTGCCGGTCGAGGGCGGCAGCCCAGGTCTCGATACCGGCGGCCTGGAGCGCCGCCAGCAGCTCCGGCAGCGTGCCGCCGGCAAAGAGCGGCAACCGGAACACCCCTCCCATTGCCGCCCGCAGCACCTTAGGGCCATACAGGTCAGGACAGTCTCCGGTGAGGAGCAGCCCATCGCAGCCAAAGGCCAGCGCCGAGCGGATCGCGGCACCGACATTGCCCGGGTCCTGGAGGGAGGCCAGCACAAGATAGCGGCCATCCGGGCGCAGGGTGTCCGGCGTCAGGCGGGGAGACGGGATCGCACAGAGGGCAAAGACCCCCTGGGTGGTGCGGGAGGCGGCGAGCTTTTCCGCCACCGGGCGGGAGATGGCCACCACCTCTCCGGCAGCGGCCAGCGCCGGGGCCAGCGTATCCCGGTACCGCTCGAGCGCATCGGGGGTGGCATAGAGGGTGCGGACCGGCACCCCGGCCAGCGCCGCTTCGGCGACGAGCTTGGGGCTCTCCGCGAGAAAGAGGCCCCGCTCCTGCCGGGCCCGGCGCTGGGCGGTGAGCCGCACCAGCTCTTTGACGGTGGGGTTTTGCAGCGATGTGATCTCCTGCACCGGGATCGCCTCCTTTGGGTCAGGGCACAGCGGCCCCATATCTTATTATTGTATGCCCCAGGACAGCGGTTTGTCAATCGGGTGGGGCGGCAGAAAAAGGTGAAAAAAATCGCCCGCTTTTCCGATGAGAAACGGGCGACATTTTTTAGCGATTAAAGGGCAGCCTTGGCCTTCTCCACCAAAGCGGTAAAGGCAGCGGCATCCTGAATGGCCAGCTCGGAGAGCATCTTACGGTTCAGGGTGATGCCGGCCTTCTTCAGGCCGTTCATGAAGGTGGAGTAGTTGATGCCGTTCATGCGGCAGGCGGCAGAGATGCGGGTGATCCACAGGGAGCGGAAGTTTCTCTTCTTCTGCTTTCTGCCGATGTAGGCGTACTGGCCGGACTTCATCACGGCCTGTTTGGCCATCTTGAAGCGCTTGCTCTTGGCGCCATAGTAGCCCTTTGCGAGCTTGAGGGTCTTCTTTCTTCTCTTGCGCGTCATCATCGCGCCCTTGATACGAGCCATAGTATGTTACCTCCAAAAGTTCGGTTATCGTTCAGACAAAGATGCGGCCGCAGCCGGGATCACTTGTAGGGCATCAGCAGGCGCAGAGCCTTGGTGTTGGTGCCGTGTACATAGGCGGCCTTGCGCAGCAGTCTCTTGCGCTTGGTGCTCTTCTTGTTGAGAATATGTCTTCTGAAGGCCTGAGCTCTCTTGATCTTGCCCTTCTTGGTCATCTTGAAGCGCTTCTTGGCGCCAGTGTGTGTTTTCAGCTTCGGCATAATAATATCCTCCCTAAAATTACTTTCCGCTCTTGGGCTTGGCGGAGACGAACATGGTCATGCTCCGTCCCTCGAGCTTCGGCTGCTTTTCCACCGAGCCGTATTCGGCGACGCTGTCGGTGAAACGCTGCATGATGGCGGTGCCCAGTTCCGGGTGGGCCATCTCACGGCCGCGGAAGCGGATCGAGACCTTGACCTTGTCGCCGCCCTCCAGGAACTTGATCGCCTGCTTTACCTTTGTGTTGAAGTCGTTGACATCAATATTCAGCGAAAGACGGATCTCCTTGATATCAATGGTCTTCTGGTTCTTGCGGGCTTCCTTCTCGCGCTTGGACTGCTCGAAGCGGTACTTGCCGTAGTCGATGATACGGCAGACCGGGGGCTTGGCCTGGGGCGCGATCTTGACAAGATCCAGATTCTTCTCGAGGGCGATCTTGTACGCATCCCGGGCGGACATAATGCCCAGCTGAGAGCCGTCGGTATCGATCAGACGCACTTCCTTGTCGCGGATCTCCTCATTGATCGGCAAATCCTTAATGCTAATGGTTCAGCACCTCCGTAAAACTGAATGATAAAGATAAAGCGCAGGCGACAGTTCGCCCACGCTTGGTTCAACACGCAAAATCAGCCGCGTCCGGACGGACACGCACCGAAATGAGTATCTACCATGTGCTGCACAGCTGCGCACCGGTGAAAGCGAAACTACCGCTCTACTTGATTTACCAGAATAGTATACCAGCTCCCGGGCCGGGTGTCAAGGGGGAAAACCGGCTGAGAGGGAAGAAATTTTCCCACCCGATAGGCTTCCCCTAAACTGGCGGGATATGCGCTAAAATTCCACCGGCACCTCCCGGCCGAGGGCGAAGGAGTAGAGCAGGCACTCCTGCACCGGACGCCCCAGTGAGCGGCCGATGAGCCGGCCGTAGAGGCCCAGCTGCACCCGGTATCGCTCGGCGAGTTCCGCCGGTGAAACGGCGCGGTCGGTCTTGAAGTCGACGATGACAAGGCTGCCATCCTCTTCAAAGATGCAGTCGGCGACGCCCTGCACGGTGGTGCGCTCCCCACCAAGACCGGCTTCGGCGAGGCCGGCGAGGTCCTCCTCCCCGATGACGGCGAGGAAGCGGTACTCCCGCCAGACCCGGCCGGCAGCGGTGATACGCCGGTAGAGCGGCGAATCAAAGAAGGCGGCAAGCCGTCCGAGGTCCAGCGAGGCGCCCTCCTCCGGGGTGAGGAAGCGCTCGGCCACCAGCCGGTCCCGCTCGGCAGCGGCGTCCCGGGCGGCGGCGGGATAGCTGCAGAACTGCATGAAGGCGTGCATCGCACTGCCTCGCTCTGCCGGGGTAAGGCCCTGCCGGTAGAGGAAGGAGGGCCGGGCGGTAAAGCGCGGAGCTGAAACGGCTCCGACCTCCTCCGCCAGATGGGAGATGGCAAATTTGGAGGAGGTGACAGTGGCCTGTTCATAGGGGTAGCGGTAGTCCATCGCCGCCCGCAGCTCCGCTACACGGGCCGGGTCGGGAGCGGCCGGCTCCGGCAAAGCGGTCTCCTGGACGGGCTCCTCCTCCCCATCGAGGGTCGGGAGCACCACCCGGAACCGGCCGGAGCAGCCGGGGACAAGGTCGGTATCCAGACCGGCCTCGTCCCGAAGGGAGACGCCGTCCGGGTGGTGGAGCAGCGCCGCTGTGACCCACTCCAGATAACTGCCTCCTTCCCGGACGGCGCTGGCGGGGAGCCGGCCATCCACAAGTGCAGCGGCCCGCTTTCGGCAGAAGTCCGCCGTCTTGCCCGGAGCGGTGCCCACCAGGATGAGCCGCTCCCTGGCGCGGGTGAGGGCCACATAGAGCATACGGAGCTCCTCACTGCGCAGCTCCCGGTCCAGCCGGGAGCGCAGAGCGGCGGCGGGCAGCGGATCATACTGGAGGCGGCGGGTCGGATCCCGCCGGATACAGGCAAAGCCCAGCTCGCTGTGGAGCAGCGCCGGGGCGGCGAGGTCGGCGGTATTAAAGCGCTTGCCGCAGTCGGCCAGGATCACCACCGGGAACTCGAGACCCTTGGACTTGTGAATACTCATCACCGTGACGGCGCCGCCGTCCGCCGGAGGGAGCTGGCCCTTTTCCAGGTCGCCGCCGGTCTCGGCCAGATGGTCCAGCAGCCGCAGGAAGGCCCCGAGGCCGTGATAGCCCCTCTCCTCAAAACCGGCGGCGTACTCCGGCAGCAGGCGGAGGTTCTGCAGGCGCTGGCGGCCGTTCTCCATCGCACGGGCCACTGCCTCGATGCCGGTGAGGTCGTAGAGGTCGAGGATCAGCCGGCTCACCGGCTGCTGGGCGGCCAAGGTGCGCAGCCGGTGCATCAGCCGGAGAAAAGCGGCGGACTTTTCGTCTCGGGCCGCATGGAGGGTCAGACAGGCATAGAGGGGCCGGTCGGGACTCTCCAGGCGGATAGCCGCCAGCTCGTCCGGGGTGAAGGCCGCCAGCGGCGAGAGCATGGCAGCCGCCAGATCCACATCGAGAAGGGGATCGTCCACGGCACGCAGCAGCGCCACCACCGCCGACACCTCCCGGCTGGTGAGAAAGCCTCCGCCGCTGTCCCCCTGGCCGCCGATCCCCTGCCGGGCGAGGGCCTCGAGATAGACGGCGGCTTTGTCTTTGACTGAGCGCAGCAGGATGCAGATGTCCCCGGGGCGGACCGGGCGCAGGACACCGTGGTCCGAAACCTGGGTCCCGGAGGCGAGCAGTCCCGCTACCAGCCCGGCTGCATAGTCCGCCTCCCGGTCCCGGGCAGAGCCCTCTCCCTTCTCTCGGGGAAGCAGGTGGACCTCACAGCCGCAGTCCGGCGACGGCGGGTAGACGGCCCCGGCTTCGAGCCGCTCTCCCGCCCGGTAGTCGATGCCGCCGAAGGGCTCGGTCATCAGCTGGTCGAAGAGAAAGTTGATGCCCTCGGTGACCTCCTGCCGGCTGCGGAAGTTGCGATTGAGGGGAATGGCCACCGGCTCCTCCGCCGGAGCCGGCCAGGGGATGAAGGCACGCTTTTTCCCGAGGAAGATGGCCGGGTCCGCCTGGCGGAAGCGGTAGATGCTCTGCTTGACATCGCCGACCATAAAGAGGTTTTTGCCGCCGTCGGACACCGAGCGGAAGATCAGGTCCTGGACGGCGTTGGTATCCTGGTACTCGTCGACGAACACCTGGCGGAAGCGTTCGGACAGCTCCCGGGCCAGCCGGGTCGGGGCACCGTCCTCCCCGGTCAGCAGCCGGATGGTCAGGTGCTCCAGGTCGGAGAAATCCAGGGCATTCTGGCGGCGTTTGCGCTCGGAGAAGCGCTCATCAAAGCGGGCGACCATCGAGAAGAGCTGTTCCACCAGCGGGGCCAGCGCCTCCCGGTCGGCGGCGAATTCCGCCTCGGTGGAAAGGAGGAGCTTTTTCTTCAGTGTATCCAACAGGGCCTGGGACCGGTCCCGGAGGGCGGTGACCGCCTCCTTTTTCTCCCGGTCGTCATAGCCCCTGAGGGGCTTAAAGCCGATATCCTGCCGGGTGCGGACCGCCTCAACGGCGGCATCCCAGTCCCCGGCGCGCAGGGCCTGCTCCACCGTCCGGGTATCCCGGGCGAGGAGGCGCAGCGCATCCCCGTAGGCCTTCTCCATCTTGGGGTCGCCTTCAAGCAGCTCCACCGCTTCGGCAGCGGCACGGGCGGCCTCGGCGGCGCTGTCCAGTGCGGCGGCAAGGAGCTCCTCCCCCCAGGGGGTCTGGAGCAGTGGGGCGTCCGAGTGATAGGCGGCGACGCTCTGCTCCATCCAGCGGTGGTAAAACGGGTGAGCCCGGACGAAGTCGTAAAGGGTGAGGAGGGTACGGGTCACCTGACGGTCGTCCCGCTCGCCGGCGAAGAGCTCCACCAGCTCGAGAAAAGCGGGTTCCCCGGCGGCGTACCCCTCCTCCAACACCTCGGCAGCGGCGTCCTCCCGCCAGATCCCAAGTTCCCGGTCGTCCGCCACCCGGAAGCCGCTCTCGATGCCGAGGAGCTGGAAGTTCTCCCGGATGAGCCGCTGGCAGAAGGCGTGCACCGTACTGATGTCTGCCTGTTCGAGGAGGATCATCTGCCGGGCCACCGCCCGGTCCCCCGGGCGCTCGAGCTGGATGGCCCGCAGCCGGGCGGCAATGCGCTGGCGCATCTCCTCGGCAGCAGCACGGGTAAAGGTGACGATGAGCATACGGTCGGCGTCCACCGGATCGGCGGCATCGAAGATGCGGGACACCACCCGTTCGGTGAGCACCGCCGTCTTTCCGCTGCCGGCACCGGCGCTGACCAAGATGCCCGGGTTGCGGGCGGTGATGGCCGCGAGCTGTTCCGCGGTCCAGGTCATATCCGCCATGCGAGCTGGCCTCCTTCCAGTTCGGAGAAGATCTCCGCATTTGAGAGTTTGACGATCGGTCGGTCGGGCCAGGGATCCTCCCGGCCGCAGACCGTCCGGTATTCACAGTAGGCGCAGGGCAGCGCGGCGCCCCGGCGGGCCGGGACGGCGGGGATCTGTCCCTGATGGAGCAGCTCCGCCATCTCGACGATGTTCCGCTCGAGCTGGCGGCGCACCAGTTCGAGCTGATGGGCGCTGGCCAGCGAGGAGCGCTTGGTGAAGCTGCCGTCCTTGTTTCTGGTCACCGGGATGAACACCCCGCTGACGCCGAGTTCCATCGCCTCCACCACTTCCGGCTCATCCAGCACCATCCCGCTCATCCGATACTGGCTGCGCTGGTCGTCAAGGATATCCTTATCCGGGGTGGTGCGGTCCCCGCGGGTAAAACCGCCGGTGCCCGGCAGGTAGAGGACGCCGGCCTCCCCGGGATGGCGCAGCGGGCCGATGCCGTTCTCCCCGAGGGTAAAGAGGTAGAGGAGCATCTGCATATTGAGCCCCTGCACCGCCTCGCTGAGGACGAACTCCTTTTTACCGGTCTTGTAATCGATGACACGGATATAGTCCCGGTCGCTGCCCTCATAGAGGTCCACCCGGTCCACCTTGCCCTCGACCCGCACCCGGTCGCCATCGGCGGTGCGCAGCACCACCGGACGGGTACCCTCCCGCTCGGAGATCGGATACTCATAGGCCAGCGGTTTGAACTCGCTCTGGCAGAGCTCGGCGGCGAGGATCCGCACCAGCCGGAAGATCTGTTCCGCCATACGCCCATATAAATAGGTAAATCGCCTGGGGAGGGCAGCGGGATCGGCGACCCGGGTCGGGAGCAGCGCGTCCGCCAGGCGGCGGATCTCCCGGCGCAGGAGGGCGTCCTCCATGTCCTGAAGCTCCTGGGGGGTGTGGGCGCGCATCAGTGCCTCAAGCACCGCGTGCACCAATGTGCCGAACTCGAGGGGGGAGAACTCCGCCCTGCGCCGGATGCGCAGCCGCAGCCCGTAGCGGCAGAAGTAGGAATAGGGGCAGCTGTAAAAGAGCTCCAGCCGGGTGGCGGACAGGGTCATATCCCCGCCGAAGAGCTGCCGGGCGGTGCCACGGTCTGTGATGGCGGCCCGGTGGGTGGCGGCGGCCTGCACATGGCGCGGCAGGTCAAGACCACCGTCCAGCGCCGCGCGCAGGGCGGCCCCCTCTTCCCCATCCGGGGCGGCGGCAAGCTGCTCCAGTGCAGTTGTCCGGTTCACCACCTGGGGAAGATCCAGCGCCCTGGCCGGTATCAGGGAGTGCCCGGTAAGGGCGGCGGACTCGGTCAGAATGGACGACGGCGAGGCGGCCCCGCCGTCCAGCCCCTGGGCGGGAAAGCTGATCCACAGCCGCTCGGAGGGGACCGTCACCGCAAAATAGGCATAGAACTTCTCCCGGACCGCCTGGGTCTGAGCGGTCTGAGACAGGGGGATCCCTGCGGCGATCAACGCCCGGCGTTCCCCCTCTCCAAAGAGGCCGGCAGCACCGCAGGCGGCGGGAAAGACGCCGGCACTGGCACCGATGACATAGGCCGAGCGGATCCCGGTGGGACGGATACGGTCGGCAGTGCCGACGATGACCTGGTCCAGGGTCTGGGGGATCTCCCCGAGGGAGATACCAGCCGCCCCGGACAGGAAGAGACTGCGCAGCACCGGCAGCGACAGCCGGCGGGGACCGATAACGGCGGCCAGCGTGTCCAGCAGGCCCATCAGCGCCTCCCAGGCCCGGTCCTCCCGCTCCAGCGCCCGGGCAGCCTCCTCCTCACTGCCGGCCTGGGCACAGAGAGCACGGATGTGATCCGGAGCATCCACCGCCATCAGCAGGTCGTAGACGGCGGCGGCAAAGCCGGGGCCATCCGCCTCCCGCACCGCCTGGCGAAAGCGCTCCAGAGGCGGCAGCACCGCCTCCCGAACGGCGTTGGCCCGGTTCAACCGCTCACGGGCCCGGTCGTCCAGTGTGGCACCGAGACCGTCCGGGTGGTTGCGGAAGGGGGCAGACCAGTCCTTCGGGCCGGCGTTCCAGATGTAGCAGTAGTTCTCAAACTCGGCAGTGTCCTCCGGGGCGAGGCCGACGACGGCGCACTTGGCAAAGCGCAGCAGATGTCCGGCAGTAAAGCCCTCAGCGGCACAGTCCAGGGCGGTCTCTGCTGCCACCACCGCCGGGGTGCTGCCGGCGCCCTCCGGCAGGTCGGCAAAAAAGGGGATCCCATACCGTTCGAAACTGCGGGTCAGAGCGATGCGGTAGGGGGTCAGGCCCCGGCAGATGACGGCGATCTGATTGTACCGCATCCCCCTCTCGCGCACATCGGCACAGATAGAGGCCGCCACGGCGGCACACTCCTCGTATACATCGCCGGCCTCCACCAGCATGACCCCCTCCCCTGCCGGCTCTCCGGCGGGACGTTCCCGGAAGAGGCCCCGCTCAATGCGGCGCAGCCCCTCGGCCTGAAAGCGGAGGGGTTCCCCCATCACCAGCGGCTCTGCCACCGGCACCGCCGCATCCTCCGCCAGACGAATAAGCCGGGCGGCGGTCTCCTTCGAGGCGGAAAAGACGCCGAGTCCCCCCTCATCGTCGAGGAGGCCGTCACAGGTGAAGGCGGCGGTGACCTCATCGGCACCGGCGAGAATTGCGGCGAGGAGGCGGTATTCCGCCTCCATAAAGGCAGTGAATGAATCGATAAACACGCTCACCCCGCCAAAGAACTCCCGAGGACTGACCAGCTCCAGGGCCCGGAGAATATCATCCTCCCCGTCCAGATAATTCTGGTCGATGAGAGCCTGATAGGCGGCGTAGATGGCGGCAATGTCCCCGACCTTGTCCGCCAGGGACGGGTCGGCGATGGAGGCGGCGGAGAGAGTCTCCGGAGTAACTCCGGCGCTTTTGAGCTCCCGGACCTCCCCGATCAGGTCCTCGATGAAGCCGGGCTTGTCCGCCTGGGGGCCATAGACCGTCAGGCCGCTGCCCATCTCCCGCAGGGCCACACCCATCAGGATTCGGCGGCCGGTATCGTCCAGCGAACGGCCGGCCAGTCCCCCGTAGAAGCGAAAGATGTTGTTGCACAGGCGCTTGAAGCCGAGCACCTCCACCCTGGCGGAGCGCTCCGGGCCCAGCCGCAGGTAGAGTTCCCGTTCATTCTCAAAGGTGAACTGCTCCGGCACCAGCAAAATGGCCCGGTCTCCCCGGTCCGCCGCCGCACCGATGCGACGGTAGAGCTCTCCGGTTTTTCCGCTGCCAGCCCGGCCCAGGATCAGTTGCAGCATCGTATTCACCTCACACATCAGATTACCCCTATTGTATCACAGAGCGCCGGAAAAGGAAATCGCCGCAGCGGAGGATAAAAAAACGGACCTCGCCGGAGGCGGGGTCCGCAGGGAACGATTTGCAAATTTTTCAGACGGTCACGCGGCCTGGGCAGCGTGGGGATGGCCGGCGCCCTTGTTCACAATGGGATAGAGCACCCGGCACAGCGCAGCAGACACCAGGAAGCTGACGGCGGTCTCAAAGACGGCGTTGATGCCGACAAAGAGGGCAACAAACACCAACGGGTTAGCGGTGCCCATTCCGGCAGCCATAGCCTGGATATAGTCGGTGTTCCAGAAGAACAGCAGGATGCTGCCCATAAAGAACAGGGTATTGAACACCGGGCCGAGCAGCCCGCCGATGGCGTAGGAGAGGCCGCGGGTACGCTCAAAGCGGTGCAGCGCCTGGAACACAACGCCGGTGAGGAAGCCAGCCAGCACCCGGGCCACCACGCAGGTGATGAAGGTGGCGATGGGGTTGATGGACAGCAGCATCGCACCGAACTGGCTGGAACCGAAGCAGGTGGCAAAGCTGGTAAGGCCGAAGATGCCGCCGAGAACGGCGCCGTCTGCCGGGCCGAGGAGCATAGCCCCGACGGTAACCGGGATCACGATGAGGGTGATCTCCAATGCGAAAAGGTGGATGTAGCCCAGCGGCGTGTAGTTGAGCAGCAGAATCAGCGCCGCAAACAGCGCGAGTCGGCTCAGACGCAGGGTTTTACTGTTGGTATTCATCTGTCATTCTCCTTACTGCCGTTCCGCCCATACGGATACGGCGTAACCATAGTGTTGCTTTTCTCCGGCAATTTGCTCACCCATAGGTTGGGACAGAGATGCGTGTCTGGCCTGAAACACAGTTCCCGCTCTCCAGCCCGGGCGCAACACCTTGCACAGATTTGCATTCCCTATTTTAATCCATTTGACGAAAAACCGCAAGCCGTTTTTTTAATAATGCCCGCTCTGCCACAGCAGCTCAATAGGTAACCGCAAATTGGCTGAATCGCCAGCCTGCATCGGTCCGGGTGAGAACGATTTCCTTTTTCTCCTCGGTAACCCCGCCCTCCTGGACCAATTCACCGGCGTCGTTTTCCACATAATCCTGATAGGTGCCGATCACATAAAACCGGATCTCGTCCTCCGTTTCGGAAATCAATTCAAACCGATCAGGAGGCAGGCGCAGGGGATTGCTTCCTCGGGCACCATCCGCAAAGGCCAAGCGACCCTGATAGTCGACAAAGTGCGCATAGTGATCCTCTGCCCCGTTCTCTCGTTTTACAAAGTTGTAATTAAGCTCATCCAGATATTCGGGGGTAAACAGTCCCAACATAGCGGCCTTAAAATCCGCCCAGGTGGTAATAGAGCCGTTCCCCACATAAAATGCGCCAGAATATCCCTTTACCTCCACCGGCGTGTACTCCGTGCTGCCAAAGCCATCGGTATACAAGGTAAACTGGTTATAGGCAGTTTTGGCCTTCCGGTAGAGGGTCTGCTGTTCCGGAGTCAGAAAATCGGGCACATCGCAGTTCGCCTCCTGTACCAGTTCCAGCGCGGCAGCTGTGGCAGAATCTTCTTGAGAAGAACTGGTCTCGCTTTCCGAAGAGATCTCCGCCTGAGAGTAGCTCTCCTGGACCTCGGAGGCGTTGTCACCGGCTGTGCAACCGGTGACAGCCAGCGCCGCCAGAACACATCCGAGCAAAACGGAAAATTTTCTCATACAAAACACCTCTTTTTCCACATCCACCGGTGGATTCACTCCGGCGCTAAAAGTCCGGTCCTTTTCTTTACTGTACCACGCCCGGCCCGGACGGACAAGGCATAAATTATGAACAGCATAACTGGCACGACTGCTTTTCTTTGCAAGTCTCTACCAATAGCTGTTCCGGAGGAAACGGGGTAGTTTATACCATAACGATGCTCGAATGGAGGGAAACTTTTTAGGGAGGCAGATTCGGACTCGTTCTGACCCAGCCTGCATCTATCCGAGGGACTACGACCCGGGGCGCTCAAAAGGGCCATAAACTCACCGTCTATCACGAAAGCACATTGGTGGGTTGCCTGCGCCTTCTCATCGCCGCCTGCTTCTTTGGTACCATCACCGAACTGCTTGCATTGCCGGACTATCCGATGCCGGCGCAGACTGACCAGCTACACAATCCCAGCTGCAGAACAGGCATGAATCTATACCAAATCGATGGATCGGATTTGAAAAAGCCCACAGGCGCGCATTGATGCGATGTCTGTGGGCTTTTTGCGAGGTGGTGACCGAAGGAAAGATACCACTTAAAGGTCGGCAAAAACAGCAACGTCAATTGTTCCGACTTCTATCCGGTTTTGGAGAGTGGATTTCTTTCATACACGGCCTTTGATGAAATCGTGCAGGTTGCCCTCTGGTCGAAATTTGGTTTCATCGAATGAGTGATAAAAAGAAAAACGAGTGTCCTTATAGCCTCAAATGCCATAAGAACACTCGTTTTTGGTCGGAGTAGCGGGACTCGAACCCGCGGCCTCTTGGTCCCGAACCAAGCACGCTACCAAACTGCGCTATACCCCGCCGACGCAAATAAAATTTTACCGCAAAAACCGGTCCTTGTCAAGAGGTTCTTCCAAAAAAGTGGCAGAGGTCACTCGGGGAGATCCTCCGGCAGGCAGGAGATATCGATCCCCTGGCGAGCCAGGCAATCGGCACAGAGACCTCGAAGCAGCAGCTGCCGGTCGTTGACCAGAAAACCGGTGGTGGCCAGCACATTGCGGTCGATCTCCAGCAGCAGGCCGTCCTCAAGATCAAAAACCCGGCCGCAGCAGGAACACATAAGATGGGCGTGGGGATCGATGCGGCAGTCAAACCGGTCGCCGCTGGTCGGGGTGGCGATGCGCCGCACCACCCCCTGGGCCACCAGCTGATTGAGATTGCGGTAGACGGTGCCGAGACTGATATTGGGCTGCTCTTTTTTGACACACTGATAGACCATCTCCGCTGTGGGGTGGTCCAGCTTTTCCGTCAGAGCGTTCAAGATGCTCTCCCGCTGCCGGGAGTACTTCATAGTGATCACCTGAAAATATAGTTATGATTCCTATTACTGTTTCTCTTCAAAGTATACCGCGACAGGCGGAGTTTGTCAAACCGGCAACGAAAAAACAGGGACCGGATGCCCGGCAGGCACCCGATCCCCGTTGAAAAAAGCGATTTACTTGACGATCTCGCAGTAGACCTCGCCCTTGCAATTGGCCGCATTGGACTCATCGGTATCGATGTGGACAACGGTGGCATAGTTCGGGCTGACACGGACGACGACATCACCGAAGGTGAGGGCACGCTCGGCGGTATCCAGCTTGATGCTGACGATCTCACCGTTGGTGACGCCCATCTCAGCGGCATCCTCCGGGGTGGTGTGGATGTGGCGCTTGGCGATGATGACGCCTTCGCTCAGCTCGATCTCACCGGCAGGGCCGACCAGCTTGCAGCCGGCGGAACCCTCCAGGTCGCCGGACTCACGGATGGGGGCATCGATGCCGATGGAACGGGCATCGGTCATAGCCAGCTCAACCTGGGTCTGCTTTCTGGTGGGACCGAGGACCGAGACACGGGCCAGGGTCTTTTTCGGGCCGACGACATCAACTCTCTCCTCACTGGCGAACTGGCCGGGCTGGGAGAGGTCCTTCTTCTTATGCAGGACCGCACCCTTGCCGAACAGGGTCTCCAGGTCGGCATCGGACAGGTGGACATGTCTTGCGCTGGTTTCAACAAGGATCTTCTTTGCCATAATTACAACTTCCTCCGTTTCCAAAACCGCGGCAGCGCCGCGTGGGTCTTGTTCTTCAGGACCAGTTTTATTATACAACATCTCCCGCTATGGGACAAGGGCGTAAAAAAACCAAACCGCATTTTTTACAAAACCCATACATTCCCCATCCCTCACAGCATACCATCTTCCTCGATGAGCTGTGCCAGTTTGCGCAGATCCGCCTCCATCATCTCTTTATAGGAGGGATTGCGCAGGATTGCCGCCGGGTGGAAGGTGGCCATCACCAGCCGCCCATCCAGCTGGCGAGTCTCCCCATGCTGACGGGTGACCCGAAAGTGCGGATCAAAGAGCTGCGTGGCGGCAATGCGCCCGACGCAGAGGATCACCTTCGGGTCGATGAGCGCAAGGATCTGATCCAGCCAGACCCGACAGGCAGCGATTTCCTCCGGCTGAGGGTCCCGGTTCTCCGGCGGGCGGCATTTGACAATGTTGGTAATAAAGACATTCTTATTGCGGGAAAGACCCACCTCCTCGAGCATTCGGTCGAGAAGCTGGCCGCTGCGGCCGACAAAGGGCTTGCCCTGCTCATCCTCATTGCGGCCGGGGCCCTCACCGACGATGACGATGCGGGAATTGGGCACCCCTGCCCCGAGCACTGCCTGGGTCCGCCCCTGGCAGAGGCCGCAGCGGCGACACTGCTGAAGATCCGCCTGCATCTGGCGGAGGATTGCGGTCCGTGACATGATCTTCACTCCTTGCGCTGTTCTTATTGAGGATAGTATATCACATTTTCCCGATGGCGGTCGACAGAAAACGGCATATTTTTCCCGGACAGGCGGTTGTGGCCTCCTCTGTCCCGGAGGAATAGAATGGACTATCCTATGATAAAGGAGGATCACTATGGACGAAAACCTTTGGCGGCGGGGGCCCTGCCTTCGCGCCAACACACCGGACGGCCCCCGGAGCCTGGCGGACCAGGCGGTGCTTGTCTCCGGACTGCGCTGCCTGGTGCTGGATGGCGTCCGCTCGGAGACAGCCTCGGCAGTGTGGAAGGCGCTTGCTTCCGATCTGGCTGCCTCCGGTACCGGTGGACTGCTGCTACCCTCTCCTGACCGAGCCGGCCGCTGGGACGGGCTGCTCACCGAAGGGTGGCTGCTGCTCGCCGGTACGGTGCCGCTGGGGCCCTCCGCCTGGACCGCCGCCTCTCATACCGGCCGGCCTCCGGTGCTGCACAGTGCCGAGGCACTGCGCGCTGCTGTCCCGCTGCGTCAGATCGCCAACGAGGCCAGGCGGCAAGGGCGGGCCTATCTGTCGGTGGCTGCGGCTGCAGCGGCCATCTGCCGGGCGGCGGTGAATCGGGCCGCCGATCACCGCAAGATCCAGCGCTTAGCCGAACGGCTGGTCCGACGGGACCTGCGGACGGCCACCAACGGAGGCGGCAGAGTTTGGGAGGGGTATTTTACTGCCATCGGCGGCGACGGCATCACCCTTGGGGAGCTGCCGCCAGGCTGGTCGCTCACCCGGCTGGAGGACCCATACGGTGCCTTTTCCGGGGAGCTGCTCACCCTGCTCGCCGATGCCGGGGCGCAGCTCGGGCTCACAGTGGTGCGCTGCCGCTGCCCTCTCTTCCCGGACGGAGAACCGGAACACCTCTTCTTCCCGGAGGCCGGGGTAGTCTACCTCACCGCCAACGGCTTCCACCTGCCGGAACAGGAGCCAGTCCGGGTGGTGAACGCCCGGCGGTTCACCGCACCGGAGGAGATGCGACGCCTCAAGGCCCGGCTGCTGGAGAACAAGCGGCTGCAGCGTCAAGCGCTGGCCGAAGCGGCCCGCTGCCTGCGGGAGGCCGCCGATGCCGAAGATGCGCTGGAGCGGCTGTTGCTGCCCGCCTCTGAGGAAACACCCGAGGAGACAGCCCGGCGGCTGCGCGAGCTCACAGGGCTGTAAACGCCGGCCGGACTGTGGTACAATAGCCCTGAGGTGATGATTATGCGCGGTACGACAGTCCAGCGGGTGTTCGGCGGCATCAAAGCCGACCTCTATCTCCCGCCAAAGTCACTGACCGCCGCCCCCTGCCGGCTGGTGCTGGTCGGGGACGGCCGGTCGCTGTTTGACATCCTGCCCCAGGTGCTCTCCCCATTGGAGGAGAAGATGGCTGCCGCCGGCCAGGGGCTGGTACTGGTGGGGCTGGACAGCGGCGAGCAGCGGGACGCCGACTACACCCCCTGGCCAGCCAGGGGCTTCGATGTGGACTATCCGGACTTTCCCGGCAAGGCGGACGACTACCTCCGCCGGCTGGACGAGGTGCTGCTGCCCGCCCTGCGGGCGGAACTGCCGGTGAGTGCCGACCCGGCGGACACCGGGATCCTGGGCTTCTCGCTCAGCGGACTGCTGGCCACCTACGCCCCCTTCCGGAGCGCGAACTTCGGCTGGTCGATGAGCATCTCAGGCTCCAACTGGTACGACGGGTTCATCCCGTTTTTGGCAGGGCACGATCCGGTGGGGGACTGTAGATTCTTTCTCTCCTACGGGCGGGCCGAGGGCGCCGGCAAGTACTCGATGCACCGGGACGCCGGCCAGTCCGCTGAGGAGGCGGCTGCCGCCCTCCGGACCCGGCTCGGAGCGGAGAGGGTGACGGTCATCAGCGACAGCGGCCGCCACTCCAACAAGCGGGTCTCCCGGTTCACGACCGCCCTCGGGTGGTTTTGGAACGGCGGGCGGCTGCCGGAGCAAGATGAGATTCATTCCAAATTGTAATATTATATCCCAATTATACGAATTATATCGAAGCAGCCAAAAAAGTCAGCCCGGTCGATGCGGGAGCGCCTGTGTGCCTTCCCGCCCAGCCGGGCTGTCTGTCCAATTCAGAAAATTACGATCAGGAATATTATACTTGATTTTTACAAAATGATGCAGATGAGACCGCTGCAACCCTCATTTATGATGCGCTCGATGGTCTCCTGGAGCTTGATGCGGGCATCGGCGGGCATCCGGCTCAGCTTGTTGTGCAGGCCTTCGTTCACCAGCTCATGAAGGCTCTTGCCGAAGATATTGGACTCCCAGATCTTCTCCGGCGAGTCCTCAAACTCCTTGAGCAGATACATGACCAGATCCTCCGACTGGCGCTCACTGCCAACGATCGGGGCCACCTCGGTGGTGATGTCCGCCCGCATCAGGTGAATCGACGGAGCCGAGGCCCGCAGCCGTACTCCATAGCGTCCGCCCTGCTTGACGATCTCCGGCTCGTCGAGGGTGAGCTCGTCGATGGAGGGCATCACGATGCCGTAGCCGGTGGCGTTGACCTGGTCGAGGGCATCCTTGACCTTGTCGTACTCCCGCTTGGCGGCGGCGAGCTCGGTGATGGAGGTCATCAGTTCTTCCTCGTTTTCGATGGAAAGGCCGGTGGTCTCGCCAAGCACCTTGTAGAAGAGGCCCTCGTCCAGACCGAGACGCATCCGGGCGGCGCCTTCGCCGGGGAGGATCTCCCGGACGGCAGCTTCGGTGACATACTCGGCATCGGAGAGCCGCTGTGCCAGGTCTGCTGCGTCCTGAAGGCGTTCGACACCGGAAGCCGCCTCAGTGATGCTGGAGAAGAGGCTCTTGCGCAGCCAGTGCTCCGCCGGCAGTGAGAAGATCCAGCGGGGCAGCTGAACGGCGATCTCCCGCACCGGGAACTGGTAGAGCACCGCACCGAGTACGCGAACCACTTCCTCCCTGGTCATCGCCAGGCAGGAAAGAGCCAGCACCGGCACGCCGTAGCGTTCCTCCATCTCCTGGCGCAGCTGCTGGGCAGAGGCGGCGGTGGGATCGGCGCAGTTGAGCAGCACCACAAAGGGCTTGCGGATCTCGGTAAGTTCCCGGATGACCCGCTCCTCCGCCTCCTGGTATTCCTCCCGGGGGATGTCACTGATGCTGCCGTCGGTGGTGACCACAAGGCCGATGGTAGAGTGCTCGTTGATGACCTTCTGGGTGCCGATCTCCGCCGCCATATTAAAGGGAATCTCCTCCGGAAACCAGGGGGTCATCACCATACGGGGAGATTCATTTTCCACATAGCC
>CAJFQR010000013.1 GCA_904419105.1 Candidatus Avimicrobium faecavium
CCGCTGGAGCTACTACCTGATGGAGGAAAAGCGCCCGGGGCAGTATTTCCCCATCTTTGAGGACGAGCACGGCTCCTATATCCTCAACGCCAAGGATATGTCGATGATCGACCACATCGACGACCTGGTGGACGCCGGCATCACCTCGCTGAAGATCGAGGGCCGGGCCAAGAGCGCCTACTATGTCTCGGTGGTCACCAACGCCTACCGCCAGGCGGTGGACCGGTACCTGGCCGACCCGGAGCACTACCGGCTGGACGGCTGGCTGGCGGAGGAGGTCTACAAGGTCTCCCACCGGGAGTACTGCACCGGCTTCTACTACGGGCGGCCGGACCAGTGCTACCTCACCGGCGGCTATGTCCGGGAGTGGGACATCGTCGGCGTGGTGGAGCGCTGTGAGGGCGGACGCCTCTACGGCACCCAGCGCAACCGCTTCGCCGCCGGCGATGTGCTGGAGGTGCTGGAGCCCGGCCGGGAGCCCTACCGCCTGACGGTCGCCGAGATCCGGGACGCCGCCGGGGAGCCGGTCCCCGCCGCCCCCCACGCAATGATGCCCTTCTCGGTGCCCTGCGAGGCCGTCTTCACAAAGGGGACCATCCTCCGTAAGGAAAAAGCCAGCACCTGAAGGTGCGGTGACGAAAGGCACGGTGGAAAATTCCTCCTCCGGCCGCCGGGCAGCGGCTTTTTTGGTCCGCTCCGGCGAGAAAAAATATATGTTCGTTTCCAGTTTTCAGCCTCTCCGCTTGGATAAAAGCGGGGAGGCTGTCTGCTTTTCCGGCGGAAAAAGTGGGGTCCGGGCGGGAAAAGCCCCGCAAAATCCGTGGAAAAAGCGGCCCGCCGCCGGAAAAACCCCGTCTTTTTCCCGCCCGGTGGGGAAGACGAGGAAAACCCGGTTTTATTTGGGACTGTATAATATTTACAGATATGGAAAATAAACTGCTTTGGAATCGGAACCAATTTGCTTAGAACATCTGTTCCTTTTGGGAGATATTACAAGAATCCCACGAAAATACCCAAGTGTGACTCGCTTTTTGCACAGAATTTTTGCCCTGGAAAAGTTACCCGAATTGGAAAAAACGCTTGCAATTTTTCACGGTGCAAAGTATAATAAATGATAAGTAAGTGGGTAAAAGTGGGGTTTGGTGGACAATCGCGAAAGGAGGTGAAGGCGATGCTCATCGGGGAATTCAGTCCCAGTATCGATGCCAAAGGCCGCCTTCACTTCCCGGCCAAACTCCGGGAGGACCTTGGGGAGCGGTTCATCGTCACCAAGGGCCTGGACAACTGCCTGTTCGTCTACTCGCCGGAGGGCTGGGCCGAGCTGGAGGCGAAGATCAAGGCCCTGCCGATGAGCCGGTCCCGGATGCTGCAGCGGTTCTTCTTCGCCGGCGCGGTGGAGGTGGAGCCGGACAGGCAGGGGCGCATTCTGATCCCGGCCAATCTGCGGGAGTACGCCGGCCTGGACCGGGAGGTCATGGTCATCGGCGCGTCGGTGCGGGCCGAGATCTGGGACGCCGCCCGGTACCACGCCGTCAACGACGCCGTCTCGGCGCAGGATGTGGCCCAGGCCATGGACGAGCTCGGCTTCTGAGTGATTTCAAACGGGAGAGGAGGGGAGAGAGATGGAGTTTTCCCATAAGTCGGTGCTGCTCCAGGAGTGCATCGACGCGCTGGCCATCCGGCCGGACGGCATCTATGTGGACGGCACCGCCGGCGGTGCGGGCCATTCCCGGGAGATCGCCAGGCGGCTGACCGACGGCGGCCGGCTCATCGCCATCGACAAGGACCCGGACGCCGTCGCCGCCGCGAAAGAGCGGCTGGCCCCCTATCCCGCCGCCCGGGTGGTGCAGGGGGACTTTGCCGACATCGACGGCATCCTCGGCGGGCTTGGCATCGCCGCCGTCGACGGGATCCTCCTCGACCTCGGGGTCTCCTCCCATCAGCTGGACGAGGGCAGCCGGGGCTTCTCCTACAATGTGGACGCCCCCCTCGATATGCGCATGAGCCAGTCGGGCTTTTCGGCCCGGGACTTGGTGAACGGCTATTCGGTGGAGGCTCTCACGCGGGTGCTGCGGGAGTTCGGCGAGGAGAAGTTCGCCTTCCAGATCGCCAAAAACATCGCCGCCCACCGGGAAAAGGCCCCGATCGGGACCACCTTCCAGCTGGTGGACATCGTCAAGGAGTCGATTCCGGCGGCGGCCCGGCGCAGCGGCGGCCACCCCGCCAAGCGCACCTTCCAGGCCATCCGCATCGCCGTCAACGGCGAGCTGGACCACCTGTCCCAGTGCCTGGACAAGGCCTTTGACTGCCTGGCCCCGGGCGGGCGGTTTGCCATCATCACCTTCCACTCGCTGGAGGACCGGATGGTCAAGCAGAAGTTTGCCGACATGGCCAGGGGCTGCATCTGCCCGCCGGATTTCCCGGTGTGCGTCTGCGGGCACAAGCCCACCGCCAAACTCATCACGAAAAAGCCCATCCTCCCCAGTGAGGAGGAGCTTGCGGAAAACAACCGCAGCCACAGCGCCAAGCTGCGCGTCTGCGAGAAGCTGCCGTCCCGGGCCGACGCCGGGGCGGGGAAAGGGGAGTGATCCGGATGCCCAGTACCGCATACGATCTTTCGATCTATGAGCCCAAGCCCAAGCGCCCGCAGGAGGAAAAGCCCAGGGTCAAGGTGGTGGCCGAACATTCCAGGGAGGAGCTGGCCCGCCCGAAGATGGCGGCGAAGGCCGTCTTCCTGGTGGCGCTGATGACCGTATCCCTCTGCCTGCTGCTCTACTCCAACGCGGTGCTCACCGAGCTCAGCGACCAGGTGGCGGAGGCCACCGAGCGCCACGAGCTCCTGCTCGATGAGAACGAGCGGCTCCAGACCTCCATCGAGAGCCGGATGTCGCTGCGGAACATCGAGGATGTGGCCAAAAACGAACTCGGCCTCGCGGAGCTCGAGCCCTATCAGGTCACCTATGTCAACCGCAGCGCCGGGGACAAGATCGTCACCACCGCGAGCACCCCGTCCCAGACCTCGATCCTCGAGGGCATCGCGGACACCATCGGCTCCGCGCTGGAATATCTGCGGATCAGCTTCAATAAAAATTAAGGGGAATCGAGAGTTAAGAACCGCGGACCGGCCTTAACTCTTGATTTGTTTCACGCTCTTTTTACGGTTTTTGTCAGGATTTGGGAGGATAATCAATGGCGATCAAGGGGTCCAAGGCGCCCGGCGGACGGGTGCGGCTGGTGATGCTGATGCTCGGCGCGGCGATGGCCGTGCTGATCGTCCGGCTGTTCTACCTGCAGGTGGTCCAGGCGGATATGTGGAAGGAAAAGGCCAGCAGCCAGCAGATGTACTCCACCTCCATCACCGCCACCCGGGGCAACATCTACGACCGCAATATGAAGACGCTGGCGCGGAGCGTCACCGTCTGGACGGTGTTCATCTCCCCGGCGGAGATGAAGGAGGAGCAGCGGGAGCTGGTGGCCTCCGGCCTCTCGGAGATCCTCGATGTGGACTACGATATGGTCTACGAGAAGTCCCTCAAGACCTGGCGCTACAACGAGACCATCAAGAAGAAGGTGGACAACGACACCGCCGATGAGGTCACCGCCTTTATTCAGGAAAACGACATCAGGGGCATCTACCTCACCGAGGAGGCGATGCGCTACTACCCCTACGGCAACCTGGCCTCGACGGTGCTGGGCTTCACCGGCAGCGACGGCAGCGGCGCCTACGGCCTTGAGGCCTATTACAACAAGGCCCTCTCCGGCACCGACGGGGTCATCGCCTCGGTGCGCAACGCCAAGGGCACCGCGATGCCCTTCAGCGAGCAGCAGATCTACGACGCCGAGGACGGCCAGAGCCTGGTGCTCACCATCGACGAGACGGTGCAGCACTACCTGGAAAAGCACCTGGAGAACGCCGTCCAGGAGCACGAGGTGCAGAACCGTGCGGTGGGCATCGTGATGGATGTCAAGACCGGGGAGATCCTGGCCATGTCCACCAAGCCGGACTTTGACCCGAACGAGCCCAGCGCCATCTACGATACCGCCACCGCCGAGGCCCTGGCCGAACAGCTGGAGGAGGCCGGCGGCGACGAGGAGAAGCTGGACGCCTACTACGAGGCCCTCGGCGAGGCGCAGCTGGCCCAGTGGCGCAACAAGGCCATCTCCGACCCCTATGAGCCGGGCTCGGTCTTCAAGCTCATCACCGCCTCCGCCGCGCTGGAGACCGGCACCGTCACCGGGTCGACGCCGTTCTACTGCCCGGGCTACATCGAGGTAGCGGGCAACCGCATCGCCTGCTGGAAGGCCGGCGGCCACGGAAACCTCGACTTTGTCGGGGCCATCAAGGGCTCCTGCAACCCGGCCTTTATCATGACCGGCCAGGCGCTCGGGGCGGAGCTCTTTATGGAGTACCTGGACAAATTCGGCCTCTACGATGTCACCGGCGTCGACCTCCCGGGCGAGGCCACCAGCATCATGCACTCCCGGGAGACAATGCTCAACGAGAATATGGCCTCGCTGTCGTCGGCGTCCTTCGGCCAGACCTTCAAGGTCACCGCGCTGGAGCTGATGACGGCGGTCAACGCCACGGTAAACGGCGGCTACCTGATGCAGCCCTATGTGGTCAGCCAGGTGCTGGACAGCGACGGCAATGTCATCTCCAGCACCGAGCCGGTGGTGGTCCGCCAGGTGATCTCGGAGGAGACCAGCGCGCTGGTGGCCTCCTATGCCGAGCAGGTGGTCAGCGGGGAGGGCGGCTCCGGCGCCCGGGCGGCGGTGCCCGGCTACCGCATCGGCGGCAAGACCGGCACCTCCCAGAAGCTCGACCAGGAGGGCGATGAGACCATCCTCTCCTTCTACGGCTTCGCCCCGGCGGACGACCCGGAGATCGCCGTCCTCGTCATGCTCGACGAGCCCCAGAAGAACAACCAGTACGGCTCGGTCATCGCCGCGCCGGTGGTGGGCAACATCCTGGCCGATATCCTGCCCTACCTCGGCTTTGAGCCGAGCTACACCGAGGAGGAGCTCTCCTCGGCGGATATGGCCACCCCGTACCTGATCAACTACGGCCTTCAGGAGGCCCAGAGCACGCTGGTTCAGGCCGGACTGGAGTACCGGGTGGTGGGCAGCGGCACCACCGTCGTCGGGCAGACCCCCGGCGCCGCGATGCCCATTCCCGGCGGCGGCACGGTGGTGCTCTACACCGAAGAGGGGGAGAAGACCACCGCCTCGGTGCCCTATGTCATCGGAAAGACCGGCAACGAGGCCAACCGCCTGATCCTCAACGCCGGGTTCAACATCAAGATCGAAGGGGAGAGCCTGGAGCACGAGGGCTGCGTGGCCGTGGCCCAGTCCATCGAGGCCGGGGAAAACGCCGAGATCGGCACCGTGATCACCGTCACCTTTGAGGTGCAGGGCAACGCCCTTCCGGACTGAGCCCCGCAGGATAGAAAAACAGCACTCCCGGCGCCGCCGGGAAGGAGGAACGATCATGCTCGTATCAGAACTGCTCACCGGCCTGACCTGGTCGGGGGAGCTGCCCGACCGTGAGGTGCTGGGCCTTACCGCCGATTCCCGCCAGCTGGAGCCCGGCTGGGTCTTCGTCTGCCAGAAGGGCCTGCGGTTCGACGGCCACGACTTCGCCGCCAGGGCGGTGGAGCTCGGCGCCGCCGCCGTGGTGACCGACCGCGACCTGGGGCTGCCGGGGCAGATCCTGGTGGAGGATACCCACCTGGCCTACCCGGTGCTCTGCGCCAACTACTTCGGCCGCCCGGCGGAGAAGATGAAGTTCATCGGCGTCACCGGCACCAACGGTAAGACCACCAGCGTCTTTCTGATCAAGCATCTGCTTTCCGCCGCCGGCCACAGGACCGGGCTCATCGGCACGGTGGAAAACCAGATCGACACCATCTCCCTCCCCTCCAAATACACCACCCCGGACGCCTACCAGCTCCAGTCGCTGCTGGCCAAGATGGCGGCGGCGGGCTGTGAGTATGTGGTGATGGAGGTCTCCTCCCATGCGCTGGCCCAGCACCGGGTGGACGGGCTCCACTTCGAGGTGGCGGTGTTCACCAACCTCACCCAGGACCACCTGGACTTCCACCACACGATGGAGGAGTACTTTGCCGCCAAGCGCCGGCTCTTTTCCATGTGCGATACGGCGGTGCTCAACCTGGACGATGCCCACGGCCGCCTGCTGGCTGAGACGCTCCCCTGCCGGACGGTGACCTTCTCCGACCGGACGGCGGACGCCGGCTATGTTGCAAAGGGGATCGAGGTCCGGCCGGACGGCAGCAGTTTTCGGCTGGTGCACGGGGACAGGGAGCTGCCGGTGCGCATCGCGACCCCCGGGGACTTCTCCATCCACAACGCCCTCGGGGCGATCGCCGCGGCGGTGGAGGCCGGTGTGCCCCTCGACCGGGCAGCGGCGGACATCGCCGGCTGTGCCGGTGTCCCCGGCCGGTTCGAGGTCTGCCCGAACGCCCTCGGCTTCCCGGTGATCCGGGACTATGCCCACACCCCCGACGGCATCGAGAAGGCCCTCTCGACCATGCGCTCCATCACCGATGCCCGCATGACGGTGGTCTTTGGCTGCCCGGGCCTCCGGGACCGCTCCAAGCGCGCCGGGATGGCGGCGGCGGTGGCCCGGTATGCCGACCGGGTGATCCTCACCTCGGACAACCCCCGGGAGGAGCCGGAGATGCAGATCATCGGCGACGCCCTGCCTGGCCTGGAGAACAGCGGCGTGGACTATCGGGTGATGCCCGACCGCTTTGCCGCCATCGAAACCGCCCTTGCATCCTGCGGGGAAGGTGATATACTCTTATTGCTGGGCAAAGGCCATGAGGACTACCAGGTCCTGGCGGACGGCGCCGTCTACTTCAACGAGAAGGAGATCGTCGCCGACCTCTCCGCCCGCCTTGCCCGGCAGAGAAACCAAGGATCGGAGAAGGAATCACCATGCAGCAGATGACTCTCACAGAGATTGCAGCCGCCCTCGGCGCCGAATATCACGGCCCCGACGCGGCGATCACCCATATTTCCACCGACTCCCGGGATCTTCCGGCGGGCAGCCTGTTCATCGCCCTGGAGGGGGAGCGCACCGACGGCCACCGCTATGTCCCGATGGCGCTGCGCACCGGCGCCGCCGCGGCGGTGGTGCAGAAGCCGGTGCCGGACCTGACGGCGGAGGAGCAGGCCCGGCTGCTCGTCGTGCCGAACAGCTTTTATGCGCCGCTGGCCATCGCCGGGGCCTACCGGCAGCGGTTTTCCCCGCTGACGGTGGGGGTCACCGGCAGCGTCGGCAAGACCACCACCAAGGACTTTATCGCCGCCGTCCTGTCGGCCAGGTACCGGACCCTCCGGTCCGAGGGCAACCACAACAACGAGCTCGGTCTGCCGGCCACCGTCTTTGAGCTGGACGACAGCGTACAGGCCGCCGTCTTTGAGATGGGCATGGAGGCCCTGGGGGATATCCGCCTGCTCACCCGGGTGGCCTGGCCGGACATCGGGGTCATCACCAATGTCGGCGTCTCCCACCTTGAGCGGCTCGGCACCCGGGAGAACATCCTCGCGGCCAAGCTGGAGATCACCGAGGGCATGGCGGACGGCAGTCCCCTGATCCTCTGCGGGGACAACGACCTGCTTTCCACCGTGCGGATCCCCCGGCTGCGGGTGCTGCGCTTCGGCATCGACGGGGCGGAGCTGGACGCCCGGGCCCGGGACATCGTCACCACCGGGCAGGAGACCCGCTTTGTCATCGACTACCGCGGCGCCGGCTACCCGGCGGTGATCCCGGCCATGGGCCGCCACAACGCAATGAACGCCACCGCCGCCTTCCTGGTGGGGGTGGAGGCCGGGCTTGCCCCGGAGCAGGCCGCCGCAGCCCTCTCCCGGTACACCATCTCGGGGATGCGCCAGCGCATCCGGGACTGGAACGGCGTCACCGTGGTGGAGGACTGCTACAACGCCGCCCCCGATTCGATGCACGCGGCGCTGGATACGCTGGCGGGGATGCCCTGCCAGGGGGAAAAGATCTGCGTCTTTGCCGATATGCGGGAGCTGGGCAGCGCCTCGGAGGAGGGGCACCGCTCGGTGGGCCGGCACGCCGCCCGGGTGGCGGACCGGCTGCTGGTATACGGCCCCCAGTCCCACTTCTATCTGGAGGGGGCGAAAGCCGGGGGCCTTGCCGCCGCGGCGGAATACCCCGACCGGCCGGCGCTGGCCGCCGCCGTGCGGGACGCCGCCCGCCCCGGCGACATCGTCTGGTTCAAGGGCAGCCTGCTGATGCACCTCAGTGAGGTACTTTCCGCCGCCTTCCCGGAGGACGAAACCAGCCAGGAACAGTAAGGAAGAGGAGAACAGTCATCTATGAATACAACGGCGACATTGGCCGCGGCCGCCATCGGCTTTGCGGTGTCCGCAGGGAGCGGGTATTTTCTCATCCCGTTCCTGCACAAGCTCCACTTTGGGCAGACCATCCTGGACATCGGCCCCAGCTGGCACAAGAACAAACAGGGCACCCCGACGATGGGCGGCTTCATGTTCATCATCGCCATCCTGCTGGCGGCAGCGGTGGGGTATTTTATGCTGTCCGGCGGGGAGAATACCGGCTGGTACGGCACCGCGGTGGAGACCGCCCGCTACTGGGGCGCCATCCTGCTGGCGCTCGCCTATGGTATAATCGGCTTTGTCGACGACTATATTAAAGTTATCAAGAAGCGCAACCTCGGGCTCACCGCCGTGCAGAAGCTCATCATGCAGTTTGTGGCGGCGGCGCTCTATCTGCTCATTCTCTACACCGCCGGCGACACCTCGACGGTGCTCATCATCCCGTTCCTCGGGCAGCTGGACCTCGGCGTCCTCTACTTCCCGCTGTGCACGGTGGGCATCGTCTTTATCGCCAACTCGGTGAACCTCACCGACGGCCTGGACGGCCTCTGCGGGTCGGTGACCTGCGTGGCGGCCCTCGGGTTCATGGCGGTGTCGGCGGTGCTGGGCTTTGGCGGCATCAACCTGCTGTCCACGGCGCTGGCCGCCGCCTGCCTGGGCTTTCTGGTGTGGAACTTCTACCCGGCCAGGGTCTTTATGGGGGACACCGGCTCGATGTTCCTCGGCGGCCTGGTGTGCGGGCTGGCCTTCGGCCTCGGGATGCCGCTGATCCTCGCGTTTCTGGGCATCATCTATGTGTGCGAATCGCTGTCGGTGATCCTGCAGGTGATCTCCTTCAAGACCACCGGCCGGCGCATCTTCAGGATGAGCCCGATCCACCACCACTTTGAGATGTGCGGCCTGAGCGAGGTGCGCATCGACCTGACCTTTGCGGCGGTCACGGCGGTGGGAGCCGTGCTGGCCGTGCTTTCGGTACTGTACCTGTGATCTTGACCCAAATGGAGGAACCCCGCCTTGGCTAAAAAGACCGATTCCCCGCGGCGCAAGCTGATGCAGCCCGCCCCCGGGCGGATGGATATGGTGTTTTTCCTGGTGACGATGATGCTGCTCGTCATCGGGCTGGTGATGCTGTTTTCCGCCAGTTACGCCAATGCCTACTACCTGCTCGGGGACAGCTTCAACTACATCCGCAAGCAGCTGATCTTTGCGGTGCCCGGCGTAGTGGCGATGCTGGTCATCTCCCGGATCGACTACCACATCTTCCACCGGCTGGCCTATCCGCTGATCGGCATCTCGCTGGTGCTGCTGGTGGTGGTCTTCTTCATGGAGCCCATCAACGACGCCCACCGCTGGATCTACATCGGCAATCTCACCACCTTCCAGCCGTCGGAGATCGCCAAATTCGCCCTGGTGGTGCTCTACGCCCACTGGATGAGCATCAACCCCGGGTCGGTGCGCACCCTTCCCGGGCTGGCGCCCTACGGCTGCGTGCTCGGCGTCTTTGCGCTGCTGCTCATCGCGGAGCCGCACCTGTCGGCCACCGTCATCGTCGCCGGCATGGCGGTGATCATGCTCATCCTCGGCGGGCTCAACCTCAAATGGCTCGGCGGGCTCATCGCCGGCGGCGTGCCGGCGGGGCTGCTGCTCATCTTCATCATGGGCAAATGGGACCGCCTGATGGGGCGTGTCACCTCCTGGCTCAACCCGGGGGCGGACGCCCGGGGCGACGGCTGGCAGACGCTCCAGTCCCTCTACTCCATCGGCTCCGGCGGGCTGATGGGCACCGGCATCGGCAATTCCCGGCAGAAGTACCTCTTCCTGCCGGAGCCGCAGAACGACTATATCTTCGCCATCATCTGTGAGGAGCTCGGCTTCATCGGCGCAACGCTGATCCTGCTGCTCTTTGCCCTCTTCATCTGGCGGGGGTTCGTCATCGGCGCCAGGGCCCGGGACCGGTTCGGCAGCTTTCTGGCGCTGGGGCTCACCGTCCAGCTGGCGCTGCAGGTGCTGCTGAACATCGCCGTCGTCACCAATACCATCCCGGCCACCGGCATCGGCCTGCCCTTCTTCTCCTACGGGGGCACCTCGCTGATGATGGTGCTCGGCCAGGTGGGAGTGCTGCTCTCCATCTCCCGCCAGCCCAAAACAGAGGAGCCGGAGGAGGAAACACCATGAAACTGCTCTTTGCCTGCGGCGGCACCGCCGGACACATCAATCCGGCGCTGGCGGTCGCAAACTATATCACCGCCCGGTATCCGGACACCGAGGTGCTGTTCATCGGCAGCCCGAAGGGGATGGAGGCCCGCCTGGTGGCAGAGGCCGGCTACCCCTTCGCCCCGGTGGAGATCAAGGGCATCCAGCGGCGGCTGAGCTGGCACAATGTCAAATACAACCTGTCCGCGCTGGAACTGCTGGCCACCTGCTGGGGCAAGATCCGCCGGGTGTTCCGGGAGTTTGAGCCGGATGTGGTCATCGGCACCGGCGGCTATGTCAGCGGGCCGGTGCTGCGGCTGGCGGCCAAAATGGGCATCCCCACCGTCACCCACGAGTCCAACGCCTATCCCGGCGTCACCACCCGTCTGGTGGCGGGCACGGCGGACAAGGTGCTGCTGGCGGTGCCGGAGGCGGCGGCCCATCTCAAATGCCGGCATGAGCCCATCATCACCGGCAGCCCGGTGCGGGAGGAGATCCTCTTCGCCGACCGCGCCGCCGCCCGGCAGAAGCTCGGCGTCGGCGACCGGGTGTGCATTCTGTCCTTCGGCGGGAGCCTCGGGGCGGAGCGCATCAACCGGGCCATGGCCGAGGTGGTGGCCCACTTTGCCCCGACCGGACGCACCCACCACATCCATGCCACCGGCAGCTACGGCACCGAGCTGTTCCCGGCGTGCCTGGCGGCCCTCGGGGCGGAGGTGGCCGGGGACCCTCACATCGACATCCGGGAGTACATAAGCGATATGGCCGACTGTATGGCCGCCGCCGACCTGGTGATCTGCCGGGCCGGGGCCATGACCCTCACCGAGCTGGAGGCCGCCGGCCGGGCCTCGATCCTGATCCCCTCGCCGAATGTGGCCGCCAACCACCAGTATCACAACGCGATGGTGCTCCAGCAGCACGGGGCGGCGGTGGTCATCGAGGAGAAGGACCTGACCGGCGAGAGGCTCTGCGGGACCATCGAGGAGCTGCTGGCCGACCCCGGACGGCTGAAGGCCCTGGGGGAGGCTGCGGCGGGCCTTGCCGCACCGGACGCCAACGAGCGCATCAGCCGGGAGATCCTCGAGCTGGCGCGGCCGCAGGACTGAAAAAATACACCCGTTTTTGACGCGGCGCATAGGATAGGACATCGAACCGCTGTAAACTGCATCAAAAAAGGGAGGGACCCGTCTATGGCGGAGTATCTTGTGGCAGGCGGGCGGCCGCTGCACGGCTGCCTGACAATCCAGGGGGCAAAAAATGCCGCGCTGCCGCTGCTTGCGGCGGCCCTGCTCCCGCCGGAGAGCCGGATTGCCCGCTGCCCCCGGCTCCGGGATACCGAGGCCGCCGCCGCTATCCTGCGGTCGCTGGGCTGCCGGGTGCGCCGGGAGGGGGACAGCGTCCTGGTGGACGCCCGTCCCGCCGGCGGCTGGGAGATCAGCGAGGGCTGGATGCGGGAGATGCGCTCCTCGATCATCTTCCTCGGTGCCATCCTCACCCGGTTTGGCCGGGCGCGGGTCTCCTATCCCGGCGGCTGCGAGCTCGGCCCGCGCCCCATCGACCTGCACCTGATGGCGCTGCGCCGGCTCGGCGCGGTTATCCGGGAGGACCACGGCACGCTGGAGTGTACGGTGCCCGGCGGGCGGCTTTCCGGGGCGGAGGTGGTGCTGCCGTTCCCGTCGGTGGGCGCCACCCAGAACACCCTCATCGCCGCTGCGCTGGCCGCCGGGCGCACGGTGCTCCGGGGCGGCGCCCGGGAGCCGGAGATCGACGATCTGGCCGCCTTCCTCAACGCCGCCGGGGCCCGGATCCGCCGGGAGAGCGGCGGGGAGTTCGTCATCGACGGGGTGGAGGCCCTCCACCCGGTGGAGCACCGGGTGATCCCGGACCGCATCGCCGCGGTGACCTACCTCTGCTGCTGTGCCGCCGCCGGCGGGGAGATTGAGCTTTGGGACTGCCTGCCGGACCAGTTTGCGGCGGCGCTGCCCTGCCTGGAAGCCGCCGGCTGCCGGCTGCGGCGGTACCAGGACGCCCTGCGCCTCACCGCCCCGGAGCGGCTTTCGGCGATGGGCTGGATCAAGACCCTGCCCTACCCGGGCTTTCCCACCGATGCCCAGGCGCCGGTGATGGCGGTGGCCGCCATCGGGTCGGGGACGACGGTGTTCACCGAGACCATCTTCGAGAGCCGCTTCCGCCACGCGGCGGAGCTGGCCCGCATGGGGGCGGATATCCGCACCGAGGGACGGGTGGCCATCGTCACCGGCGTGCCGGCCCTGCACGGGGCCCCGGTGGTCTCCACCGACCTGCGGGGCGGGGCGGCCCTGGTGGTGGCGGCGCTGGCCGCCGCCGGGGAGAGCCGCATCGGGGGGATCTCCCACATCGAGCGGGGCTACGAGGAGCTGGACCACTGCCTTCAGGCGCTGGGGGCGGACATCACAAGGAGCGAGCCGTATGAAAAAGAGGAAAAAGACCGTGCGCGCCCCGCAGAAGGGGACGCCGCCGAAAAAAAGGCGCCGCCGCCGGGGCCGCAACCTGCTCTACTACCTGATGTTCACCGCCATCGCGGTGGCGGTGGGGCTGATCCTCTCGCTGACGGTGTTCTTTAAGATCGAGACCATCCGGGTGGAGGGCTCGGAGCACTACACCTCCGAGGAGCTCATCGCCGCCGCCGGCGTCACCACCGGGGAGAACCTCTTCCGGGTGGACGACCGCCGGATCGCCGACGTGCTGACCGGCACCTATCCCTACATTGAGGCGGTGGAGCTGCGCCGGGCCCTGCCCGCCACCCTCACCATCCAGGTCACCGAGGCCACGCCCCTCGGGGCCTTCCTCCAGGAGGACGGCAGCTATGTGCTGGTCAGCGATGCCGGGCGGGTGCTGGAGCTCGGCACCGGCACCCCGTCCAGCACCGGGCTGGTGGTAAACGGCGTCACCATCGAGGGCGCCCAGCTCTGCCAGACCATCCCCGAGGAGAACAACGAGTCGCTGGCGATGCTCCGCTACCTGGTGGAGGCCATCGAGGCCACCGGCTTTGAGAACATCACCCGCATCGACCTCTCCGACCGGCTGAATATGTACATCGTCTATGAGGACCGGGTCCGCATCGAGCTGGGGAGCGAGACCCAGCTCACCGACAAGCTGGACTTTGCCAAATACGCGCTGGACAACAATGTCCGGGAGGACTTTGAAGGGGTGATGGACGCCACCGTGGCCAAGCGGATCTCCATCCTCCCGGAGGAGATCCACGAGGAGGGCTACCACGACGCCCCCTCGCTGGAGACCGAGCAGCCCGCCGGCACCGGGGACGGCAGCGAGACCGACGGCGAACCGGCGGACGGGGAAACTCCCCCGGAGGACGGGGAGGCCGCAGAGCCCTCCTCAGAGCCGGAGGACGGCGCCGCCGGGGAGAGCTCCTCCCAGGCGGAAAGCTGACCGCGGGCGGGGCGGTTCGTCCGGTTTTGCGCCGGCGGGCTGGTATGATGCGAAAGGGGGCGCAAAACAGCTCCCCGGGCTCGAAAAATTTCCGGACTTTGCCGGATATCCTCTGAAAAGAGTTGCGAAACCGGCTTTTTTCTGTTACACTTATAGTTGATATCGTATCGGACGGCGGCCGCGCTCCGTCGGTTCCACCGTGCCGGACAGTACATTTTTACGGACGATTCCAGGCGGGAGCCTTAGAAATAGAAATGACGTTAAAAAGGGGTTACGGCGTTATGCAGATGAATTTCAACATCGACAACAATGACTTCGAGAAAGAGACAAACATCAAGGTCGTCGGCGTCGGCGGTGGCGGTGGCAACGCAGTCAACCGCATGGTCAGCGAAGGGGTCCACAGCGCGGAGTTCATCGCAATCAACACGGATAATCAGGCGCTCAAGCGCTCCCTCGCCGCGCAGAAGATCCACATCGGCGTCAAGCTCACCCGCGGCCAGGGCGCCGGCGGCATCCCGGAGAAGGGCCAGCGCGCCGCCGAGGAGAACCGGGACGAGATCGCCGCGGCCCTCAAGGGGACCGATATGGTGTTCATCACCGCCGGCATGGGCGGCGGCACCGGCACCGGCGCAGCGCCGGTGGTGGCGGAGATCGCCCACGATATGGGTATCCTCACCGTCGGCATCGTCACCAAGCCCTTCCTGTTTGAGGGCTCCCGCCGGATGAGCCAGGCGGAGATGGGCATTGCCGCCCTGCGGGAGAATGTGGACGCGCTGCTCGTCATCCCCAACGAACGGCTCAAGCTCATCTCGGAGGAGAAGATCACCCTGCTCAACGCCTTCTCCCAGGCGGACCTGGTGCTCAAAAAGGGCGTTCAGAGCATCTCCGACCTGATCAACATTCCCGGCATCATCAACCTGGACTTCGCCGATGTCGTATCCATCATGAAGGGCGCCGGCCTGGCCCACATGGGCACCGGCTCGGCCACCGGCAAGGACAAGGCGGAGGTGGCCGCCAAGATGGCCATCTCGTCGCCGCTGCTGGAGACCTCCATCGACGGCGCCAAGGGCGTCATCATCAACATCACCGGTTCGGTGGATATGTCGCTGGAGGAGGTGGACCTCGCCTCCCAGATCGTCCACGACGCCGCCCATCCCGATGCCAACATCATCTGGGGCGTCTCCTGCGACGAGACGCTGGAGGATGAGATCCACATCACCGTAATCGCCACCGGATTTGAAAAGGAGCCGGAGGATTTCGACCTGCCGAACTACAAGTTCAAGAGCGAGCCGAACCAGAAGCAGCCCCAGCCGGCTGCCGACGCCGGTGAACAGGCTCAGGCCGCCGCTTCGGAGGACGGCGTCTCCTCCGAGGAAAACGGAGAGGACGATGAGGACTTCTTCCAGATCCTCAGTATCTTCAACAAGCGGTAACCTGCCCGCCTTCCGGTTTGACAAACCCGACCCTGTCCGGTCCCCCGGATGGGGTCTCTTGTTAGGGAGGAGAATGCCCATGGATAGCCCGAAGCTCCCGATGATGGCCCTTTCCCTCTGCCCGGCCATCGATACCACCCTCTATCTGGACGGACTGCGCCCGGTGCAGGAGCTGCCGGTGCGGGAGGAGCACAGCGAAGCCGGCGGCAAGGGGCCGAATGTGGCCGCCGCCCTGGCGCGGCTGGGGATTGACTGCCCCTGCATCGCCCTCACCGGCGAGGAAAACGCCGCCGCCTTTCTCCGGCTGGCCCGGGAGGCCGGGGTCCGCTGCCTGCCGGTGCCGGTGGCCGGCCGCATCCGGGAGAACCTCTCGCTGGAGACCCCCGCCGGCCAGTTCCGGGTGATGCGCCGGGGCTTTTCGGTCGGGGAGGAGGACCTGGAGCGCCTTGGGGAGGTGCTGCGGCGGGTGGTGCCGCCGGGGGCCTTCCTCTTTGCCGGCGGCAAGCTGCCGGACGGGATCGCCCCCGGGCGGTTTGCCGCCCTCTGTGAGGCGCTGCGGGACCGGGGGGTGCAGATCGGGCTGGATACGGCGATGGTCACCCCGGCGGAGGTGCGGCGCATCCGCCCGGTGGTGATGAAGCCGAACCGCCTGGAGCTCGGGGCGATCACCGGCCTGCCGGTGGAGACCCGGGACCAGGTGCTCTCTGCCGCCGCCCTGCTGCGGGAGAACGGCGCGCAGTCCGTGCTGGTGAGCCTGGATGCCGCAGGGGCCCTGCTCATGGACGCGGAGGGCTGCCTCGAGGCCCGGGCCCCGTCGGTAGAGGTGCGCAGCAGCGTCGGCGCCGGGGACGCCATGTTCGCCTGGTTCTGTGCCGCACGGCTGTCCGGCGCCTCCCGGGAGGAGGCCCTCCGACAGGCGGTGGCCGCCGGAAGCGCCGCCTGCCGCCGCTATGGCACCCGCCCGCCGGAGCCGTGCGATGTGGCCGAGCTCCTGCCGCAGGTCACGCTGGCTGCCCCAATGGCATAGACTGTACCGTCGGGAGGATCCCGGCGGCCTTCTCATACAGTCCTATCTGTAATATTGATCCGTTATCTACGCACAGGAATGAGAATGGCCTCTCCTGTGCGCTTTTTTTGGAGAAAGGCGGGTGACTGCATGAAATACCAGAGGAATCCGGAAGCGCCGAAGGCGCTGCGGCTGACCGCCGGCTCCGACCGCACACTGGCGGGAGCCGGGGAGGCGGTGCGGCTCTGGGGCCTTGCGGAGAACACGGGGAACACGGCGCTACCGGGGTTCCGCCTTCGGCTCTGCCTGCCGGAGGAGCTCACCGGCACCGGCGGCGACGGGGAGCGGCCGCTCTGCGGGCTGGCCCCGGGGGAACGGGCCATGGTGTGGCGCACCGTCTCCGGGCATCCGGGCGGGCCCCTCCCGGTCTCGCTGACCGCCGAAGGGGAGGGCTGGTCCGCCAGCTCCGAACCGCTGCAGCTCTGGCTCACCGACCGCTCCTGCTGCCGGAAGGCCGCCGGCTGCACGATGGAGGAGGCCCTTGCCGCCCGGGGCCTGTCCGGCCTCTTTGGCCTCAGCGAGCTGGAGACGGCGCTGCTGCTGGAGTATCTCAGCCGGAAACGGCCCTGTGAGGGCGAGCCCTGGGCCCTCTGAGGGGGCTGCGGCCGCCGCCGGGGACCGGGCCGGATACTTTCCCGTTTGACATTCGCATCGCTCCTGCCGGCCGTACAGCCGGTGCAGGAGGCGGCAATAAAAAAACTCCTGCCGGTACCGGCAGGAGTTTTTTACTGTTGGGACAGATCAGTTATTCCATTACTTTTTGTATACGATCTCGCCGCCGACCATCGTGGCCACCGGGCGGACATCTTTGATCTCCATCGCCGGCACCTCGAAGATGTTGCGGTCGAGGATGACCAGGTCCGCCATGAACCCGGGCAGCAGGCGGCCCTTCTTCTTCTCATCGAAGGAGCAGTAGGCGCTCTCGATGGTGTAGTTGTCGATGGCGTCGTAGATGTCCACGCACTGATCCGGCAGATAGGGGTCGCCCTTGCCGGTGAGGGACATACGGGTCACCGCGCAGTAGAGGTTGTTGTAGGGGTTCATATCCTCCACCGGCGAGTCGGTGCCGTAGGAGACATGCACGCCCATCTCCGCCAGCGTGCGGAAGGCGTAGGAGGTCTCCGCCAGCTCCTTGCCCACCCGGTCGTAGACGATGTTCTTGTCGTAGTGGATGAAGATCGGCTGCACCTGGGCCAGGATCTTGCTCTTCTTAAAGCGCTCCAGGATCTCCGGCGTGGTGATCTGGCAGTGGATGATGCCGTTGCGCAGCGGGTTGGAGGGGGTGCGCATGGTCTTTTCGTAGGCGGAGAGGATCATCTCAGCGGCCTCGTCGCCGATGGCGTGGGTGGCCACGCTCATGTTGTTCGCGGCGGCGATGGCGCAGATGGCATCGAGGTAGTTCTGGTCCATGACGGTGATGCCGGTGGTGGAGGGGTCATCGGCGTAGGGGCGGCTGAGCTTGGCGGTGCGGGCGCCGAGGGAGCCGTCGACGAACAGCTTCAGCGGGCCGATCCGGTTGACGTCGTCGCCGACATGGGTGCCGAAGCCGTCGTTCAGGAAGGACAGGAAGTAGGCGATCGCGGTGAAGCAGCACTGGTGGTAGACGCGCACCGGGCGCTCCCCGTGGGTGACATGCTCATAGGCCTCCCACATCTCCCGGTAGTTGAGGTCCTTGATGTCGTTGGTCTGCACCGAGGTGATGCCCAGCGACAGCGCATAGTCCATGGCGGTGCGGATGTTCTTCTCCAGGTCGGCCACCGTCTTGGCCGGGACGATGGCGTTCACCATCGCCATGGCGCCGCTCTCCCGGACGATGCCGTTCGGGTCGCCGTTTTCGTCCCGGTCGATGGAGGCGCCGTCCGGCTGGGGGGTGTTGCGGTCGATGCCGGCCATCTCCAGCGCCTTGGAGTTGCACACCGCCACATGGCCGCAGGCCCGGGTGAAGATGATCGGGTGCTCGGTGCTGATCTGGTCCAGGTCCTCCCGGGTGGGCATCCGGTCGGTGTCGGTGAAGAAGTCCTGGTTCCAGCCGCGGCCGAGCACCACCTCACCGGCGGGGATCTGATGCTCCGCGATGAAGGCGCGGCCGCGCTCGATCATCTCCGCCATCGAGGGGACCTCGTGCAGCGGGACCATCAGCAGGCTGGCGCCGACATTGAACAGATGCTGGTGGGAGTCGTTGAAGCCGGGGATCACGGTGCGGCCCCCGGCGTCGATCACCTCACAGCCGGCAGGGGCCAGGGCCCGGATCTCCTCGTTGGAGCCCACCGCCTGGATAAAGCCCTCCTCGATGAGCATCGCCTGGGCGAACTGCCCGCGCTGCTGGTAGATGTTTGCGTTGACAAGGATGGTTGCCATGGAAAACACACTCCATTCGTTAAATTTATATGGTCAGAAAAATTGCGCGCATTGTCTGGTCAGGCTGCCCGGCGGCGGCGCTGGATCCGGCAGATGCCAAGCCCCGCCAGCGGGACGATCAGGCCGATCAGCGAGGTCCGGGGATCCTCGATCAGGGTGTTCAGGCACAGCCCGGCCATGATGAGGATGATCAGCCAGACGCTGACCGGGTAGAGCCACACCTTGCAGGGGCGGGCCATATCGGGGTACTTTTTGCGCAGGACGATCACCGATGAGCAGATTAAAAAAGGTTGCATCCTATCGATGCAACCTTCGAGCTCAAAAGAGTTACCACCGATAGCGCCTCCAGCCGGTATCCGGCCGGGAGTGCATGGGATGTTCTCCCATACCCCAACACGCCAGCCCACCGGCTGACGCATTTCGGCGGCTCTGCCTTTCCCCGGGGTCCTCGGATGTCTCCTGTTCCGGGTACTGATCGCGGCCGCGCCTCTATCAACAATCTTTTTCCTGCATTGTAGCACGAAAGGGCCCTTTTGTCCAGAGCAAAAAAGAATCTCGTGCAAAAGGCAGATTTGCACGAGATCTTTGGGAGGATATTTAGTCTAAATGCATAGAAGTGATGATCTGCCGCTTGTACGACAGAAACTCCGGCGTCAGCGTGAAATCATGGGGCCGGGGCTTGGGCACCGGGATGGTGATCTCATCGGTGATGCGCCCCGGGTGCCCGGAGAGAATGTAGATGCGGTCGGAGAGGAGGATGGCCTCGTCGATGTCGTGGGTGATGAACAGCGTCGAGAGCTTGATCTTCTCCATCACATCCAGGTACCAGCGGTGGATGCTGCTCTTGGTAATGGTGTCCAGCGCCGAAAACGGCTCGTCGAGCAGGGCCACGCTCTTGCCGAAGAGGTAGGTGCGCAGCAGGGCTGCCCGCTGCCGCATCCCGCCGGAGAGCTGGGCCGGGTAGCGGTCCTCGGTGCCGGTGAGGCCGAACTCCGGGAAGAGGGCGATGGCCTGCTCCCGGGCGGCCCTGGGGTCGGTGCCGCCGAGCACCAGCGGAAGGGCCACATTGTCCGCCACTTTGCGGAACGGCAGCAGCAGGTCCTTCTGCAGCATGTAGCTCACCTGGCCGGGGACACCGGTGGTGTCGGCCCCGTCGATGAGGACCTGGCCGGCATCCGGCCGGGAGAGCCCGGCGATGATGTTGAACAGGGTGGTCTTGCCGCCGCCGCTGACCCCCAGCAGGCACACCAGCTCCCCCTCGTCCAGGTGGATGCTGATGTCCTCGATGATCTTGACCCCGTCAAAGCTCTTGGAGATCGAACGGGTTTCCAGTTTGACGGCCATGGACGGTTACGCCTCAGCCGCGGGCAGGTAGTCGTTGGTGTAGCCGGTGCCGGGCAGCAGCTCACCGTCGATCAGGTTGTTTTCGGTCAGCCAGGTGTAGAAGCCGTCCCAGCGGGCGGGGTCGATGTAGCCCCACTGGCTGGCATCGGCGATGTACTGTTCGGAGATCCACTCCTGGGAGGCGTGTACCAGCTCGCTGTCCAGTTCCGGGGCGTACTCCAGCAGGATGTCGGCGGCCTCGGAGGGGTTGGCGGCGGCGTACTCATAGCCCTTGGCGGTGGCCGCCAGGAAGGCCCTGGCAGTCTCCGGGTTTTCCTCCAGGAAGGTGTTGTTGGCAAAGATCACCGGGGTGTAGTAGTCAAAGGTGCTGTCCAGCTTGGCAAAGTCCATAAAGTTGGTCTCCAGGCCGGCCAGTTCGGTGGCGATGCCGTCCCAGGCGTAGAAGATCCACACCGTGTCGATGTCGGTGTTCAGCGCCGCCACCACATTGGTTACGGTGGAGGGGATCAGCGTCAGCTTGGAGTAATCCCCGCCGTCCGCCTCCATCAGCGCCCGGATGGTGGCCTGCTCCACCGGGTTGTCCCAGGTGGCATAGGTCTTGCCCTCAAGGTCCTTGGGGGTGTTGATGCCGTCCGAGGTCAGCGAGATCAGACCGGAGGTGTTGTGCTGGAGCAGAGCCGCCACAGCGGTGATCGGCAGCGGGCTGTCCCCGACAAAGGCGGGGGCCATCGTATCCTGGGCATAGATGCCGAATTCGGCGCCGCCGCCGGCCACTACCGCCGTCGGGCCCCCCTCCGGATTCGGGAGGATTTCCACATCAAGGCCGGCCTCGGTGTAATAGCCGAGC
>CAJFQR010000014.1 GCA_904419105.1 Candidatus Avimicrobium faecavium
GGTTTTTCGTTTGGTAACAGAAAGTTTTCGGTTTTTTCAGAACTCAGTAGGCGATGCCCTGGGCCTTCATCGACTCGGCCACCTTCAGGAAGCCGGCGATGTTGGCGCCGGCCACCAGGTCCCCGGCGGCGCCGTACTGCCCGGCGGCGGTGTAGGCCGCCTGGAAGATGCCCTTCATGATGCCCTCGAGGCGCTGGTCCACCTCCTCAAAGGTCCAGGCCAGCCGCTGGGAGTTCTGGCTCATCTCCAGGCCGCTGACAGCCACGCCGCCGGCGTTGGAGGCCTTGCCCGGGGCAAAGAGCACCCCGGCCTTCTGCAGCAGCTCGGTGGCCTCCACCGTGGTAGGCATGTTGGCGCCCTCGGCCACGGCGAGGACGCCGTTTGCGATCAGCGCCCTGGCGCCCTCGGCATCCAGCTCATTCTGGGTGGCGCAGGGCAGGGCGATGTCGCAGGGGATCGTCCAGATGCCGCGGCAGCCCTCGGTGTAGACCGCCCCTTCGACGCGGCCGGCATATTCCCTGATGCGGCCCCGCTCGACCTCCTTGATCTGCTTGACCACCGCCAGGTCGATGCCCTTTTCGTCGTAGACATAGCCGGCGGAATCGCTCATCGCCACCACCCTGGCGCCCATCTGCTGGGCCTTTTCACAGGCGTAGATGGCCACATTGCCCGAACCGGAGATGACGATCTTCTTGCCGGAGACGGTCTCCCCCTTCATCTTCTCGAGCATCTCCCGCAGGAAGTAGAGCAGGCCGTAGCCGGTGGCCTCGGTGCGGGCCAGCGAGCCGCCGTAGGTGAGCCCCTTGCCGGTGAGGGTGCCGGTGAAGGAGTTGGTCAGCCGCTTGTACTGGCCGAACAGGAAGCCAATCTCCCTCCCGCCGACGCCGATATCCCCGGCGGGCACATCGGTATCCGGGCCGATGTGGCGGTACAGCTCGGTCATAAAGCTCTGGCAGAAGCGCATGATCTCCCGGTCGCTCTTGCCCTTCGGGTCAAAGTCGCTGCCGCCCTTGCCGCCGCCCATCGGCAGACCGGTGAGGCTGTTCTTAAAGACCTGCTCAAAGCCAAGGAACTTGATGATGGACAGGTTCACCGACGGATGCAGCCGCAGGCCGCCCTTGTAGGGGCCGATGGCCGAGTTGAACTGCACCCGGTAGCCGCGGTTCACCCGCACATGGCCGGCATCGTCCACCCACGGCACCCGGAACAGGATCATGCGCTCCGGCTCGACCATCCGCTCAAACACGCCCCACTCGATCAGGTCGGGGCGGCGGTCCGCCACCGGGGCGAGGGACTGCAGCACCTCCCCGACCGCCTGGAGAAATTCCGGCTGGTCCGGGTCCCGCTGGCGGACCCGCTCATAGAGGCCGTCAAGATATTCATTTTTGATTTCCATTCCATCTTCACTCCTTTAGCAGTATATATTGTATTATATCGAATGCCGCCCGGTTTTGCAAGATAAAGTGTATCATATTTCAATTTTTTATCAAAAAGCCGAATATCACCCGGATACGGGCTGATGTTTTGAAAGAATTGCAAAATCAGATTTCGAGCGGCAGCCATTTGAAGAAGATTTCTCCTCCGGAGACGGTCACAGATTATTTACATCTGTCCGTCTTTGTTTATAAAACCGTCGCAACTTCCCCGAACGGGAGTGTTATAATAGGTACAGTGTTTCAGAAGATCGATCCATTCTCCTGCAGAGCGTCCGGCGCGCAGCGCCGGTGCAAAAGGAGCGGTGGGGTATCTGCCGGGACCGATATGAAGTGGAGGGTTCCCTATGAATGAAGTGAAAAAACCGCAGAAGCCACTCCTCTATTACTATGGAGTGGTGATGCTGGTGCTGCTGCTGCTCAACCTGTTTGTGATGCCGTGGCTGGCCCAGCGGGAGATCCGGGAGGTGGACTACAATACCTTTATCACGATGGTGGAAAACGGCGAGGTTGCCCGGGCCGATGTCCAGACCTCGGAAAATCAGATCCTCTTTACCAATGAGGACAACACCGTCGTCTACAAGACGGGTATGCTCCCCGACCCGGACCTGACCCAGCGGCTGCTGGACAACGAGGTGGACAGCTACGGCCAGATCATTGAAGAGACCAGCCCCTGGGTCTCGCTGCTGTTCGGCTGGATTCTGCCGTTTGCGCTGCTCTATCTGTTCGGACAATATATGGCAAAGAAGATGATGGACCGGGCCGGCGGGCCCAATTCGATGGCCTTCGGCCTCGGCAGGAGCAACGCCAGGGTCTATGTCAAATCCTCCGAGGGCATCAAGTTCTCCGATGTGGCCGGTGAGGACGAGGCCAAGGACAGCCTGCGGGAGATCGTGGACTATCTGCACGACCCGTCCAAATACCGGGAGATCGGCGCCAAGATGCCCAAGGGCATTCTGCTTGTCGGCCCTCCCGGCACCGGCAAGACGCTGCTGGCCAAGGCGGTGGCCGGTGAGGCCAATGTGCCCTTCTTCTCGATGTCCGGCTCGGAATTCGTGGAGATGTTCGTCGGCATGGGCGCCTCCAAGGTCCGGGACCTGTTCGACCAGGCCAAGCAGAAGGCCCCCTGCATCGTCTTCATCGACGAGATCGACGCCATCGGCAAAAAGCGTGACGGCCAGCTCGGCGGCAACGACGAGCGGGAGCAGACCCTCAACCAGCTGCTCACCGAGATGGACGGCTTTGAGGACAACACCGGCGTCATCATCCTGGCGGCCACCAACCGCCCGGAGAGCCTGGACCCGGCGCTGACCCGTCCCGGGCGGTTTGACCGGCGCGTCCCGGTGGAGCTGCCCGACCTCAAGGGCCGTGAGGACATTCTCAAGGTCCACGCCAGACACATCCGCACCACCGGCGACATCGACTGGAACCGCATCGCCCGCATGGCTGCCGGTGCCTCCGGCGCCGAGCTGGCCAACATCGTCAACGAGGCGGCGCTGCGGGCGGTGCGCAGCGGCCGCAATGCCGCCAATGAGGCCGACCTGGAGGAGAGCATCGAGGTGGTCATCGCCGGCTACCAGAAGAAGAACGCCATCCTCACCGACAAGGAGAAGTGCATCGTGGCCTACCATGAGGTCGGCCATGCGCTGGTGGCGGCGATGCAGACCCATTCGGCCCCGGTGCAGAAGATCACCATCATTCCCCGCACCTCCGGCGCCCTGGGCTATACGATGCAGGTGGACGAGGGGGAGCACTACCTGATGACCAAGGAGGAGATCGAGAACAAGATCGCCACCTTCACCGGCGGGCGCGCCGCCGAAGAGGTGGTCTTTGGCTCGATCACCACCGGTGCCTCCAACGACATCGAACAGGCCACCAAGCTGGCCCGGGCGATGATCACCCGCTACGGTATGACCGATGACTTCGACATGGTGGCGATGGAGACGGTCACCAACCAGTACCTGGGCGGCGACAGCTCGCTGTCCTGCTCGCCGGAGACCCAGGCCAGGATCGACGCCGCTGTAGTACAGACCGTCAAGGCCCAGCACCAGAAGGCCCTGCGCATCCTCACCGAGAACCGCCGCAAGCTCGACGAGATCGCCCAGTTCCTCTACGAGAAGGAGACCATCACCGGCGACGAGTTCATGGAGATCCTGAACCGGGAGGAGCTGCCCGCCCCCGAGGCCCAGGCCTGATCGCCCCGGTATAAAAGGATAAAAGAAAGATCCCGGACAGGCACCGCGTCCTGTCCGGGATCTTTTATTCGGGCAGTGTGACCCGGCTGTTATAAAACCGGCCGGGGTCCCGCTCCAGCTGGAGGACTCCCCGCTCCTCCAGCGCCAGCGTCCGCCGGGCGATGAGCCAGTCGGACAGCGGCAGTTGCAGCCGCCCGAGCATCCCGGCGATCAGATGGCCCAGCGGGCAGGGGCAGCGCCGCCGGGCTTCGGCGAGCAGCAGCCCGTCATAGAAATCCGCCGGGACGCTCAGCAACCGGCCGGCCACCAGCGCCCGCAACGGACTGTTCTCCTGCCGCAGCCGTTCCCAGTGCCTACCGGCATACCGGGCCATCTGCACCGGCAGCACCCGCTCCTCTGCCCAGTCCGCAAGCTGTTCCGGATCCGCCTCGCCCCAGCCCTTCAGCGTCACGGCGCTTCCGTCCGCCGGGCGGAAGCGGTACGGCCGCAGCCGCATCAGCGAGATGCCCGCCCGCCGCTCGTAGAGCAGCCCCGCCGCCGCATACGCCCCGCAGACCGCCGCTGGCGTGCGGTCCACCCAGAGCCGCACCTTTTCCCCGGCGGGAAGCTGCCGGAGGGCCTCCGCGGCGGCGGTGTACCTTTCCCAGTCTTTTTCCAACTGGGCGTCCGGCTCCGCCGGGTCGTCCCACCGGTCAAAGCCGGCGTACACCTCCCGCAGGAAGGCCTTCCGCTCCGGGCCGTACCAGCCGCCCTCAATGGGGCCCATCGAGAGGTCGTCCCCAAGGCAGATCACCCGCCCCATCGGGAGAACCGGTGTCTTGACCCGCCGGGTCCGCGCCGGGCGGGGGCTGAGGCTGGCGGCGTATCTCAGCATCTCACCGGCCTGCTTGGAAAAACAGACTTCATACACGGGGATCCCTCCTTTTTTATCTCTATTCTGCCACTGATTTGACTTTTTGTCAAAAAAATAGTATGATAAAAGCCGCGAGTAAACGAGACAGCAGCGGGCACAGTGCCGCAAGGCCGTGCGTGAGGAAAGTCCGGGCTTCACAGGGCAGGATGGCTGCTAACGGCAGCCGTGGGCGACCATAGGGAAAGTGCAACAGAGAAATACCGCCGGGGCCTCCCCGGTAAGGGTGGAAAGGCGAGGTAAGAGCTCACCGGCGCGCAGGAGACTGCGTGGCCCTGCAAACCCCATCCGAAGCAACACCCGGCAGGGACGATACGGCGGCCCGTCGTGTCCCGATGTGGTGGCTTGAGCCGTATGGCGACATACGGATTAGATAGATTGCTGTCAAATACAGAACTCGGCTTATTGTTTGCTCGCGGTATGCATCGTCTGCGCGGGGCTCTTCGGGGCCCCGTGCTTTTTTATGCCCGGCGGCATAAGGGCGGCTCTATTTTCCCATTCTATGGCATATACATCTGCAATGGGAGGTGAACGCCATGCGGGAAACCGCCGCCCCGGCCCTGGAGCGCCCCTTCTCCCCCAGGGAGGAGCTCGCCCTGGTGCAGCGGGAACTGGAGACCGTCCAGAACCACTTCGATATGACCGATGACAGCGACCTGATCGACTGCTGCATCCACCAGCTGCTGGCCCTGGAGCGCCGCCGCAGCTATCTGATCCGGCTGGTGCGCTCCGCCATTTGACCGCCGGCCCCGGCGCTGCTATAATGGAGGCAGAACACGCACAGGGGGTGAGGGCCATCGGCGCCACGGTAAACACGGCTGTTTGCGGCAGTTTCGGATCCCAATACACCACCGAAACTGCCGAAAACGGAGGAAGATGACCTATGTTTCACCCCATCGATATGACCACCTGGGAGCGCGCCGAGCGCTACCGCCACTACATGGATACCGCCCGCTGCACCTACAGCCTCACCGCCATGGTGGACATCGCCGCCCTTTACCGCGGGGCCAAGGAACGGGGCCTGCGGCTGACCCCCTGCCTGACCTATCTCTCCGCCCGGGCGGTGAATGCGCTGCCAAATCTGCGCTTTGACCGGGACGCCGGCGGCCGGGTGGGCTGGCACGATGTCAGCCATCCGGTGTACACCGTCTTTCACCCGGAGAGCGGGCTCTTCTCCTGCCTGTGCACCCGCTACGACCCGTCCTTTCGCCGGTTCTACCGGGCGATGACGGAGGACATCGAGCGCTGGCGGCACAGCACCGCCCTCTTCCCGCAGGGGGAGCTTCCGGCCGGCACCCACGATTTCTCCTCGATCCCCTGGCTCCACTACACCGAAATCAACCTGAATCTCTACACGAATGGGGACCATCTGCCGCCGATCATCACCGTCGGCCGGGCGGACTGGGAGGGGGAGCGGCTGCTGCTCCCGGCCACCATCCAGCTGCACCACGCGGTGGCCGACGGCTGGCACGCCAGCGAGTACTTCCGCCTGCTCCAGCAGCTGGCGGACACCGCCGCCGACTGGCTGGACCGGTGATGATACGACGCAAAAAAGCCCCGCTGATGCGGGGCTTTTTTCTGCTGTGATCGATAGGACAGGATCAGACGAACAGGAACTTGCCGAGGTCCATCGGGTCTACGATGCTGCCGTCCTTGTAGACGCGCATATTGCCCGAGGCGATCTCGTCGATGAGGATGACCTCGTCGCCGCTGTAACCGAACTCGAACTTGATGTCCCACAGCTCCATGCCGTGCCTGGCGAGCTCATCGGCTACCACGCCGGCGATCTTCTGGGTCATCTCACGGATGGCGGCGTACTGCTCGTGGGTCATCACGCCCAGCACCACCAGGCCGTCCTCGGTCACCAGCGGGTCGCCCTTGGCGTCGTTCTTGAAGGTGGTCTCCACATAGGCGGGCAGGTCGGCGCCGTCCTCGATGTAGTCGCCGTACCGGCGTACAAAGCTGCCGGTGGCCTTCAGGCGGCAGATGACCTCCAGACCCTGGCCGAACACCTTGGCCGGGAGGACCTCCATCGTGCCCTTCTCCAGGTCGGCGCTGACATAGTGGGTCTTGATGCCGGCGGCCTTGAGGATCTCAAAGAAGTGGACCGACATCTTCAGGTTGGACTTGCCGATGCCCTCAATGCTCAGGCCAACGGTGTTGGCGCCGGGGTCAAAGACGCCGTTCTCGCCGGTGACATCGTCCTTGAACTCGAGCATGTAGTTGCCGTTGTCCAGCTCATAGACATTCTTGGTCTTGCCTACATAAACCTTTTTCATAGCTTTTCTCCTGTTCTTGTAGCCTGTTTTCCCATACCGGGCGGGCCTGTCCCCTCCCGGAAAACGAAAAAGGCGGCCTTCCTCTGTCCTGTTTCGTCAGAATTCCGCCTTTTTCATTATACCGATTTTCCCGGCGATTTTCAATCGCTTTGCGCCGGGTCGCCGTCCGGAGGCCGGTAGATCTTCACCGGAAGGGCCGGACTTTTTTTGTAAGTTATTCACAAAATCGCGGGGAATTCCCACCGGTTGGCCTCGATCTTCCGGCGGATCACCGCCTCGCTGTAGCCGAGCAGCCGCCCGAAGGCCCAGGCGGCCTCCTCCGGGTCGGCGAGGTCCTTCACCGCCTGATACCGCCGCCAGACCTCCCCGTCCTCCGCGAAGAGCACCACCTTGACCCCGTCCACCGCCGCCCGCGGGAACAGCGGCGTCACCGGCAGGGCGTCCTCCTCCCGGAACAGAATGCCGTACTGTTCCGCCATGGCCCGGCAGTGGGGCAGGTACCGGGCCCGGTCGGCCCCGTCCCGGAACGGATGGCTCAGCGCCAGCGGCTTGTTGCCGGCGGCCACCATCTCGCAGAAGCTGTCGATGACCCCGCACCGGTAGGAGAATTCGTCGAACCGTCCCTCCATCGCCGTCACCGGATAAAGTTGGTGGAGACGCGGGGCTCATACGCCGGAGCCGGCACCCCGGCGGCCCGGCCGGCCTCGATGCTGTGCAGCAGCCAGGCCAGGTTCTCCCCGAGGGTGCGCATCATCTGCATCCCCTCGGCGTCCCGGCGCACCTCCTCCGGGGTGTTGCCGTGGACCTGGTTCCAGTACTGGGAGGAGACCACCGGCATATTGGAGATGGTGAAGTACTTGTTGAGCTGGTCGAAGGCGCTGGCCGCCCCGCCCCGGCGGCAGGAGACCACCGCCGCCCCGAGCTTGCCCGCCATCCGCCCGCCGGCGGCGAAGAACAGCCGGTTGAGGAAGCTGGTGACCTGCCCGCTGGCCGCGGCATAGTATACCGGAGAGCCGACCACGATGGCGTCGATGCCGTCCAGCTCCTCGAGGACGGCGTTGACCCTGTCGTGCTGCTTTTCCCCGTAGATGCAGCGACCGGTGCCGTGGCAGCTGCGGCAGTCGATGCAGCCGGGCACCGGCTCCTTCCCGAGCCAGAGCATCTCGGTCTCGATGCCGTGCCGGTGCAGCACCTGCTCCACCTCGGCCAGCGCCGTATAGGTGCAGCCCTCCCGGTGGGGGCTGCCGTTGATAAAGAGTACCTTACCCATTGATCTTACCCCTTTTCTCCACGCAAAAGGGACGGCGCAGGGCTGCCGCCCCCGCCGTCCGCATGACCTTGTTTACAGATTGTCCAGATAGCTGTTCAGCTCGCCGAGCACCTTCTCCGGGTCCATACCGTGGACTTTACAGGCCTCCTCCAGGCTCTCCCGGGAGGAGGCCGGGCAGTAGACGCAGCCCATGCCGTTCTGCATCAGGATCTGGGCCATACCGCCGTCCACCCGCAGGATGTCGCCGATGAGCATATTCTTTGTGATCCGCATAGTCGTCTCTCCAATCCCGCCGGGCAGCCCCGGCGCGTCGTAAATCCTGTTTGGCCTGTCCCGCCGCTGCGGGACGGTTATATTATACCTCCGCAGTGGACTTTTCTTCTGTGACCAAGTCACACTGCGCCTGCCCTTCCCGCTTCATCGGGATAAAATACATCCCGTTGACGAACTGCATCCCGTCGGTGTCCACAAAGCCCAGGCGGCGGTAGGCCTCGGCGCCGTAGGGGGAGCTGTTCACCGTCACCGGGCCGGGACAGCCGGCGGTATAGGCCTCCACCAGCGCCCGGGCCGCGCCCTGCCGGTGGTGATCCCGGTCGACGAACAGCAGGCAGATGTGCCTCTCCCGGGCGGCCAGCACCCCGGTGAGCTTCCCCTCCAGAAAGCTCCCCCAGAACGCCAGCCCGGCAAGGGTCTCCCGGTCCTCCAGAAAGCGCAGGAACTCCTCCACCCCCTCCGGCGGGTAGTCCGGCCCCTCAAACTCCAAAAACACCCGGCGGGTCAGCTCCAGCGCCTCGGGCAGCAGCTCGGGCGGCAGCCGGCGTGCGATGTGTGCCATGGTCTCTCCCTCCTGTGCGGTCTCACTGCTCCCGGAAGACAATCTCCCCGGTGGCGGCGTCCATCGCCTCGATGATGGCCAGCGACTCCACCCGGTAGCCCTCCTCCCGGAGTTTGTCGCCGCCCTTCTGGAAGCCCTTCTCCACGGCGATGCCCACCCCTTCCACGGTGGCGCCGGCCTGATGGGCGATGTCGATAAGCCCCTCCACCGCGCAGCCGTTGGCCAGAAAGTCATCGATGATGAGCAGATGGTCCGCCGGGGACAGGTAGTCCTTCGAGACGACGACATGGTTGTCGTTGTTGTGGGTGTAGGAGTGGATCACCGTGTGGTAGACATCGTCCCCCAGGTTGGAGGACCTGCTCTTTTTGGCAAAGACCACCGGCACCCCGAAGTGCAGCCCGGCGATGATGGCGATGCCGATGCCGCTGGCCTCGATGGTGAGGATCTTGTTCACCGGCGTGCCGGCAAACAGCCGGTGGAACTCCGCCCCCATCTTGTCAAAAAAGAGCACATCCATCTGGTGGTTGATAAAGCTGTCCACCCGGAGCACATTGCCCGCCTTGACGATGCCCTCCCGCCGGATGCGTTCCTCAAGCTCCTTCATAGCAAAAACCCTTCCTCTCTGTCCGTCTGTCCGGTCTCCTGTGAAAAAACGGCCGTCTGCGGCCTTCTCTGTTTGGGTTGATTGTAAACTATTTTTGAACAGATTGCAAGAGTTTTTCCCTCTCTTCCCCGCCGTTTGACAAAGCGTGCTATAATAGTCTATTATAAACAGATGAATTCCATGTTACCGACAGATTTCACAGCTGCGGCAACGGCCCCTGCGTGGGCAGAGAAGGATGTGACGATATGGAACCACTCACCCCGAAGGCGCTGCGCCGCGCCAAATGGGTGATGCGGGCGGTGCTGGTGCTCACACCGCTCACCTCTTTTTATATGATGCAGTTCATCTTCGGCGGGCTGCCCTGGGACTACAGCCCCGGCGTCACGCTGGCCAACTACATCTGCATCGGGGCGGTGTTCTTCCTGCTCACCGCCCTCACCAACCGGGTGCTGCTGTGCAGCCTCATCACCCATCTGCTCTGCTTTATCTGGGCGATGGCCAACTACTTTGTCAACCTCTACCGGGGGCTGCCCATCCTGCCCTGGGATTTCACCGCGCTGCGCACGGCGGTGGCGGTGGCCGGCAGCTATGACCTCTACCTCACCTGGCAGATGGGCGCCTCCCTCACGATCCTGGCGGGCATCGCGGTGCTCATCGTGCGGATGGTGCGCCAGTCCGGCGTGCGGCGGATGCGCCAGACCCGCCTGGTGCGGGCCGGCTGCCTGCTGCTGGGGCTGGTGTGCGTGCAGCCGGTGGTGAACACCGGCACCCTCGGGGCCTTCGGGGTGGCCACCGACGTCTGGGACCCGGCGGCCAGCTACCGCTCCTCCGGCATCGTGGCCACCTTCCTGCGCAACTTCCAGTTCATGGAGGTGCAGCAGCCCGCCGACTTCTCCGAGGGGTACATCCGCAGCCTGCTCGCCCGGGCGGACAGCGCCTCCGGCCCGGCTGCGGCCCCGGAGACGCCGAACATCCTCGTCATCATGAGCGAATCCTGGGCGGACTTTGAGAGCTTCGGCACGCTGACCTTCAGCGAGCCGCTCACCGAGCACATCGACGCCAGCGGCGCGCTGCGGGGCACCGCCTACGCCTCGGTGTTCGGCGCCGGCACCAGCGCCAGCGAGTTTGAGTTCCTCACCGGCAATTCGATGGCCTTCCTGCCGTCGGGCAGCATCCCCTACCAGCAGTATGTCACCGACGGCAGCGCGTCGCTGGCCCGGACCCTGGCCGCCTACGGCTACCGGTGCGTCGCCTTCCACCCGGGCCAGGAGAGCTCCTGGCAGCGCAACAGCGCCTACCCGAAGCTCGGCTTCGACGAGTTTTACAGCGAGGAGGACATCCAGGTGCCGGTGACCACCGCCCACGGCTACATCAGCGACGCCACCGACTACGCCGAGGTCATCCGCCTGTTTGAGGAGAAGGAGCCGGGCCAGCCGCTGTTCCTCTTCAATGTCACGATCCAGAACCACGGCAGCTACACCGACCCGGACTACCCGGCCACCGTCACGGTGAACGAGGCCCCGGGCCTCTACCCGAAGGCGGAGCAGTATCTCACGCTGGTGAACCAGTCGGACGAGGACTTCCAGCTGCTGGTGGACTTCTTCTCCAGCTATGAGGAGCCGACGCTGATCCTCATGTTCGGCGACCACCAGCCGTCGGTGGAGGAGGAGTTCCTCCAGGCGGTGTACGGCCTGCCGGAGGACGGCAGCATGACGATGGAGCAGTATATGGGCAAGTACCGGGTGCCCTACCTGGTCTGGGCCAACTACGACCTGCCGGCGGAACAGGCCCCGACGCTGAGCCTCAACTTTCTCGGGCAGCAGGTGCTGCGCTATGCCGGGCTGGAGCCCACCGGCTATGGCACCTATCTGAACGATCTGGCCGCCGCCCTGCCGGTGCTCACCTTCCCCGGGTACCAGGACCCGGCGGGCAACGCCTACAGCCACCTGGAGACCAACGACTACACCCCGCTGATCGAGGCGTACCGGGCCTTCCAGTACAACAACCTCTTCGGCGATGAGGAGCGGGCGGACGACCTGTACCTCCCCGCCGCCTGACCCCCTCCGCCATCCCGCACGATGAGAAAAGCCGCTCGAGGAGCGGCTTTTTTGTTGGGCGGAGGTCACAGCGCCTTGTCAAAGGCCACCTTCCCGCTCCCCTGGAAGAGGACGGTGCCGCAGCGGCGGTAGCCGTTTTTCTCAAGGATGTGCTGCATCCGCCGGTTCTGGGGGTCGGTGTCGATGCGGATGGCTGCCGCCCCCTGCTCCCGGCAGAGGTCCTCCGCCAGGCGCAGCGCCGCCGCGCTCAGCCCCCTGCCGACGAACCGCCGGTCAAAGGCCATCCGGTGGATCACGGCGTAGGGCGGCCGGGTCCCGGACCAGCTCGTCCAGCGACAGCTCAAAGAAGTCGCTGAGCAGCACCAGCCGCTGAAAGTCCGGACAGGACTGGCCGCCCTCCCATTTGGAGACGGTCTGCCGGGAGACCCCGAGCTCCGCCCCAAGCTGCTCCTGGGACAGGCCCCGCTGCCGGCGCAGTGCGATCCGTTTTTCGGAAAAAGATGGCATTGTATCGTTTCCTTTCGTGTGTGATGGCATCAGTATCGCCGAAAACCGGGCCGGCGTCAAGCAACTACGGTTGGCGATCTGTCCACCGGAGTGGACACAACGCCGGTTTACCCCTCCCCGCGGCGGATCGACTCGACGATCGGGTCCAGGGCGGCGGGATCGGTGAAGTCCAGCCGGGTCCCATAGGACGCGAGCAGCGCCCGGTCCTCCGCCGTCTGTCTGTCCGGGGGCAGCCGGCGCAGCGAGCGGTACAGCACCGCCATCATCACACGGTGGCGGAGGGAGAGCCTTGAATAGTCGATCCCGCCGCGGAGGTGAAAGACCTCCGCCCGGTCAACCAGCTCCGGCGGGAGCTGCTTTTGCAGCGAGGTGCAGATGTGGGCCCGATTGGCTGTGTCCCCGGGGTCGGCCAGCCCCACCGTGACGAGGATCAGCCGCTGGCCGCTCCGGAGGGTGAGGCCCCGCAGGGTGCCCGCCAGCCCGACGACGCCCCCGGCGTACAGCCCGCCCAGGTAGACGATGGTGCGCATCCCGGCGAGGCCGGGGGCCTCCCGGAAGCGGACCGCCGGGATGCCGGTCCGCTCGGACAGCTGCTGTGCATACCGGCGGGTGGTCCCATAGTGGCTGCCGTATACGATGATCTGGTCCATTGCGGATCCCCTCTCCTCTTGCCGGGCGGGCTGTGACCGGCTCTCTCCCTCCATTATAGAGGGAAGCGCTTTGGCGGGCCAGCAACGGCCGGTAAAACCTGTGTTACAAGCGGAGGGCAGCCGGGAATGGGTTCCTCTCCCCGCGTAAAAAAGATCCAAAAGGGGTTGCCATTTTCACACCGGTGTGATATAGTAGAGGCATAAGTTAGTTATGACTAACACATCATCTTTTACGACAGGGGGAGAGACTATGCCCGCACTGCTTTTGCTGACACTGTTGGGACTGTTTGCCATTGGAACGATCGCGGCCTGCCGGGCGCCGGGCCGGGACCGGCGGCTGGGGGTGCTGCTCCTCGCCGGCGGGGCGGCCTGGCTGGCGCTGTACGGCGCGGAACCGGTGAGCCCGGAGGGGAGCGCCGCCCTCTGTGCGGTGCTGACGATGCTGACGGTCGCCGCCCTCAAGCAGCTCCTCCGGCGGCGGGGGACGCTGTGAGATTCAATCCGCCAGGCGGGCCAGCGTCTCCCCGGTGAGGCGGTAGACGGTCCAGTCGCGCATCGGCTCGGCGCCGAGGGAGAGGTAGAAGTCGATGCTGGGGGTATTGGAGTCGAGACACCACCACTCCAGCCGGCCGCAGCCCCGCTCCTTTGCGATGCGGGCCAGCTGCCGGATGAGGCCCTTGCCGTACCCGCGGCCCCGGTGCTCCGGGCGGACATAGAGGTCCTCCAGGTAGACGCCGCCCCGGCCGAGGAAGGTGGAGAAGTTGTGGAAGAAGAGGGCGAAGCCGACCTCGGCGCCGTCCGGGGCCAGCGCAAAGAGCACCTCGGCGCCGCGGCGGTCGAAGAGCCACTCGCCGAGGACGGCCTCGGTGGCCACCACCTCCGGGAGAAGGCCCTCGTAGTCGGCGAGCTCCCGGATCATCGCCAGGATCAGCGGCACATCCTCCCGTACTGCAAAACGATAGCTGTGTTCCATTGTGTTCAGACTCCTTTTCCGGATCGGGTGTGGATTTTGATATAGATACAGTATAGCAGAAATCCGGGGATCGGAAAAGGGAGAGACGGCTGCCGGCGAAAACCCCTCTCACCCATAGGGCCAAATCCGGGGGTTTGTTGCAAAAAAATGCAACAAATTCGGGGGGCTTGGGAAAAAAGGCGGAGTTTTCTATGTTGTGCACAAATAGATTGGTGATAGGGCGGCGTCTATTGTGCAAGAAATTTGTGCAACTGTCTTGTTATAAGGAGAGTGGCGAGTGATGCGTGTGGTCTTTCTTGGCGGCTGCGGCATTGCGCTTTTTGCCAGCGGACTGAAGCTCTGGTGGGAAAACCGGACGGACCGGCAGCTTTGTATGCTCACGGCCTTTGTGACGGTCCTTGGTCTGGCGCTGTTCATCAGTGCAGTAGGGCTGGCGCTGCCGGAGGGCTTTGCCGGGGCGCACCCGCTGGCGGCGAAGTTCGTTAGCTGCTGGCCCCTCTGGTATGGGCTTTTCGCCCTGGTGATGGGGCTGCTCTGCGGCAGGCGGCGGGCTGCGGCGCTTGGCGGGGTGGTGTTCTGCATCGGGCTTCTGATTGCCTGCCACCAGGCCCTTGAGCAGAGAGCGGACAGGGAGACGGTCTCTGCCCTCTGTGCCGGCGCGGGGCAGAAGGCCGGAGCGCACTTCAAAATTCTGGCAGAGGAGAGAGACATTGACTGGGGAAGTGTCTCTCAAGATGTGAGCTGGGACAGCGGCCAGCCCACTGTGGTCATTGTGCGGTTCGAATGGGACGGCGAACAGGGCCGGGAGCTGGTAGAATACCGGTTTGACAGCGGCGAACCCGAAAAAACGCTCCCGGCAGCATAGTAAAAAAGCCCGGCGATGTGCCGGGCTTTTTGCTGTCCTGCGGGTCACCAGAGGGGGAAGTCCGGGCAGGCGGCGGAAAACCAGGCCAGCGCCCGCCGCTCCAGCTCCCGGACGAAGGCCTCCTTGCCGTTGCAGTAGGCGTCCCAGTCGCCGGAGACAGCGGCGGCCACGGCGGTTTTTTCCGTGGCGTAGGCGGCGGCCTCCTCCGGGTGGGCGGTCAGGTACTCCCGCACCGCCAGATGGCGGGCGATGTCGGCGGCGTTTTCCGGGGAAAAGATGTGCAGGTGGACCGTCTCGCTGGGGCCGCAGCCCCGGCGCAGGTACCGCCGGCCGGGGATTCCGTACGCCCCGAGCCAGGTGTAGCCCAGCGCCTCAAAGCCCTCCCGGCAGCGGTCGGCGGCCGAGAGGGTCTCCACCACCGGCATGAGGTCCAGAATGGGCTTGGCGGCGAGCCCCGGCACCGAGGTGCTGCCGATGTGGTGCACCGCCAGGCAGCCGGGGCCGAGCAGGGCGGCCACCTCTTCGGCGGCGGCGCGGGCCTGGACAGGCCAGGCGGGGTCATAGGGCAGGATGCGGACGATGCGTTCCACAGCAGGGGCCTCCTTTTCCGATATGCGGTGTGGAGACCATTCTACCACCTTTTTTGCCGGCGGGCAAGGCTACAGCAGCTGCTCCCGCATGGCGGCCAGCAGCTTTTTCTCCCGGCGGGAGACCTGCACCTGGGTCATACCCAGCACGGCGGCGGTCTGGGTCTGGGTCTTGCCGAGGTAGTAGCGCAGCACGATGAGCCGCCGGTCCCGGTCCGGGAGCTCCCGGAGGATCTGGCGGAGGGCCAGGCGGTCCGAAAGGCGCTCCTCCGGGGAGGGCACCGGCAGGTCGATCTGGCTCTCCCCGTCCTCGGTAGCGGCGGTGAGGGAGAGCGGCGGCGCGGCGACGTCAAGGCCCTCCACCACCTCCTCCCGGGTTAGACCGAGGGCGGCGGCGACCTCCTCCAGCGTCGGGTCCCGGCCGAGGGACACCGCCAGCCGTTCCCGGCCCCGGGTGACCTTCAGCGACAGCTCCTTGAGGGAGCGGCTGACCTTGACGGTGCCGCCGTCCCGGAAGAGGCGGCGCATCTCCCCGAGGATCACCGGCACCGCATAGGTGGAGAATTTGACCCCGCGGGAGAAGTCGAAGGCGTCCACCGCCTTGACCAGGCCGAGGCAGCCGGCGGAGAAGAGGTCCTCGTACTCGATGCCCCGGCCCTGGAGCCGGTGGGCACAGGCGTGGACCAGGCCGAGGTTCTCCCTTGTCATCGCCTCCCGGTCCCGGCCCGCCTCAGCGACCGGCGTCACGGTGGGGCTCCCGGCTGGCGAGACGCCGCTCGAGGGTGACGGTGGTGCCCTTCCCGACGGCGGAGCGGACCCGGACCCGGTCCATCAGGCTCTGCATCACCGCAAAGCCCAGGCCGGCCCGCTCCTCCCCGCCGGTGGTGAACAGGGGCTCCATGGCCTGATCCACATTGGAGATGCCGCAGCCCTTGTCCCGGATCTTTATCACCACCCGGCCGCCCTCATACAGGTCGGCGGTGACGGTGACGGGGCCGATGCGGTCCCGGTAGGCGTGGACGATGCAGTTGGTCACCGCCTCGGAGACGGCGGTGCGCAGGTCGGAGAGCTCCTCCACCGTCGGGTCCAGCTGGGCGACGAAGGCCGCCACCGCCATCCGGGCGAAGCTCTCATTGGCTGAGCGGCTGGGGAATGTCACCTTCATCGTGTTGAGCTTTGTCATCGTTTTGCCTCCTCTGTCCCCTCCAGCACCCCGAGCTTGTCGAGGCCGGAGACCTTCATCACCTTGCGCAGCGGCCGGGGTACCTGGCGCACCAGCAGCCGGCCGCCGGACTCCTGCATCAGCCTGTAGCGGCCCATGATGAGCCCGATGCCGGAGCTGTCCATAAAGGTGACGCCGCCAAAATCCAGCACCAGCAGCGGCGGCGGGCCGGCGAGCACCGCCTCGTCGATCTGGCGGCGCAGGTCGATGGCGGCGTGGTGGTCGATCTCACCGGAGAGCCAGGCGGTGACCTGCTCGGCGGTGACTTCCAGTGATAGTGGCATGGCTTGTCCCTCGCTTTCGGGTATAAAAAAATCCTCTACCCATAGGATAGAGGAAAAGCGGTGAAAAGATCGTCGATCGGGGTCGGTCAGACCGGATCGTCCAGGTGGGGGCTGTGGGGGATCCCCCGCTCCCGGAAGAAGTCCCCGGCCACCCGGCGCAGGTCGCTGGCCACATAGAGGCTGCCGCAGATGAGGAGGGTCTCCCCGGGGCGGAGGGTGTCATAGGCCTCGGCGAAGGCCTCCCGCTGGCGCAGGCCATAGGCGGCCGCCTCCGGGCACCAGCCCCGGCAGAGGGCGGCCAGGTCCTCCGCCTTCATGGCCCTGGGATTGCCCTCCGGCTCGACGGTGAACACCCGCCGGGCATGGGGCAGCACCTGGGCGAGGGAGGCGGCGACATCCTTGTCCTTCATCATGCCGAGGAGGACGGTGAGCTCTCCGGGGACAAGACCGTCCAGCGAGGCGGACAGCGCCGCGGCGCCGTGGGGATTGTGGGCGCCGTCGAGGATCACATCCGGCTGCCGGGCCAGCACCTCCATCCGGGCCGGGAAGAAGGCGGAGCCGATGCCCCGGACGATGGCCGCATCGGAGACGGCCCAGCCGGCGTCCCGCAGGGCGAAGAGGGCCTCGATGGCGGTGACGCAGTTGGCGATCTGGTAGCGGCCCACCAGCGGCAGGTGCAGCGAGAGCCCCCGGTAACAGAGGTCGGTGCCGGTGAGGGACATCTCCCCCACCCGGACGGCGGAGAGGTTCCCCAGGATGAGGCGGCAGTCCAGGGCGGCGGCGCACTCCATGATGGCGGCCAGGGCCTCGTCCTCCTGGGCGGGGTAGGAGACCACCGGCACGCCCCGGCGCAGGATACCGCACTTTTCCCGGGCGATGGCGGCGGGGGTGTCCCCGAGGAGCTCGGTGTGGTCGAGGCCGATGGCGCAGATCACCGCCAGCACCGAGGTGCGGATCAGATTGGTGGCGTCCCGCCCGCCGCCGAGGCCCGCCTCGAGGACGACGATGTCGCACTGCCGGCCGGCATACCAGAGGAAGGCGGCGGCACAGACCAGCTCAAATTCGGTGGGGCGGCGGCCCTCGGCGGCCATGGCCTCAGCGGCGGCGCGCACCTGCTCCACCACCTCACCGAGGGCCTGCGGCGGGATCATGGCCCCGTCGACCTGGATCCGCTCCCGGAAGTCGAGGATGAACGGCGAGATGAACAGCCCGGTGCGGTAGCCGGCGGCGGTGAGGCTGCGGGCGATCATCGTGCTGGTGCTGCCCTTGCCGTTGGTGCCGACGACATGGACGAACCGGAGGGTGTCCTGGGGGTCGCCAAGGCGGTGCATCAGCTCGGTGATGCCCTCCAGGCCCCGTTTTTTGCCCCTGCCCCGGGCGCTGTGGATGTAGGCGACGGCTTCGCTGCCGGTCATAGAGGATCCCTGCCTTTCGCGTTCGTTTGACACCATCTTACACCATTTGCCGGGGTTTGTAAACGGCGGCTTGACGGCCCTCCCCCGCCGGGATACAATGAAAAAAGGAGGTGAGGCCGATGAAGGAGGTGCTGCTGAGCGCCGACAACAGCGCCAAGCTTTGCCGGGTGCCCGACCGGGTGGCAGAGCGGCTGGAGGAGGTGGCCTGGCTCTTTGCCGGGGAGTGGCTGTGGCAGAGCCCGGACGCCGGGCGCTTCCACCAGATGCGGGACGGGATCGACACGGTGGTCTACGATGAACGGGACTTCCTGTGGTGGCTCGGCGCCGTCTATGCGCCGGAGGAGCCGCCGGAGCTTGTCCGGGACCTCGGGGTCTGGGCCGACGAACTGGGAGAGGCCTACGCCGCCCTGCCCCGCTGCAACTTCTGAAAGAAAAAGTCCGAAGCATGGATACTTCGGACTTTTTTCAGATATTCGATTTGCTGAATCAGCCGAGGGTCCTGATGCTGTCCTCGATGCGGGCCAGCTTCTCCTGGGCCCTGGCCAGCTTCTCCCGCTCGGCGGCGACGACCTTCTCCGGGGCCCTGGCCACGAAGCTCTCGTTGGAGAGCTTGCCGTTGAGGAAGGCGATGTCCTTTTCGCAGGCCTCCTTCTCCCTGGCCAGACGGGCCAGCTCCTTCTCCCGGTCGATGAGCTCGTCCATCGGGATGAGGATGCGGGCGTCGGTGGTGACCGCCTGGGCGGCGCCGGGCAGGTCGAAGCTCGTGCCGATCTCCACCGCCGGGGCGAAGGCGAGCCGCTCGAGGAAGGCGCGGCCGGCCTCATACACCGCCGGGGACCGGGTCTCGATGAAGAGCTTGGCCTTGCGGGACGGGGGGACATTCAGCTCGGCGCGGACATTGCGCACCGCGCGGATGGCGTTCATCAGCTTCTCAAAGTCGGCCTCCTCCGCCTCGAAGCGGTGGGCGGGGTCGGAGACCGGCCACCGGGAGACCATGATGCTCTCCCCCTCGTGGGGCAGCGCCTGCCAGATCTCCTCGGTGATGAAGGGCATGAACGGGTGGAGCATCTGCAGCACGCCGGTGATCACATAGACCAGCACCCGGCGGGCGCCGTCGGCGCTCTCACCGCCGGCAGCCAGGCGGCTCTTGGCCAGCTCGATGTACCAGTCGCAGAACACATCCCAGGTGAAGTCGTAGAGCTTGGTGGAGGCGACGCCGACATCGAAGCGCTCCAGGCTGTCGGTGACCTCCTCGACGAGGTGGTCGAACTTGGTGAGCACCCACTTGTCCTCGGCGGCAAGGGCCTCCGGCAGGGTGAGGTCGAAGTCCTCCCCGTCCGGCAGGTTCATCAGGATAAAGCGGGCGGCGTTCCACAGCTTGTTGGCAAAGTTGCGGGAGGCGGTGATCTTCTCCTCGCTGAAGCGCATATCGTTGCCCGGGCTGGTGCCGTTGGCCAGCGTGAAGCGCAGGCTGTCGGCGCCGTATTTGTCGATGACCTCGATGGGATCGACGCCGTTGCCGAGGCTCTTGGACATCTTGCGGCCCTGGGCGTCCCGGACGATGCCGTGGATAAAGATATCCCTGAACGGCACCTCCCCCATCTGCTCGATGCCGGAGAACATCATTCTGGCCACCCAGAAGAAGATGATGTCATACCCGGTGACAAGGGTATTGGTGGGGTAGAAATACCGGAGATCTTCAGTCTGCTCCGGCCAGCCCAGCGTGCTGAACGGCCAGAGGGCGGAGGAGAACCAGGTGTCGAGGGTGTCCTCGTCCTGATGCAGGTGATGGCCGCCGCACTTCGGGCAGACGGTCGGGTCCTCCCGGGCGACGATGACCTCGCCGCAGTCGTCACAGTACCAGGCGGGGATCCGGTGGCCCCACCAGATCTGCCGGGAGATGCACCAGTCTTTGATGTTCTCCATCCAGTTGAAGTAGATCTTGTCAAAGCGCTCGGGGACGAAGCGGGTATCCCCGTTTTTGACCGCCTGGATGGCGGGCTCGGCCAGGGGCTTCATCCTGACGAACCACTGCTTGGAGATGCGGGGCTCGATGGTGGTGCCGCAGCGGTAGCAGCTGCCGACATTGTGGGTGTAGTCCTCGGTGCGCAGCAGGTAGCCGCCGGCCTCCAGATCCGCGAGGATGGCCTTGCGGGCCGCATACCGGTCCAACCCGGCGTACCTGCCGCCGTTTTCGTTGATGGTGGCGTCCTCGTTCATGATGTTGAGAATCTCCAGGCCGTGGCGCAGGCCAACCTCGAAGTCGTTCGGGTCGTGGGCGGGGGTCATCTTGACCACGCCGGTGCCGAACTCCATCTCCACATACTCGTCGCCGACGATGGGCAGCTCCCGGCCCACCAGCGGCAGGACGGCGGTCTTGCCGATCAGGTGCTTGTAGCGCTCATCGTTCGGGTTGACGGCGATGCCGGTGTCGCCGAGCATCGTCTCCGGGCGGGTGGTGGCCAC
>CAJFQR010000015.1 GCA_904419105.1 Candidatus Avimicrobium faecavium
ACCGAGAAGTGGCTGGCAAAGGCGGTCTTGGCGCCGAGCACTTCATAGCCTCTGGGCAGGCGGGTGATGCCCACATACCAGGGGGTATAGGGGGCGATGCAGGGCCGCGGGAAGGCACGCCATACACAGGTGAGGGCGGCCTCATCGGCGAACTCGACTACCATGCTCTCGACGGTGGTGTCCCGGCAGATGCCATAGCGGTGGGGGCTCATCTTCGGGTCGGCCTTGAGGTCCTCGTCATGGCCCTCATAGTGGGAGCGGAGGATGGCTTTCAGGTCGGCGACCGAGTAGGTCTTGGGCGCCTTGATCGAGAAGGTACGGTAGGGCACCGGCTCGGCGCCGGTGAGCTGCTTCCAGGCCAGGTCGGAGCGCAGCATATTCGACGGGATCTCCACCGCGCCGTCCTGGTAGACAAGGGCGAAGTCGAAGTCGCTGTAGTCATCGGCGGCGGGGGTGTACCAGCCGTTTTCGATGGCGTAGGAGACGAGGTTTTTCGACCAGTAGAAGCGGTCGTGGGCCTCGTCCGAGAAGTCGACGCCGCGGATGGTGTACCAGTTGGGGATATACTGGACCTCATCGTCGCCGACCCGCTGGGCCACAAAGTTGTGGCCGGTGGTCACCTGGAAGATCCAGCCCTCGTCCTTGTCGCAGATGGCATAGGACCGGGCGGAATAGTAGCCGTACTCCTCGATGAGGGCGGCGGCGATTTCCACGCCTTCACGGGCGGTGTGAGCCCGGGCGGCGATCAGGTGCCGCAGGCCGTAGCCGATGCCGTAGTTCGGGGCGTTTTCCGGGACCTTGGAGGCGACACAGCCGTTTGAAACGACTGAGACGCCGCACTCGTTGACGAAGGCGTCGGCAAAGGCCTCACCCGCCGGATCGCGGAACTCGGACCAGTAGAAGCCGAGGGTCTCCGGGATCTGGGGGATCACAGCGGGGGCATCGGCGAAGGTGACGGTCTCGCCGGGCTGGTGGGCAGCATGGGGCACCAGGTGGGACTGGACATAGCAGCCCATATCGTCCTCATTGTGGCCCATCAGCACATGGCCGGTGGACGAGGCGTTTTTGCCGACGATGATGGTGCTGCAGTCGGTGCGGGGGAATTTTTCGGGAACAGTCGTGATGTGAGACATATTCCAGACTCCTTTCAGATCGATTCCTTGTAGCGGGGAGCCGGACGATGTGGAGAAGATCCTCGGATTCTCTCGAAACCGGCGCCCCGGTGTCAAATATACTCTACCACACCCGGGCGGGTAAATCAACCGCCCGCCGGCTGAGGAGGGGGCTTTTTCCGGCAGCGGAGGAAATTTTCGCCGGCAGGGCGGCTCCGCCTTGCAAAATTCGGCCATAACTGATAAGATAGAGATACAAAAGGGGGGACCGATATGGCCAAACTTTCCAAACGGGATCAGGCCCTGCTGGACCGATTCCATGACGATATCCAGCCGAGGATGTATGACTATTTCGGCGCGAAGCTCACCCGCAAACGCACCGGCGAGGAGGGGGTCACCTTCCGGATCTGGGCGCCCAATGCCGAGGCGGTGGCGGTGGTCGGGGACTTCAACAGTTGGGACCCGAAGCGGGACCGGCTGCACCGGGTGGACGATGCCGGCGTCTGGGAGGGCTTTGTGCCCGGCTTGACCGCCGGTACCGGCTACAAATACTGCTTTACCGCACCGGGCGGCAACACGCTGCTGAAGATGGACCCCTATGGCACCCGGACCTCGGCGCCGCCGCAGAACGACTCGGTGGTGGAGGCACCCTCCGCCTATGTCTGGCAGGATGCCGCCTGGATGGAGGCCCGCCAAAACTTTGGCCACGGGCGGCCGATCAACATCTACCAGGTGCATCTGGGCAGCTGGCGCCGGCATGAGGACGGCAGCCTGTACACCTATCAGGAGCTGGCGGATACGCTGCCGGACTACCTGGCCCGGATGGGCTACAACCATCTGGAGCTGATGCCCATCATGGAATACAGCTACGATGGAGCCTGGGGCTACCGCACCACCAACTACTTCTCCCCGACCTTCCGCTACGGGGAGCCGGATGGGCTGCGGGCCCTTATTGACCGCTGCCACCAGCTGGGCATCGGGGTGCTGATGGACTGGAACATTGCCCACTTCCCGAAGGAGGGCTATGGGCTGATGGACCTGGACGGCGGCAGCTGTTATGAGTACAGCGACCCCCTCAAGCGGGAGCACCCCCAGTGGGACACCCGGGTATTCGACTATGGCCGGGAGGAGGTGCGCTCCTTCCTGGCCTCCAACGCCCTCTACTGGCTGTGTGAATACCATCTGGACGGGTTGCGGCTGAACAATGTCTCGTCGATGGTCTACCTCGACTACGGCCGGGAGAGCTGGGAGTGGACGCCGAATGTTCGCGGCGGCCGGGAGAACCTGGAGGCAATCGACTTCCTGCGGCGGCTCAACGAGATCGTCGCCGAGGAGGCGCCGGGCGCCCTGATGATCGCCGAGGAGTTCGGCCAGTTTGACAAGGTGACGATGCCGGCCAAGGTCGGCGGGCTGGGCTTCACCCACAAGTGGAATGTGAGCTGGACCGGTGATATGATGGCCTACTTCTCGCTGGCGCCGGAGTACCGGGCGTACAGCTTGGACAAGCTGATCTTCAGCGCCTCCTCTGCCTTTGTCGAGGACTACATCCTGCCGCTCACCCACGAGGAATTCGTCTACGGCAAGCGCAGCCTGCTGGAGAAGTTCCCCGGCCTGGAGCGGGAGAAGCTGGCCGGCCTGCGGAGTTTCTTCGGCTTCATGATGGCCTTCCCGGGCAAGAAGATGAGCTTTATGGGCTGTGAGTTCGGCCAGACCAGCCAGTGGGACTATCACAGCCAGCTTGAATGGGAGCTGCTGGAGGACGATGCTCACGAGGGGGCGGCCCACCGCGCTACCCAGGCCTGCATCGCCGACCTCAACCGGGTCTATGCCAAAAATTGCCCGTTGTGGGAGGACGAATCCAACCCCCAGAGCTTCTACTGGATCGACCCGGGCCGCACGGACCCGGATATTGTCTCCTTCGCCCGTATGGACGAGGAAGGGGACGAGGTGCTGGTGGTGTGCAACTTCTCCAACCAGCCGGTGCGCTATCGCCTGGGCCTGCCGGAGGAGATGACCTACACCGTCATCTTTGACACCGACCTGGAGCGGTACGGCGGCTCTCAGACCGAGGAAAACCGCAAGATCCCGCCGGTGCTGCGGGAGTACGGCGGCTTTGACCAGTATGCCGAACTGGATCTGGCACCATACAGCGTGCAGTACCTGCGCTACGATGTACAGGAATAAAACGATCGACAGGAAAAGGGCCGTCCGCATCGCGGACGGCCCTTTTGGCGTGTGTCTTGTATGGAAGCTCACCCTTCGATGATGTGTACCTGGCAGGCACGCATCGCCTCCAGCGCCCGCCGGTGGCTCTCCGGTGTGACGCCGGCGCAGCAGCCTGCCCGGACGCTCACCGGCGTCTCCGGGCAGGCGGCCTTGACGAGGAGGGCATTGGAAATGACGCAGATGTCGGTACACAGGCCGACGAGCTCGATCTCCTCCGGCTGCATCTGGCGGCAGTACTCGGCAAGCTCCAGGCTGCCAAAGGCGTGCTTTTCAAACACCGGCCAGCCGATGTACAGCTCCTTGAGCTCCGGGATGATGGTCCAACCGTCCCGGCTCTTGAGGCAGTGAGGCACCGGCAGCAGCTTCCCCTCCTGGGTGTTCAGATAGTCGGCATCGTGCAGGTCCATCGTAAAGACCAGATTCCAGTCGTCCCGGGTGGCATCCTCCATACGGGCCTTGACCGCCGGCACGATGGCCCGGGCCTCCTCGGTGCCGAGGGCGCCGGTGACGAAGTCCCGCTGCATATCCACAACGATGAGCAGTTTCATTGATAAAAACCTTCTTTCCTGTAAAACAACAGTCAGAGCGGCCGGCGGCCCCCGGCGCACCGGGGGACCCCCGCCAGATCCGGCTGAAGAAATACCTCCTGATACCCCGCCGCCGTGAGCAGCGCCGGGACGCTCTCCCCCTGGTCGTAGCCGATCTCAAAGAGAAGCCAGCCGCCCGGGCGCAGCGCAGAAAAGGCCGATTTTGTCAACACCCGGTAGAAGCGCAGCCCATCCGCTCCGCCCCGGAGGGCCATCTCCGGTTCCCGGCGGACCTCCGGTGGGAGGGCGGCCATATCCACATCGGTGATATAGGGGGGATTGGAGACGATGAGGTCGCAGTCCCGCATCGCCGGGAGCGGGGCGAGCACATCGGCCGCCACCACCCGTACCACCCCGCCGGAAAGGGCGGCGGCGTTTTTGCGCAGGTAGGGCAGTGCCTCCTCCGAAAGCTCCACCGCCGTCACCACCGCGTCCGGCCGGCTGTGCCACAGCGCCAGGGCGATGGCCCCGCTGCCGCTGCACAGATCCCAGATCACCGGGCGTTCCACGCCGGACAGCCGTGCGAGGGCGGCCTCCACCACCGTTTCGGTGTCCGCCCGGGGGATCAGCACCCCGGGCCCCACTGCGAACCGCAGCCCGTAAAAGTCCCAGCTGCCAAGGATGTACTGAAGCGGCTCCCCGGCGGCCAGCCGCCCGACCCCATCCCGGACGGCGGCGATGAGATCCTCATCGGCCGGATCCTCCCCGTGGGAGAGGAGCCAGCCGGCATCCCGCTTGGCAAGGCCCAGGAGCAGCTGCCGGGCATCGAACCGGGCGCTCTCCCGCCGGGAAAGGGCGGTCTCCGTCTCCCGCAGCAGCTCCCGGACGGTCATCAGGCGCCCCACTGGTCGCTGCCGTCTTCGGGGATACAGGGCTTCATCGAGGCGATGGCCACTTCGATGTGCTCGGTGTCCGGTTCGGCGGTGGTGAGCCGCTGGAGCCAGAGCCCCGGGGCGGAGATGAGATGGGTGAGGGGGTTGGAGTAGCGCCCGGCGTAGCGGATGATCTCAAAGCTGATGCCAACCGTCACCGGAAGCAGGGCGATCTTGAGCAGCACCCGGACAACCAGGTTTTCCCAGGTGACGAGGGAGAACACCAGCACCGACACCACCAGCACGATGAGCAGAAAGCTGGTGCCGCAGCGGGGGTGGAACCGGGTGAACTGTCTGACATTTTCCGGGGTAAGCTCCATGCCGGCCTCATAGCAGGCGATGGTCTTGTGCTCGGCGCCGTGGTACTGGAACATCCGGTGCATATCGCTGGTGCGGCTCACCGCCGCAAGGTAGGCCACAAAGATGCCGATCTTGAGCACCCCCTCGAGCAGTGTGCGGGACCAGCGGGGGATGCTCTCCCCGGCCAGGTCCACCAGCACGCTGGGCAGCAGCATGAACAGCCCGACGGCCAGGATCACTCCCAGCAGCATGGCCAGATAGGTGATGGCGTCGGTGGCTTTTTTGCCAAAGCGCTCGGTGAGTTTCTTCTCAAAGGCGGTGGGCTCTTCGTCGAAGCCGGCCAGGTCCGCCGAGCGCATCAGGCAGCGGTATCCTACCCGCAGCGAGTCGATAAAGCTGAAACACCCGCGGAGGATGGGCACCTTCTGGTACCATTTGCGCCCGCCGGCGAAGGTTATCCAGGTTTCGGTGGTGATGCTGCCGTCCGGACGGCGGATGGCCATGGCCGACTGATAGGGCCCGCGCATCATAACCCCCTCGATGAGGGCCTGGCCGCCGATGGAGGTCTGCTTTTGCGGGCAGACGCCGTGATTCGCTTCGATATGGATCAGCTCCTTACTATGGGATAAAAAGGGGCCGCCGCTAATCCTGCGGGCGGCCGCCGGTGGTCTCTTCCAGGTCCGACAGGTCGAGCTTGGACAGGTGAACCGTCTCCTCGGGTTTCGGCTGGGCTTCCGGGGGTACCTCGGCGATCTGGGTGGAATCGTCCGAGCGCTCCATGATGGGCAGCGTGATGGTCACGGTGGTGCCTTCCCCCTCCACCGAGCTCACATCCAGCCGGCCGCCGTGCATCTGCACGATCTCGTCGGCGACGGCAAGCCCGATGCCCGAACCCCGCCGGGTCAGGTTGGCCTTGTAGAATTTCTGCTTGATCTTGGGCAGGTCGGCGGCCCGGATGCCGCAGCCGGTGTCCTCCACCTCGATGACCACCTCATTGCCCTCCACCCGGGCGGAGACGGTGGTGGTGTCCCCGGGGTCGGAGTATTTGAGGGCGTTGTCGATGACATTGATGAACACCTGCCGGAGCTTGCCCCGGTCGCCGAAGACCGGCACGAAGATGTCCGGCTCATCGTAGATGAGCAGCATCCCCTCCCGCCGGGCCCGCTCGGTGTACATGATCACCGCTTCGCTGAGCTCGGCGAGCACATCCATGCGGCTCTTGACCAACTTCATACGGCCGGACTGCATCCGGGAGAAGTCGAGCAGCTCCTCCACCATGTCGGAGAGGCGCTCGGTCTCCCGCATGATGACCCCCATACCGGTCTCCAGCGTGGCGTGGTCGATGTCCTGGTCCAGCAGCATCGTCTCGCCCCAGCCGCGGATGGCGGTGAGCGGCGTGCGCAGTTCATGGGACACGGAGGAGATGAAGTCGTTTTTCAGCTTCTCCGAGTTGGCCAGCTCCTCGGCCATGTAGTTGATGACATCGCAGAGCTCGCCGATCTCATCGTCGTTTTTCTTCTGAAGCCGGGCGCCGAAGTCCCCCTGGGCGATGCGCCGGGCGGTCTCGGCGATCTGGCTCACCGGGTTGACGATCGAGTTGATGAAGTAGCTGCTGGAAAAGACGACGAAGAGGATGATGGCCAGGCACACCAGCCCGATGATGGCGATGAGAAAGAGGATCTGGTCGTCCACCTTCTCGAGTGAGACCACATAGCGGGTGGCGGTGAGGGCCTCGTTGGCGGAGCCCATGGCCACCGAGACGGCCATGATGTGCTCGCCGTTCATCTCCCCCTCGTAGACGGCGGTGCCGGTGGGGGAGGCCAGGGCCTCCTCATAGTCGGGCATCGACAGATCCCCCTCGGGCAGAAAGCCGGAGGAGGTGATCATCACATTGCCCTGGCCGTCGATGGCCATCAGCTCCATCTCGCCCCGGTACTCAAAGGTCTCGACGATGTTCTGCAGCTCCATCGAGAAGTCCACCGAGCTGTCCTGAGCGTAGGTCTGCAGCAGTGTGGAGATGACCGATGCCCGGGAGAGGATGATCTGCTGCACGCTGCTGTAATAGAAGCTGCGCACCCCGAAGGAGAAGGCCACCATGATGGCGAGCAGGATGACGAAGATGACCCCGAGGCCGTTGACCAGCCAGCGGCGGGTGATTTTTTTCATAGCCACCGGCGGGACACCTCCTTTCCGGGGCGGGAGACTGGATCGGATTTCACTGGTTCCACTTGTAGCCGTAGCCCCAGACGGTGAGCAGATACTTGGGGTCACTGGGCTCGTCCTCGATCTTCATGCGCAGGCGGCGGATGTTGACATCGACGATCTTCACATCGCCGGTGTAGTTCTCCCCCCAGATGTTGGAGAGGATCTCGCTGCGCTCCAGTGCCTTATTCGGGTTCTGCATAAAGAACTCCATGATCTGAAACTCCACCTGGGTCAGGTCGATGGGCTTGCCGTCCTTTTCCAGCGTGCGGCTGGAGAGGTTGAGCACAAAGGGGCCGGAGTGGATCTCGTCCGCGCCTTTGGCGCCGCCGGACATGGCCACCCGGCGGTACATGGCGTCCACGCGGGCCAGCAGCTCCGACGGGGAGAAGGGTTTGGTGATGTAGTCATCGGCGCCGAGCATCAGCCCCTGGACCTTGTCCATCTCCTGGCTCTTGGCCGAGAGCATGATGATGCCGATGCTGCTGTTCTTCTCCCGGATGCGCCGGCAGACCTCAAAGCCGTCGATGCCCGGCAGCATGATGTCCAGGATGGCGATGTCAAAGTCGCCGCCGGCGGCCTCAAAGGCCTCCATAGCAGCCTCGCCGCTGCCGACATCGACGACCTCGTACCCGACCCGCTTGAGGTTCAGGACCACAAAGGCACGGATGTTGTCTTCATCTTCCACTACAAGGATCTTTCTCATAGGGGGACCTCCTTTTTCTACGGTGATCAATTTAACAGGAAGCGGCTGCGGACCTCTTCCTCGGTGATGCTCAGCGGGTGGTCCGCCGTCGGGATGCTGGCGGTGTACTCGAAGATGCCCCGGGTGGCCAGCGGGAAGTAGACGGCGGTGCTGAACTTGTCCTCATAGTCCTGGTGGGAGCTGACCTTGATCGAGAGCAGCACCGGCCCGGTGACCGTCTCGTCCTCGGTGTAGGGGTAGAACTGCCACTCGTTGGTCTCGGTGACCCGCCGGATGGTGACGGTGTCCACCCAGCTGTCCGGCAGCAGGAAGGTATAGCCCATCTCCTCGTTGGAGACGGTGGAGTAGCTGTCCACCAGCTCCCCGTCGGACAGCGCCCGGTAGTCCACCCGGTAGATGGTCTCGTCCTCGCCGCTGGAGGAGTAGCCCGGCAGCAGCTGGGAGGAGGGAATCTCAACGATGCCGTCCCCGTCCAGGTCCCGGCAGATCAGGTCCGCCGGGCGGATGGTCTGGTCGTAGAGGCTCTCGCTCTCCTCATCGGAGAGCTCCCCGTCCTCCGCCGCCGGATCCTCGGCGGTGACCACATCCATCTGGAAGCCGTTGAGCACCACCACATCGGTGGCCGCCGACGAGGAGCTGATGAGCTCATCCACATAGAGGGCGGTATCCCCGTCCAGCGTGCGCCCGAGGGTGAGGCCGGTGAAGTCGATGGCCCGGCTGTTGAGGATGGTCTCGTCCCGAGCGATGACCCGGCTGCCGGCCCGCCGTACGATCTGGATCGACGGGTCCCGGCTGCTGGCCCAGCCCAGCAGCACCATCTCGCTGTATCCGTCCGAATTGATGTCCATAAAGTAGATGCGGTCACCGGTGCCGCTGAACAGGTTGGAGAGCAGCCCTCCCTCATAGGAGTAGATCTCCACATCCAGTTCGGTGCTGCCCCGGTCCCGCCAGCTGATGATCAGGTCGTTGCGGTCCTGCCGGGAGATGGGGGCAAAGTCCACCGTGTTCACGTCGTCCCCGGCACCGGCCATATCGTAGACCGATTCCCACTGGCCGTCGGCGGTCTGGTCGAGGATGTTCATGCGGATGGTCTCCTCCTCCCCGAGGGAGTAGAAGGCCACCGCCTCGTTGCCCTCCTCATCGTCCAGGTTGCAGAGGATGTAGGCGGTGCGGTTTTCTCCGGAGACCGGGTATTTGAGGGTGAAGTCCTCGGTGCCGAGCCCTCGGGCCAGAGCGTCCGCCAGGGCGGCCTGGTCGGGACTCAGCTGGGGGGCCTCCAGAAGCTCCTCGGTGCTGGCCGGCAGCCCGCTGCAGCCGGTCAGCAGCGCCGCCAGCAGGCCGGCAGCGCACAGCGCGATGTACGGGCGCAAGGCGACGCCCTCCTTTCTGTATGGAAAAAGCAGCCGCGTCACCAGCGGTCCCGGTGTACCCGGACGCCGTCGTAGCGGTCGGGGGCCTCCCGCTCCTCCGCCGGATGGCCGAGGACGATCAGCGAATAGGCCCGGATGTGCTCCGGCAGCCGCAGGATCTCCTCAAAGGCCGGCTGGTGCGGGGCGTGGCAGATGCCGCACCACACCGCCCCGAGCCCGAGGCTGTGGGCGGCCAGCAGGATGTTCTCGGTGCTGGCGGCGCAGTCGTCCATATAAAAAGGGCCGGAGACGCTCTCATCCCCGCAGACCACGATGGCCGCGGCGGCGCCGGGGAGCATCTTGGCATAGGGGGAGGCCTCGCTCATGGCCTGCATCACCGCCCGGTCGGTGACCAGGACGAAGTGCTGCGGCCGGCGGTTCATCGCGCTCGGCGCATCAAATCCGGCCTCCAGAAGGTCCCGCAGGACCGTTTCCTCGATGGGCTCTCCGGTGTATCTCCGGATGCTGCGCCGGGTGGAGATGGCGTCGAGCACAGGGTTTTTTTGGTTCATAGAGACGGTCTCCTTTCCGATGGATCTGCCGGTCCCCGGCAGACCGGAGACCGAACAAGTCTACTTTATAGTTTATATCAAAAGAGGCGCCGCTGTCAAATGGAAACGGCGGCACTGCGGCGGGATTTTTTGCCGGGATTCCGGGTAGGATCTCCATCGGCAGATACTTGACAATATCAACTGACCGCGGTAAACTGGGAACCGGTGAAAGGAGGCCGGACTATGAACGAAAACTGCCTGGACAGGCTGCTCCCGCATATAGACGGGCTCTACACCTTTGCCCTGCTGATGCGTGCAGAGATGGAGAGCACCCGCGACTACGGCGGCCATGAACTGACGATGGCCGAGACCCATACGCTGATCCTCATTGCCGACCACCCGGGCATCTCGCTGGGCGGGGTGGCCCGGATGTGGAACCGCACCCTCGGCGCCGCCAGCCGCAATGTGGATAAGCTCTCCCGCATGGGCTATGTGACCAAGGACACCGTCCCGGGGGACCGGCGCACCCTGCGCCTGACCGCCACGCCGGAAGGGGCGGCCATCGCCGCCGAACACAAGGCCTATGACCGCCGGCGGGTGGCGGAACAGATGCAGGCGCTGCTGGGCCGGCACACAGAGGAGGAGATCTGGGCCTTCTTTGAGGTGATGGAGGATATGATCGAACTGATGAAGGAACGAAAGGAGGAGAGCGACTATGGTATATAACGTCTATTTCAGCGCCACCGGACGCACCCGGCGGGTGGCGGAGACCCTCGCCGCCGCCTGGGGAGAGACGGTGACGGCGGTGGATCTGAGCGATCCCACCGGCGGAGAGACGGCCCTGGCCTTTGCTGCCGGAGATCTGTGTCTGGTGACGGTTCCGGTCTACGGCGGCCGGGTGCCGCGGCCCGCCGCAGAGCGGCTGCGGGCCTTCTCCGGGAACGGCGCCGATGCGGTGCTCACCGCTGTCTACGGCGGCCGGGCGGTGGACGACTGCCTGCTCGAGCTCGAGGACCTGCTCACCGGTGCCGGCTTCCGCTGCCGGGCGGCCATTGAGGCGGTGGCTGAGCACTCGATCATGCCGGCCTACGCCAGCGGCCGGCCGGACGCCGCCGACCGGGCGGAGCTGACCGGCTTTGCAGTCCGGATCAAAGAGGGCCTTGGGGCTGGGACGCTGCCGGAGACGGTGGCCGTCCCGGGCAAGCGTCCCTACGCCGGAACCGGTGGTATGCCGGTCCACCCGAAGGGGAACAAGGCGTGTATCCGCTGCGGAGCGTGCGCAGCCGCCTGTCCGGTCGGGGCGATCCCGGCGGCGGATCCGACCGCCACCGACAAGGAGAAGTGCATCACCTGTATGCGCTGCGTTGAGCTCTGTCCGGCCCACGCCCGCACCTTCCCGGCACCGCTGCAGAAGGTCATCACATGGGCGATGAAAAAACAGTTCGCCGGTGCCCGGGAGAACAAGCTCTATTTAAAGTGAATCCACATACAGAAAAGCCCTCCGTCACCGGAGGGCTTTTTGCTTGCGCTGTGGCCGGGCTCAGGCCATCAGGTTGGACATATAGTGGAAGCCGCCGTCTTCGGTCGGGGCCACCGACAGCACCCGGGTGCTGTCCGGAAGCGGCTCACCGGTGTGGGGGTCGTACAGGCAGTAGCTGATGCGCAGGAGGTTGTCCTGTTCGTGGGCGGAGAGCACCCGCACATTGGGCAGCGCGGCGTCATAGTCCCGCTCGTAGAGGTAGTGCATACAGTCGCTGGCGTAGTCGAAGTCATAGACGGTGTAGACTACGCTGCGGCGGGTGATGCCGTCAAAGTACCGGCTGAGGGTCTCCACCAGATAGTTCACCGGGATCCAGCCATCCGGGTATTCCTCCCGGAAGGAGATGCCGTCCACATACTCGGCGATGTCCTCGGCGAGCATGATCAGATCGCCGGCATCCTCAGGACTGGACCAGGTGTCGGTGCCGATGGCGGTGCGGCAGATGGGGGCAAAGTAGGTGGCGTAGAGGGAACGGAGTTCAGCGGCGTTGCCGTAGATCTCCCAGTCATTGATGACCTGGAAGCCCATCGTCTCCCCGCCGGCGTCCCTGGCGGTAAAGAAGCCGTAGCGGGTGATCGACGGCTCGGTGATGGACTGGCCGGGGATCAGCTCGGAATTGGCGGTCCAGTCATCGGTGTGGGAGGCGGAGGAAGTGATGGTGCCGTCGGTGTTCTCATAGAGGATGCGGTCGCAGGCGGCGCTGTCTCCCTCCCCGGTGAAGAAATAGATCTCAAACCGGCCGCCGTCCTCTTCGAGAGAGGCCACCGCCTCTTTGGTGGTCTCGCTGGCGGTGATGGGCTCCCGGTTGTAGAGGATGGCGGCGCCGCTCTCCAGCGCCTGGAGGTAGAGCTCGCTGTCGGTGAGGCCGTCGGGCAGGGTCTGGGCCAGGGCCTCCGTCGGGAGCGGCTCCGAGGCCGGCTGGAGGGAGCAGCCGCCAAACAGCAGGCAGAGGGCGGCGGCAGCGGCGAGCAGGAACTTTTTCATAAGGACCTCCATATCGATGGACAAAAAAACACGGCGGCGCCGGGGATCGGCGGCCCGCCGCGGGGTGGTTCGTTCTTCAGAGGGTTACTTCTCGGTGTGCAGGGTGTTCTGCACCGAGCCCTCGGCGTTTTTGATGAGGGAGAGCAGCGAGGTGGAGAAGAGCGGGTACACCTCTCCCATGCGCTGGGTGGTCAGCGGCTCCTCGCCCCGGTCCAGATCGCCGCTCTCCACCAGCTCGGCGATCTCTGCCTCCCGCAGCTGCATCACCGCATCGGCGTAGCGGTCGGCGAGCACCCGGGGCAGCGAGAAGAGGTTCTGCTGGTTTTTCGGGTTGGCGGAGTACACCAGCCGGAACATCCGGTAGACCGACAGCATCAGGAAGTCACTCACCGCGGTGATGAGCCGGCGGTTGCCGGTGCGGGCCGCCTGGTCGAAGAGGATGTTCAGCGAGTTGGCGATGAGCTTTTTGTTGAGCACCGGCAGGATGCCGCCGGCCCCCATCACATTCTCCTTGCCGCCGGCCTCCGGCTCGGGAATCTCCTCCACCGAGAGCACGGTGCCGTCCCGGTCGGCGCTGCGGCCGAGCAGATAGTCGCAGGAGACGCCGTAGAAGTCGGCACAGCGCACCAGAAAGGCGAGCCCGCACTCCCGGATGCCGTTCTCATAGTGGGAGAGCAGCGCCTGGGAGATGCCCAGTTCGGCAGCGGCCTGCTTCTGGCTGATGTTCTTTTCCTTGCGCAGCAGCGTGATCACACGGGCGAATTCGCTCTTCACGGCGCGGCCTCCTCTCCGGCGGAAAAATGCCGACAGGGAAGTGCCGGCTTGTAATTGAAATTATAAACTGCCGAAAACTATTTGTAAAGTGGAATTTGCGGAAATATTCAAGATTTTGTCGAGAAAAGTTCAGGAATCCATCACAAAACCGTTGCTTTTTTCCCCATGGGGCATGATATACTGGAAACCGATTGATAAAGTGCAGATTTTGGATTATACTACTGGTATATCCTGCACAGAAGGAGCTTATAGCACGATGATCACTTACAAACTGCACTTGATCCGCCACGGTGCCACCGCTGGCAATGCCGAGGGCCGCTTTATCGGCCGTACTGACCTGCCGGTGTCCGAGGAGGGCTTTGACGAGCTGGCCCGTCTCCGGGATACTTACGACTATCCCCGGGTCGGGGCGGTATACACCTCACCGCTGCGCCGCTGTATCCAGACGGCGGAGTTTCTCTATCCCAACAGCTTGCTTACCGTCGTGGACGGACTGCAGGAGATGGACTTCGGCGCCTTCGAGGGCAAGACCATCGAGGAACTCGAAGGGGAAGAGAGCTTTGGCCGCTGGCTGGCGGACAGCGCCCACAACGCCCCGCCGGACGGGGAGACCGGCCTGCAGATGGCCGAGCGGCTGGTGGGCGCGGTGAGCGAGGTGCTGGCCCACATGATGCAGAACCGCATCACCAGCGCTGCGGTGGTCACCCACGCCGGGGTCATCAACACGCTGCTGTCGCTGTGCGGCTTCCCCCAGCGGGAGTTCGGCAGCTGGAGCGTGGAGAACGGCAAGGGCTACACCGTGCTGCTCAGCGCCCAGATGTGGATGCGGGACAACCGGTTCGAGATCTACGACACCGTTCCCTCGATGCTCGAGGAGGGAGACAACCGGTGGGATACCCGCACCTTTGCGATGGACCTGGACGGCGACGGCTGGGCCGGCGGCGACGAATGACCGCTGCTCCGGCGCCGGGCAGCCTGCGGAAAGGGGAGAAAAAACACAATGCAATATCTCAATGACATCATACGCCGCAACACCCGGGACATGCTCCGGCAAAACTGGGGCAAGGCCGTTGCGCTGACTGTCACCCTGCTGGCGGCTTCGCTGATGGGCGCCTTGCTGGAGAGCGCCATCGGCGCGGCCACCGGGGTCTACGGGCTGAGCAGAACCCTTTTTTCGGCGCGGTATCCGCTGCGGGAGCTGTTTCCCTGGAGGCTGCTGGGCTCCCTTGGGCTCACTGCCGGGATCGGGCTGCTGGAGCTCTGCCTGCTTGGGCCGCTTATTCTCGGTATCAGCGAGTGGTTTTTCGGTCTTTCCTATGGCTATATGGACGGGGAGATGGGCGTCGTATTCCGGCATTTCCGCACGCCGCGGCATTTCGCCCGCGGGGTGTGGCTGGCCTTCCAGACGGCGCTGCGTTCGCTGTTCTATACGGCAGTGCTGCTGCTCCCGGGTGGGGGGCTGATCTTCCTGAGCGGGCTGTTCACCCGGGGAAATCCCAGCTCGCTGGACCGCATCATGGCCATCATGGGCATGGCCATCGGGGCCTGCCTGCTCTTCCTCGGCGGGGTGACGGCCTGGATCCTCACCCGGAGGTATGTGTTGGCGCCCTACTTCATCGCGCTGGATGACTCTCTCTCCGCCCGCCGGGCGCTGAAAAAGTCGGTGCAGGCCACCCGGGGATTCAAGACCGGGCTGGCCTGGTTCCAGTTCAGCTTTGCCGGCTGGTGGCTGCTGGGGATCCTGGTGCTGCCGCTGTTCTATGTGATCCCCTACTACTGGGGCAGCACCGCCCTCTACGCCCGGACGGTGATGGAGGCCCGCCGGGTGCTGCGCCGCCCGGGGGAGGCAGCCGAAACGCCCGTTGAAACAGAGGTGCCCGCCGATGGAGATCCGGCTGCTGACTGCCGCTGACGACCTGTATGCGGTGAGCCGTGTCTACGAAGAGAGCTGGCGCTGTGCCTATCGTGGGCTGGTGCCTCAGGATTATCTGGACGCCATCCCCAGAGGGCACTGGGTGCCGCTGCTGGAGCGGCCCGGGAGAATCTCCCTTGTGGCAGTCGAGGCGGGGGAGATCGTCGGCACTGCCAGTGTCTGCCCGTCCCGCTTTCCGCAATACGCCGGCTGCGGGGAGGTGCAGTCCCTCTATCTGCTGCCTGAGGCAATGGGGAAGGGCTGTGGCCGCGCACTGTTGAACGCCGCCCTGCAGGAGCTGGCCGGCCGGGGCTTCCGGGAGGTGATCCTCTGGGTGTTGGAGGGAAACTGCCATGCCCGGCGCTTTTACGAGCGGGCGGGCTTTGTCCCTGCCGGGGAGACCCTGGCGGACACCATCGGAGAAAGACCGGTGCGGGAGCTCTGCTACCGGTATGTCCTCCCTGCCGAAGAGGAATAAGATGAAAAAAGCCGCCCGGATGGGCGGCTTTTTTGCCGGTTCAGTAGCCGTAGTCCTCCCCAAAGAGGATCACATGGATGCGTCCCACCGGGCGGCAGGAGCGGGTGATCAGGATCTGGTTGCACAGACAGCCGGGGGCCAGACAGTTGTGGCAGAGGCCGTCGGCGGTGCAGGGAGTTGCCGAGTCCAGCCGCAGCGCGTTGGCCGGGGCGGCGGTGTTCCGGGCCCGAAGGACGGCAGCCTCCAGTGTCGGGGCGATCTTGCCGGCGCTCACCGGCATGACGAGCTCCTTTGGCCCGAAGCAGAGGGCCGCCAGCCGGTTCCCGGTGCCGTCGATGTTCACCAGCTCACCGGTGGCGGCGACGGCGTTGGCACTCATCAGATAGCGGTCGGCCAGCAGCCCCTGCCGGTGCAGCTCGGTCCGCTCCTCCGGCGTGGCGGCCAGGTCCCGGTCGATGACGGTGTAGTCCCCGGCGTGGACTGCGGCGGTAAGGCCGCTCTCCCGGATGGTCTGGCTGCCGCCCCAGGCCACCGAGCAGCCGGCGGGCAGCAGCGCCAGCGCCCGCTGCACCATCTCGGCGGCGGTGGGAACCCATACGGCGTCAAAGCCCCGGCGCCGGAGGGCGTCCACAGTGGCAAGGGCCAGCTTTTCCCGCTGGCGGGCAATGGGTGTATCCTGCATAGAACATATCCCCTTTCCAGGCGGCGGACCGCCTGTTTTTCTCCATTGTAGCATCTTTCCCGCAGGAAAAAAAGCCCCGATTGGCCGGGGCTTTTCTGTTGGGGGATGGATTTTACGCGTTTGCGTTCAGCGCATCGGAGATGGCCTGGAAGATGGCGTCGGAGTTCTCCCCCATGGCCATCACCACATAGCCGTTCACCGTCTCGCACTTGGCGGCCTGGGCGATAGCGTACTGGTCCTGCAGGTAGTTTTCAAAGCTCTGCTGCTGGCCGGCGATGAAGTTCTGGAGGGCGGCGGTCACCGTCTCCTCCTTGCCTTCAGCCGGCTTGATGATGGCCATGCCGTAGGCCCGCACATTGATCAGCGAGATGGACAGCGCACCGGCCTCGAAGTCCTCAGAGCTAAGGCCCAGCGTCTCGAAGATCATCTGGGCGTTGCGGGCGGTAGCCTCCGCCTCCTGGAAGGCGTTGATTTCATCGGCGGTAAGGCCCTTGCCGGTGAGGAAGGTCTCCCGCTCCTCGTAGGAGACATTGCCGTACTCCTCCACCAGAGCGGCAGCGTCCTCGGCAGACATGCCCTTATTCTCGGTGAGCCAGTCGGTTGCGGCGGTGAGGGCGCTGGCGGTGATGACGTCGGCGCCGCCTTCACTGTTTTCGTTGATGGCGGTGGTGAGGATGGTAGCCAGCTCATCGGAGGTCCTGGCCGGTGTCTCGGCCGGGGTGGAGGAGCAGGCGGTCAGCGCCAGGGCCAGTGCTGCGGCCAGCGCGGCGGAAAGCAGTTTTTTCATCGGTGTGATACCTCATTTCTGTCAATTGATGGCAGCCGGTGGGCTGTCTGTCTTTGGCGGACGAAAAAGGGGATTTTTCCGCCATGCAGTATAATAGTGTAGCGCCCCTGCCGATTTATTGCAAGTCCTCACCGCAAATAAATTTCCATCCGTCCGGGAAGGTGCTATAATAGAGGCAGATTCTGTATGAAAAAGGAGGTATCCCGATGGAGATACTGCAGACCGTTCTGGCCGGGCTGGGGCTGGTTGTGACCACCGTGCTGCTGGTGCTCACCTTCCGGCAGAGAGGGCAGACCGGAGAGGCGCTCCGCCGCCTAGAGGACCGGCTGGACACCCTGGAGGAGGCCGCCGGCCGCCAGCGGTCGGAGGAGGCCGCCGAGCGCAGCCGGATGAAGATGGAACTGGCCGATTCGGTCGGGCGCAGCACTGAGCGCATGGCCAAGGTGCTCACCGATAACCTGCGCCTGATGCAGGAGGTCACTGCCGAGCAGCTCAGCCGCCTGGACCGGCGGTTCGAGGGCTTTGCGCTGGAGAATGAGCAGAAGCTTGAGCAGGTGCGCCAGACCACCGAGCGGCGGCTGGCGGCGATGCAGCAGCAGAACGCCGAAAAACTGGACGAGATGCGGGCCACCGTCGACGAAAAGCTGCAGAAGACGCTGGAGGAGCGTATGACCCAGTCCTTCCAGCTGGTGAACGAACGGCTGGAGCAGGTGTACAAGGGACTGGGTGAAATGCAGACGCTGGCCGCCGGCGTCGGTGACCTGAAGAAGGTGCTCTCCAATGTCAAGACCCGGGGCATCCTGGGGGAGGTCCAGCTCGGGGCCATTTTGAAGGAGATCCTGGCGCCGGAGCAGTACGCCGAAAATATAGCCACCAAACGGGACAGCCGGGACCGGGTGGAGTTTGCGGTAAAGCTGCCCAACGCCGACGGCAGCTTTACCTGGCTGCCCATCGACGCCAAGTTTCACGGCGATGCCTACGCCCAGCTGCGGGATGCCTATGAGGCCGGGGACCCGGCGGCCATCGATGCCGCCGCGGCTACGCTGCTGGGGCGGGTGCGCCAGTCCGCCAAGGACATCCACGACAAGTACATCGATCCGCCTTCCACCACCGAGTTCGGTATTCTCTTCGTCCCCTTTGAGGGGCTCTACGCCGAGCTGGTCAACCGGGGCATGGTCGAGGTGCTGCAGCGGGACTATATGATAAACCTCGCCGGGCCGAGTACGATGGCGGCCCTGCTCAACAGCCTGCAGATGGGCTTTCGGAGCATCGCTATCCAGCGGCGCAGCAGTGAGGTATGGGAGGTGCTCCGGGCGGTCAAGACCGAATTTGAGACCTTTGAGCGGGTGCTCACCGCCACCCAGGGGCGTCTGGATCAGGCCAGCCGGGAGCTGGACAAGCTGGTGGGCGTGCGCACCCGCCAGATCCGCCGCAAACTCAAGGAGGTGGAGACGCTGGACAGCGCCGCCGCCGGGGCCATCCTGGAACTGGACGCTCCGCCGGAGGAGGACCCCCTTCCGCCGGAGCCAGACTCCCTCTCCGAAGAGCCGTGACTGGCACCAAAAAGAGCCCCTCCCGATAGTGGGAGGGGCTCTTTTTGGTCGATTGCGGGCGCCGCTCAGGCCTTTGACAGCCAGAAGCAGCTCTTGTCCGCCAGGGTCATGCCCAGCTTGCGCTGCAGGGAGATGGACACCTCGTTGTCCACCTTCACCTGTACAAAGGGCACCTGCCCCCGGTTGTAAACGCGGGTGATCATAAAGTTTTCCATATCATAGCCGAACCCCCGGCGGCGGTGGGCCGGCAGGATCTCAAGGATACCGATGCTCCCCTCCGGGTGTTCTCCGATAAAGCCGATCCACTCCCCCTTGCAGTATCCGGCGAAGAGCCGGCCGTCCCGGATGTGCTCCAGTACCCCGTCCTCGTCCAGATAGGGGTAGAGGTCGGTAATGGCCGGAGCCATCCCCTCCTCCGCCTCACGGATCTCCAAACGGCCGGTGGGCTTCGGGGCCCGGTCGTCCAGGTAGGCGGCATGCAGGAACTCAAACTCCATCTTGAGGCCCAGCATCTCCTCCGCCGCCCGGCAGAGATCCGCCCGGTTAACGGTCAGCGCTTCAACTTGCTGACCGGCCAGCGCTTCGATGAGCGGCCGGCCGTCGGCGTAGTCCCGGGCGTAGAGCATGTAGGCGCCGGAGCGGGTCTCCCGCAGCAGCACCGCCTGCCGGGCGGTGTGCAGCACCTCGGCATGGCCCAGGCGGATCGCCTCGACCATGCACAGGTTCTGCAGGCGCTCCTCATTCAGGTATTTCATCGCTTCGGTATACAATCGGATTCCTCCCATCTCTCGCCAGGCCGTCCGGTCAAAACCGGCGGGCCTCCCGCAGCAGCTGGAACAGCGCCTCTTTGCTGGCCCGAGTGCGGTTGATGGCCCGGGCCATGCTGCCGCCGGTGTGGAACACCCGTGTCAGGCTGCGGTCCCCCCAGCAGCTGGATATCCCAAAGCAAACGGTACCTACCGGGGTGCCGTCGGCGCCGCCGTCCGGTCCGGCATAGCCGGTCACCGACACGGCGATGTCGGCGTCCATCCGCTCCCGGGCGCCCCGGGCCATCTCGACGGCGCAGGCCTCCGACACGGCGGTGTGTTCTGCCAGCGTCTTCGGGGAAACCCCCAGAAGCGCCACCTTCTGCACCTCGGCATAGGTGCACAGCCCTCCGTCAAACACCTCCGAGGCACCGGGCACGGCGGTGATCGCCGCTGCCGCCAGCCCGCCGGTGCAGCTCTCCGCCGTGGTCACCCGCAGGCCCTTTTCCCGCAGCAGGGCCACCAGCGTTTCGGCCAGATCCCGGCCGTCGGTGCTGTATGCGTTCTCCCCAAAGATGGCCTGGATCTCCTCCAGTCGGGGCCGGATCAGGGCCTCGGCCTCCTCGGTGCTCCCGGCAACCGCCCGCAGGCGGATCTGCACTTCGCCGTCGCTGACATACGGGGCGATGGTCGGGTTCTCTGCCGCCAGCATCTGCTCATGCAGCCGGTCCTCAGCGGTGGCCTCGGGGATGCCGTAGAGCCGCACCGTCCGGGTGAGGCGCACCTGGCCGGTGCGCCGGGCCAGCCGGGGCAGCGCATAGTCCCGGAACATCGGCAGACATTCCCGCGGCGGGCCCGGCAGCTGAATCAGGACCCGCCCGTCCCGCTCGAGCCAGACGCCGGGGGCGGTGCCGTTGGAGTTTGGCAGCGCCTCACCGCCCTCCGGCAGGTCGGCCTGTTTCCAGTTGTTTTCGGTGGGGATACGTCCCACGGCGGCAAAGTAGGCCCGGATATCCGCCTCC
>CAJFQR010000016.1 GCA_904419105.1 Candidatus Avimicrobium faecavium
CCAAAGTCAAGGAAGAGTGCCGCCGCAGCATGGGCAAAAAAGAGCGGCCCTTACGGGCCGCCCTCTCCCCCGGGATCCCCGGGGTAAAACAAAAAACGGTGGGCCGAGACCCACCGTTTTTTTAGTTGCGATCAGAGGCGATCCAATTACTCGTAGAGCTTGGACAGCTTGGTCAGGTGCTCATACCGGTCGGAAGCGATCTTCGCGGCGCGGTCGAACAGCTGATCGGCCTTATCCGGGAAGGAGCGCTTCAGCGAGCTGTAGCGGACCTCACCCTCGATGAAGGACTTGTAATCGGCGCTGGGAGCCTTGGAATCCAGCTGGAACGGGTTCTCGCCGGCCAGAGTCTTTCTCGGGTCGAAGCGGAACAGGTTCCAGTAGCCGGCGGCTACCGCAGCCTTGATGGTATCCTGAGCATGGACCATACCGCCCTTGATACCCTGGTTGATACAGGGAGCGTAGGCGATGATCAGCGAAGGACCATGGTAGCTCTCAGCCTCAGAGAAGGCCTTGATGCACTGGTTGTAGTCAGCGCCCATACCAACCTGAGCTACATAGACATAGCCATAGGTCATCGCGATGCCGGCCAGATCCTTGTTCTTGATCTCCTTACCAGCGGCGGCGAACTGAGCAACCGCGCCGAGAGGAGTGGCCTTGGAAGCCTGACCGCCGGTGTTGGAGTAGACCTCGGTGTTGAAGACCAGGATGTTGACATCCTCACCGGAGGCGATGACATGGTCCAGACCGCCGAAGCCGATGTCATAGGCCCAGCCGTCGCCGCCGAAGATCCAGACGCTCTTCTTGGCCAGGAACTCCTTATCCTTCAGGATCTCCTTGCAGTACGGGCAGTCAGGATGCTTCTCCAGCTCAGCGACCAGAGCCTTGGTGGCAGCCTTGTTGGCAGCACCGTCGTCCACGGTATCCAAGTAGCCGTCGATCACAGCCTTGAAGCCATCATCGGTGACCTTCTCCTTGAGCTCCATGATCTTGGCGATCAGATGGTTGCGCAGGGTGGACTGGGCCAGGAACATACCGTAGCCATACTCGGCGTTGTCCTCGAAGAGGGAGTTCGCCCAGGTCGGGCCGTGGCCTTCCTTGTTGACGGTGTAGGGGGTAGACGGAGCCGAACCGCCCCAGATGGAGGAGCAGCCGGTGGCATTGGCGATGTACATCCGATCGCCAAACAGCTGGGTGACCAGCTTGGCGTAAGGAGTCTCGCCGCAGCCGGCGCAGGCGCCGGAGTACTCGAGCAGGGGCTGCTTGAACTGGCTGCCCTTGACGGTGTTCTCCTTGAACTTCGCAGCGACCTCAGGCTTGGCATCGATGGACTGGCCATAGGCGAAGATGTCCTGCTCGGCCATCTGGGAGTCGAGGCTCTGCATGGTGAGAGCCTTCTCGCCCTTCTTGCCAGGGCAGACATTGGCGCAGGAGCCACAGCCGGTGCAGTCCAGAACGGACACGGTCATCGCGAACTTGTAGCCGGGCATACCGGTCATATCGGCCATCTTCATGCCCTCGGGAGCCTTGGCAGCCTCGTCAGCGGACAGAACGACCGGACGGATAACGGCGTGCGGGCAGACATAAGAGCAGAAGTTGCACTGGATGCAGTTGTCGGGGTTCCAAACCGGAACATCGACGGCGATACCGCGCTTCTCGTAGGCGGAAGAGCCCTGCGGGAAGGTACCGTCGGCATCCTTCAGGAAGGTGGATACCGGCAGCTTGTCGCCGCGCTGTGCGTTGACAGGGGTCTGGATGTTGTTGACGAAGTCAACCAGATCCTTTCTGTCGCCGGTGGCTACCGGGTAGACGAAGTCGCCCTCGGCATCGGCCCACTCAGCGGGAACCTTGACCTCGACGATGGCCTGGGCGCCGGCGTCGATGGCATCATGGTTCATCTTGACGACCTTCTCGCCCTTACGGCCGTAGGACTTGGTGGCGGCGTCCTTCATGTACTTGATGGCATCGTCCGCCGGGATGATGTTGGCCAGCTTGAAGAAGGCGGACTGCAGAACGGTGTTGATTCTGGAGCCCAGACCGATCTCCTTACCGATCTTAACACCATCGATGGTGTAGAACTTGATGTTGTTGCGGGCAATGTATCTCTTGACGGTGCCGGGCAGTCTCTTGCTCAGCTCCTCGAGATCCCAGCCGCAGTTCAGCAGGAAGGTGCCGCCGGGCTTGAGGGCCGCGGTCATGTCGTACTTGTCCACATAGGACGGGTTGTGGCAGGCTACAAAGTCGGCCTTCTCAACCAGGTAGGTGCTCTTGATCGGCTTCTTACCGAAACGCAGGTGGGAGGTGGTTACGCCGCCCGACTTCTTGGAGTCGTAGCTGAAGTAAGCCTGCGCATACATATCGGTGTGGTCGCCGATGATCTTGATGGAGTTCTTGTTGGCGCCGACGGTACCATCGGAGCCCAGACCCCAGAAGATGCAGGAAGTGGTGCCCTCGGGAGCCGTATCGGGGTTCTCGGTGATGGGCAGGGACAGATGGGTGACATCGTCCTCGATGCCGACGGTGAACCGCTCCTTGGGCTCAGCGGACTGGGCGTTGTTGTAAACGGCGATGACCTGAGCCGGGGTGGTATCCTTGGAACCCAGACCGTAACGGCCGCCGAATACGGGGATGTTGGCAAACTTGCTGCCGCGCAGCGCCATAACGACATCCAGGTACAGGGGCTCACCGATGGAGCCGGGCTCCTTGGTGCGGTCGAGAACCGAGATGGTCTTGACGGTGTCGGGGATGGCGTCGATCAGGTGCTTGGCAGAGAACGGACGGTACAGGCGGACCTTTACCAGACCGACCTTGCGGCCCTGAGCCAGCATCCAGTCGATGGTCTCCTCGATGGTGTCGTTGACCGAACCCATGGCGATGATGATGTCAGTGGCATCGGGAGCGCCGTAGTAGTTGAACAGCTTGTAGTCGGTGCCGATCTTGGCATTGACCTTGTTCATGTACTCCTCCACAACGGCGGGAACCGCATCGTGGTAGGTGTTGCTGGCCTCACGGGCCTGGAAGAAGATGTCGGGGTTCTGGGCAGTGCCGTGCAGAACAGGATGCTCCGGGTTGAGCGCTCTCTTGCGGAAGGCGTCAACGGCATCCATATCGATCATATCCTTCAGATCCTCGTAGTCCCAGACCTCGATCTTCTGGATCTCGTGGGAAGTACGGAAGCCATCGAAGAAGTGCAGGAAGGGAACGCGGGACTTGATGGTGGCCAGGTGGGCAACAGCACCCAGGTCCATGACCTCCTGAACCGAGCTGGAGCACAGCATCGCGTAACCGGTCTGGCGGCAGGCATAGATATCCGAGTGATCGCCGAAGATGCTCAGAGCGTGGGAAGCAACGGCACGAGCGGATACATGGATCACGCTCGGCAGCAGCTCGCCAGCGATCTTGTACATATTGGGGATCATCAGCAGCAGGCCCTGGGAAGCGGTGTAGGTGGTGGTCAGGGCACCGGCGGCCAGGGAGCCGTGAACGGCACCGGCGGCACCAGCCTCGGACTGCATCTCAACCAGCTTTACGGTCTGGCCGAAGATGTTCTTCTTGCCCTGGGCAGCCCACTCATCGCTGACTTCCGCCATAACGGAAGAAGGCGTGATCGGGTAGATGGCAGCAACATCTGTAAACGCATAGGAAACATGCGCCGCAGCGTTGTTACCATCCATGGTTTTCATTTTTCTTGCCATGTTATGATATCCTCCCTTTGGATAATTGTTGGCATTGCGGGGAAAAAACCGCATTTTTACCCATTCAAATTCTATCATCTTTGGCTGGAGATGTAAAGTCAATAAAGTGTAAAACTTCTGTTTCCGCCGGGATTTGACCGATTTTAGACAATCCGAGGCGGTTTGCAAGGCGGTTTTTCGGCAAAACTGAGAAGAGCTCCTATCTTTCGGGGAAAAGTTTAGCCTGATTTGAACGAAGGGCGGCATCCGGGAAAGCAAAACAGGCGCCCTTTGGCCGGGCGCCCGCTTTGTTCTGTTCGGATTTACGGAAGTTCCGCCCCACAATAGGGACAGTATTCGACAAAGATACCCCGCAGCCGCAGGTGCCGGTCGCAGACCGGGCACCGGACGATCTTCCAGGAGAGATAGATCCCATACCCACAGACAACAACACCGATGATTACAAATGAAACACTGTGCAGGAATTCGAGCCCGATCGCTAAAAAGCTCGCTCCGATCACGCAGATCAAATCACACAGGAGCCGTTTTTTCAGTGTTTTCATCAAAACCCCGCCTCTCCGGTAAAAACCTGCTTTTTAACAGCATCAATCCAGATAAATGTTAAATACAGTGTAATGCCAATATATTACACATAATTTAAATTAAGGCAAAATCTATGTAACAGTATTCCAAACCGAATCCCCGTTGCACCGGCGGCCGCCCTGCCGGGACGGCTGCCTTTCTTGACAGGACAGGCAAAACCCGATATGATAGACACATACCGATCCGGCGGCGCGCTATTTAATAAGGTATCCGCCGGAAAATTTACACCGACAGATAGGAGAACCGCCATCATGGACCCTGACAGTACATCTCTCGCCCTCCCCCTCATCGGATACGCCTGCTTCACGCTGCTGGCCGCCTTCTTCTCGGCGGCGGAGCGCAGCTTTATGGGCCTCAACGACAGCCTGCTCCAGCGGCAGGCCGCCGAGGGCGACGCCGTAGCCCGGCGCATCGCCCGCATGATCGAAAAACCCGCCGTCTTTCTCTCGACGGTGCGGGCGGGCAACACGCTGTGCGAGATGCTCGGCCTGGCCTGCCTGTCGCCGGTGGCCACCCGGCTGTTCATCGCCCGGGTGTATGCCGGGGCCGCCACCCCGGACTGGGCCTATCCGGCCTTTCTGCTGGTGGTGACGCTGCTCATCGGCGCGCTGAGCCTCACCCTCGGGGATATCCTCCCCGGGCGGATCGGAGACTTCTTCCCGGAGGGGGCCGCCCGGCGGCTATCCGGTCCGATGCGGCTCTTCTCGCTGCTGCTACGCCCGCTGGTATGGCTGATGCTGGCGCTGGCCGGGCTTGGGCTGCGGCTGCTGGGGCAGAACCCGGATAAGGAGCCGGACACCGTCACCGAGGAGGAGATCCGTATGCTGGTGACCGTCGGCGAGGAGAAGGGGGCCATCGAGCAGAGCGAACGGCAGATGATCAACAACATCTTCGAGTTTGACGACCGGTTCGTCACCGAGGTGATGACCCACCGCATGGAGATGACCGCCCTGGAGGATACCGCCACGCTGGACGAGGCGGTGGCGGTGGCCCGGCAGACCGGGTACAGCCGCATCCCGGTGTACCACGAGGACATCGACAACATCACCGGCGTGCTCTACGCCAAGGATCTGCTCGGCTTTGTCAACGACCGCAACAACTCCGAGGGCTTTGAGCTCCGGAAGATGCTCCACCGGGCCTTCTTCATCCCGGACACCGCCAAGTGCACCGAGCTGTTCCGGGAGTTCCAGCAGAAGCAGCTGCACATGGCCATCGTCATCGACGAGTACGGCGGCACCTATGGCATGGTGACGATGGAGGACCTTCTGGAGGCCATCGTCGGCGACATCCAGGACGAGTACGACCGGGAGGAGAGCGAGTACCAGAAGATCTCCGACACCGAATATGACATCGACGGCCGCCTGCCCCTGGACGATGTGGAGGAACTGCTGGGCGCCGACCTGCCGGAGGACAGCGACTACGACACCATCGGCGGCGTCATCGTCGACCGGCTGGAGGGCCTCCCGGCAAACGGGGAACACCCGTCGGTACAGATCGGCCGGGTGCTGTTCACCGTGCTGGAGGTCAGCGACCGGCGCATTGCCAAGCTCCGGGCCCAGCTCCTCCCGGAGGAGCCCCCGGAAGAGGAGGAGCGCTGGAGCCTGTTCGACCGGCGGGAGGACCCCGCCGACCCGCCCAAAAAGAGCAAGCGGCCCTGATCCATCGCCAGAAGGAGGCATTTTTCCATGGACGAACGCCAAACCACCACCCCGCCCTCTCCATCGGAGGGAGAGACCCCGATCCACACCGTCCGGTTTCAGCTGGACCGGGATACCTACACCCAGCTCAACCAGATCTTTCTCGGGCGCACCCGCAAGCGCCGCCGGCTGACCACCTCGCTGCTGGCCATCGGCCTCTCCATCGTGCTCTGCCTGGTGCGCCAGACCAACCTGCCGACCATGGTGGTGACGCTGGTGCTGGTGTTGCTCATCCTCTGGCCGTTCTCCAGCCTGCTGGAGAAGCTGATCCTGCGCATGAACGCCAAGCGCAGCGAGGCCCTCTCCCCGGCCCATCTGGAGACCCAGAGCTACGAGTTCTTCGATGAGGGGTTCCGCATCTCCAGCCCCAAGACCTCGAGCTTTATCCGCTATGACAAGATCACCACGCTGGCCCGCAGCGACGACTACATCGCCATGTTCATCAGCGATGTGAACGCCTATATGGTCAAAGGGGAGTGCAGCGACTGCGGCCTGCCGGCGCTCACCGAGTTCCTGCAGCGAAAGACCGGAAAGCCCATCGAAAACCACCGCACCAAATAGACCCGATGCAGCCCGGTCCGCCGGGCTGTTTTGTTATCGATCCTAAAGGAGGGGTTTTATGGAACGCCTGATCGCTCTCTGTCTGGCCGGACTGGCAGCCCTTGGCCTTCTGTCCGGCTGCGTCCGGCCCGCCGGGCCGGCGGATCCTCTCGCCCACATCGCCTATCCGGAGCTGCTGCCGGAGGGCTATGCCGAAAGCGGCTTTGCCGCCGGCATCACCTCCTGCGGAGCGCTGGTGGCGGCGGAGTCCGGTCTGGGGGATACGCCGCTGGAGTCGGTGATGGAGGCGGACTATGTCCGGGCGGAGGTGGAGCGTTTCCTTGCCGGGGAGACGGATACTCTGTGGCTGTGCGCCCTTTACGAGCGGGACTACGGTGAATACACCATCGGCGGCCGCCGGTACGACCCGCTGTTCCACCGGTTCGACCGGGCGGCGGACGGCAGCCTCACCGCAGACAGCACCAGACAGCTCCCGGAGATCGGCTCTGCCCCGGAGGCTCCCGAGCCGCTGGCCGGGCTGGCCCTGAACGACTACGGCTACCTGGTCTGGGACTACGCCGCAGACGGCCGGCTGGACGAGAGCCTGAAGCTCATCAACGACCACGATCTCTACCCCGACGCCGACGAGCGCCACCGGATGTATCAGACCTATCTGCGGCCGCTTACGGCCTACAACTACCTGCTCCGCGACTGGGACCGGGTCGAGGACGCCGGGCCCGCCCACCTGCTGTACGAGGACCTCTCCCGGGCGGTGGACGGGAACGACCTCTCCGACGGGGATACCGGAAACTATGTCTTCGCCCTGGAGGACTGTGTGAACTTTCTGTCCCGGTATTTTGACGGCGTCACCGCCGACTGGGTCATCCGGTGCGTGCGGGAGCGCGGCAGCTATGATTCGGCCACCGGCCTCTGCCGGTACCCGGGCGGCCGGGGCGGCGTCGGGCCGGGGTATCGGGTGACCGGCTGGCAGCGGGACGGAGAGGAGCTCACCCTCTCCTACGAGGCCTTCGACTGGAGCGGCCGCAGGTACAGGACCGGCACCCTGGTCCTGCACCTTACGGAGGACGGCGGCTTCCGCTATCGGTCCAACACCATCGTCTTTGAGGGATAAACAACCCCCTTTGCACAGCAAAAAAGCGGCTCGTGTGAGCCGCTTTTTTCTGTGTGTATCGAGTCGTTTGCCGGACGGTCAACCGAGGTAGGCCGAGCGCACCGATGCATCGGAGAGCATCGACCGGGCCTCTCCGGCGCCGACGACGCTGCCGGTGGAGAGCACATAGCTGTAATCGGCGATCTCCAGCGCCTTGGCAGCGTTCTGCTCTACCAGCAGCACGGTGACGCCGGACTTGTTCACCGCCTGGATGATGGAGAAGATCTCGTCCACCAGGATCGGCGCCAGACCCATCGACGGCTCATCCAGGAGGAGCATCTTCGGGGTGGACATCAGCGCCCGGCCCATGGCCAGCATCTGCTGTTCACCGCCGGAGAGGGTGCCTGCCGGCTGGCGGATACGCTCCTTCAGCCGGGGGAACCAGCCAAATACCTTCTCCAGGTCGGCCTGCACCCCCGCCTTGTCCCGGCGGGTAAAGGCGCCCATCTCCAGGTTCTCCAGCACGGTCATCTGGGCGAACACCCGGCGGCCCTCCGGCACCTGGGCCAGCCCTCTCTGAAGGATGCGGTGGGGCGGCAGCGTGGTGATGTCCGCCCCGTTAAAGGTGATGGTGCCGCTCCTGGCCCGGAGCAGGCCGGAGATGGTCTGCAGGATGGTGGTCTTGCCGGCGCCGTTCGCGCCGATCAGCGTGCAGATCTCCCCGTCCCGGACCTCAAAGCTCACATCTTTGACCGCGTGGATCTTATCGTAATAGACATTCAGTCCCTCGACCTTCAGCATTCCTCTTCCCCTCCTGTTGTCCCGCCGAGATAGGCCTCGATGACCTTCGGGTCGTTGCGGACCTCCTCCGGGGTGCCGTTGGCCAGCACCCGGCCGTAGTCCAGCACGATGATCCGTTCACAGACGCCCATGACCAGGCGCATATCGTGCTCGATGAGCAGGATCGCGATGCCGAACTTCTGCCGCAGGAAGGCGATGGTCTCCATCAGTTCCCGGGTCTCGGCGTTGTTCATACCGGCGGCGGGCTCGTCCAGACAGAGCAGCCGGGGGTTAGTGGCCAGCGCCCGGGCGATCTCCAGCTTGCGCTGCTGGCCGTAGGGCAGATTGGCCGCCCGCATATCCGCCTTGTCCTGCAGGTCGAACACCCGGAGCAGCTCCATCGCCCGCTGGTCGGCCTCCTCTTCCTCCCGCCAGAAGCGCGGGGTCTTGAAGATGGCCTCGAACAGGTTGTAATGCATCGAGTCGTGCATGGCCACCTTGACATTCTGCAGCACCGTCAGGTCTTTGAAGAGGCGGATGTTCTGGAAGGTGCGGCAGATGCCGCCGGTGACGGTGGCCCGCATCCCCTTGCCGCTGATGGGTTCCCCGTCCAGCAGCACCTGACCGTCGGTGGGGGTATAGACGCCGGTGATGAGGTTGAAAAGCGTGGTCTTGCCGGCGCCGTTGGGTCCGATCAGGCCGATGATGCCCTTTTCCGGAATGGAAAAGCTCACATCATCCAGCGCCCGCAGCCCCTTGAAGCTGATGCCCAGGCGGTCCACCGTGAGCAGAGTTTTTTCCGCCATCAGGCGTCCCCCCTTTCCTCAGTTTTCCCCCGCCGGAACAGCCCGGCGGCCTTTTCCCACAGCCGGTCCAGTGAGAACTCCCTCTTGCCCAGAAGGCCCTGGGGCCGCAGGATCATCATCACCACCAGCAGGATCGAGTAGATCAGCATCCGGTAGTCGGAAAAACCGCGCAGCAGCTCCGGCAGTGCGGTGAGCACCGTCGCCGCCAGCACCGACCCGGTGAAGCTGCCCATACCCCCGAGCACCACCATGACCAGGATCTCGATGGACATATTGAAGTCGAAGGTACCGGGATCCAGCACGGTGATGTAATGGGCGTAGAGGCCGCCCGCTACCCCGGCAAAGAAGGAGGACACGGTGAAGGCCAGCACCTTGTAGCGGGTGGCAGGGATGCCGACGCTCTCGGCGGCGATCTCATTCTCCCGCAGCGAGAGGATGGCCAGCCCCTGCCGGGTATAGATCATCGCGTACATGAACGCCACCCCGAGCACCGTGATCCAGAACACCCATGGGAAGGTGGTGTACTCCTCGATGCCGTAGAGGCCCCGGCCGCCGCCGGTGATGGTCATATTCTGGATCACCACCCGGATGATCTCACCAAACCCCAGCGTGACGATGGCCAGATAGTCTCCGCGCAGCCGCAGCGCCGGAATCCCGATGATGATCCCAAACACCGCCGCCAGGCCGCCGCCGATGAGCAGCGCCAGCGGAAACTCGATCATGCCCGGCAGCTCCAGGTGCATCGTCACCAGCGCCGCAGTATAGGCTCCAATGGACATAAAGCCTGCGTGCCCGAGCACCAGCTCCCCGAGGGCTCCGGTGGTGAGGTTGAGCGAGGTGGCCAGCAGGATATAGATGAATACGCTGATGAGCACCCCGCGGTACTGGTTGGAGATGATCCCGCCGGACATCAGGCCCAGAAGGATCAGAAAGCCCGCCAGCAGCGCCAGCGCGCTGCGCCGGTAGCTGCGGGTGCGCAGTTGTGCTTTGGTCATACTTGCTCTCCCCCTCTCAGACCTTTTCCCGCTCCGCCTTGCCCAGCAGCCCGGTGGGCTTGACCAGCAGCACGACGATGAGCAAACCGAACACGATGGCGTCGGACAGCGCCGACGAGATGTACCCCTTGATGAGGGCTTCGGCGATGCCGATGATGAACCCGCCGATCATGGCTCCGGGGATCACCCCGATGCCGCCGATGACCGCGGCGATGAAGGCCTTGAGCCCGAGCATCGAGCCCATATACGGGTTGATGAGCGGATAGGTGGAGCTGTACAGCACCGCCGCCACCGCCGCCATTGCCGAACCGATGGCGAAGGTGAGGGAGATGGAGGTGTCGATGTTGATGCCCATGAGCTGAGCGGCCCCCTGGTCCTCCGAGACGGCGCGCATGGCCTTGCCCGCCCGGCTGCGGTTGACAAAGACGGTCAGCAGCACCATCAGCACCACCGTTACCAGCACGGTGATGGCGGTCAGCCGGCTGATGGTCACCCCGCCAACGGTGAATCCCTCTCCGGTGAAGTGGTTCGGGAAGGGCTTCGGGCTGGACCCGAAGAGGAGCAGAAACAGGTTCTGCAGAAGAAAGCTCACGCCGATGGTGGTGATCAGCGTAGCCAGCCGGCTGCCGCCCCGCAGGGGCTTGTAGGCCAGCCGCTCGATGACCACGCCCAGCACGGCACTGACCAGTGCCGTGGCCAGGACCACGCCCCAGACCGGCAGCCCGCTGCTCTGGAAGAACAGCAGCGCCACATAGGAGCCGACCATGATGATATCGCCGTGGGCGAAGTTGATCATTTTTGCAATGCCGTACACCATCGTGTAGCCGATGGCCACCAGCGCATAGACGCTGCCGGTCTGGATGCCGTTGATCAGTTGCTGTGCAAAATCCATCGAAACGATCCCCCCTGGCGGGCCTGGATCAAAGCCCGTCTGCTACGGCCCAAAAAGGGCGGAACGCGTCCGCCCCTGGGCTTATCCTTTTATCGAGTGGTCAGGCGGCAGCCTCTTCGGAAGAGGGCTCCGCCTCGGAGGCGGACTCCTCTGCCGGGGCCTCCTCGGACTCGGCGTCGGCCGCAGCCTCATCGCCGATCAGCGCATAGGCGCCGTTCTGAACGGTCACCATCTTGACCTCCTTGACCGGGTCGCCGCTGCCTTCGTAGTGGATGGAGCCGGTGACGCCATCGTACTGGATGTTCGCCAGCGCCTCGGTGACGGCGGCGGCATCGGTGGTGCCGGCGGCCTCGATGGCCTGGAAGAGCATCATACCGGCGTCATAGCCCAGCGCCGCGAAGGAGGACGGGTCGGAACCGTAGGCCTCCCGGTAACGGGTGGTGAAGTCCTGGACCTTTTCATCGCTGTCCGAAGCCAGGAAATGGTTGGTGAACACCGCGCCCTCGACGACGCCGTAGTTGGAGGCGTCCAGTGCGCCGAGCACGCCGTCCCAGCCGTCGCCGCCGAGGAGGGTGGCGTCCACACCGACCTCAGAGGCCTGCATGGCGATCAGGGCGTCGGTGTTGTAGTAGGCGGGGACATAGAGCACATCGGGATCGGCGGCGGCGATCTTCGAGAGCTGGCTCTTGAAGTCGGTGTCGGTGTTCTGGAAGCTCTCATAGGCCACCACCGTCATGCCGTCCGCCTCGGCCTGGGCCTGGAAGGCCTCCGCAAGGCCGAGAGAGTAGTCGTCGGTGATGTCATAGAGGACAGCGGCAGTGGCGGCGCCGAGCTCATCCGCCGCATAGTCGGCCATCGTGGTGGCCTGGGTCTCATCGAGGAAGCAGGTCCGGAAGATGTTGGAGCCGGCCTCGGTGATGGCGGTGGCGGTGCCGGTGGGGGTCATCATCGGGGTGCCGTCGCTGGCAGCCTTGTTGGCCACGGTGATGGAGGGCTTGCTGGTGATCGGACCCCAGATGGCCACAGCACCCTCGTCCATCAGCAGGTTGTAGGCGTTCAGGCTCTTGGTGGTATCGCCCTCATCGTCCTGGTAGCTGACCACCACCTGCTTGCCGAGCACGCCGCCGGCGGCGTTGACCTCCTCAACGGCGAGCTTGAGGCCGTTGGTGGCGGTGATGCCATAGTCGGCGGCAGAGCCGGTGAGCGGCCCGATGGCGCCGATGACGATGGTATCGCCGGTGTTTTCTGCGGTAGAGGAGCCGCCGTCGGTGGACGAGCAGCCGCTCAGGGTGCCTGCCGCCATAGCGAGCGCCATGGCCAGCGCGGCAAATCTTCTGTGTTTCATCATCATGTCCTCCTGTCTGCCGCCGGGGGCGGCTGTGTGATCAATAATTCGATGCGGCGGGCCCACGCCCGGAAAATAAAAAAGCACGCATTCGTCCGTTTGGATGTTCTCCAAAGAGACGAAGCGCGCTGCTCCGTGGTACCACTCTCTTTGCCGGCAAGGCCGCCGGCCGCTCTGCCGCATCTGACAATGCGCTCTCCTGTAACGGGAAGATCCCGTCCGTTCCTACTGAGGGGGCAAACCCGTTCGGACCGGCTGCTCCAGGGCGATGAGGCCGCTCCCCCTCCCCGCCGCCCTTCCAGCTTATGGGCGTGCTCTCTGTCGGGAGGTATGCGGGATCGGCCCGATCCCTATCGTCGCTGTTTTGGCTGTTCACTTTTCCGGGAGCCCGGTTTCCCGCCGGGCTATTGCCTTATAGTTTACCACGGCAAATCATGAAGTCAAGGCTTTTTTGCGAGATTTTTTCCGGTTTGTGAAAACCATCTGAACGCCCGTCGATCACGGACAGGTGTTTTTGTGTACTTTCTCTGATGAAAGTGGTCGTGTAGCCCGCCCGTCCGGGTCCTGCACCGGACGGCTATCCCCGGCCGCCGGGAGGCGTTCGATGCAGGTATCCCGCCGCCTTCCGGCATTTGGCGGACGCTTCCCGCTATTTTGTGTGCTTGAGAGATACGCCCTCCCGCCGGGCCGATGTGCGGGCCGGGGCAACCTGCGGTTGACAAAACTCCACCCACCGCTTGATGGACATTTCCCGGCGGAAATGGTATGCTGGGGACAGAAAGGAGGCATCTGCCATGCCCGAAAAGACCACCGGCCAGCTCATCGCCGAAGGGCGAAAGCGTCTGGGCCTCTCCCAGGAGGCCCTTGGGGAGCGGCTCGGCGTCAGCCGTCAGTCCATCTCCAAGTGGGAAAGTGACGCCGCCCTGCCGGACATCGCCAAACTGGTTCAGCTCAGCCGGCTGTACGGCGTCACCGTCGGGGCGCTGCTCGGCGTCGAGGAGCCGGCGCTTCCCTCTCCGGAGGGCCAGGCACCGGAGAACCCGTCCCCGGAAACCATCGCCGAGGAGATCGCCCGGGCCTGGGTGGCCCGCCAGCCGAAGAAAAAGCGCCGTGTCCTGCCGCTCCTGGCCGGCGGGCTGACTGCCGGGGCGGTGCTGTGGTTCGCCCTGACGGTTGAGAGCCGCCTCACCTCGCTGGAACAGAGCTACCGCTCCAACCAGAGCGCCCTTTCCCAGCTGGAGCACACCTTCTCCGGGCTGCCCGGCCTGGTGACCGATATCCTTGAGGAGCAGGCCAACCTCACCACCACTCACCAGGTGGCATTTCTGCGGGTGGACCCGGCGGCGAACGCCGGGCTCTTCCGGGTGAGCGCCACCCCACGGGAGTACCGGCCGGGCAGCGAGGCCCTCTTCACCGTCACCGATGGGCAGCAGCGCCTGGCCACCGCCCCGGCAGCCTGGCAGGACGGGGTGCTCACCGGGGAGCTGACGATCCCCCTCACCGATGAATTCCTCTCGGTGGGGCTCTCGGTCACCGGTCCGGACGGCACCCTCTACCAGGAGGAGCTGGAGGAGCTCTCCGGCCTGCGCTCCGGCAGCGGATTTTCCATCTACCGGCTGGGCGGGGGGTTCACCATCACATACTCCGTTGGGATGCCCAAAGGCCAGATCCGGGTCCGGGCGGCCCGGCTTTCGGCGGTAGTCGAACCACCCGCCTTTGAGAGCGACCCGCCGCTGAGCCTCGTCTCGGTCACCGCCGCCCTCTACCAAAACGGAGAGAAGCTGTTGGACCTGACACCAATGGGGGACAGCACCCGGTACGGCGACCGGCAGGAATACACCTTCTCCCTGCCGGAGACGGTGCTCACCCTGTCGGAAGGGGACTGGTTCGGGGTGGTGTACACCGCCACCGACAGCGCCGGCCGGGCCCTGCACGCCGGGGAGTTCCAGGTGATGACCGGCCCCACGGCCTCCACCCTCGAAGAGGCCGACAGCGAGGCCATCCTCGCCGCCCTCTTCCCGGAGGAGGGGCAGTAAAAAAGCCGCCCGATGGCGGCTTTTTATGAACGGAAGTCAGCGGGCGGCGGGCCAGTCGGTGACATACCCGACCGAGAGGCCCGAGGCCTCGGCCACCTGCCGGGCCCCCTCCGGGCCAAAGGCCCCGCAGAGCTCGATCCGGGGCACCGTGCCATCGGCGGCCAGCCGCCGGGCCAGCGCGCAGGCGGCCTCTACCGACGGGACCCCGTAGACCAGCGTCTCGCAGCCCGGGGTTGAAAACCGGGAGTGGACCTCCTCCGGGCGGTAATCCCCGCTCATCACAAAGAACGCAAAGCGAAACTGTGTCATACCGTCTCCTCCTGAACGGCCTCCTCGGCGGCAGCTGCGCCGGGCCTCTCCCGGGAGAGCCCCTCCACCGACGCCGGGGCAAGCCCCCGGACCCGCAGCTCGGCCAGGATCTCCCGGCGCAGCCCCCTCTCGCAGGCCCACTGGGCCATCGGCTTCGTCTTGACCGAGGCGGTGATGGTGTAGCCGTACTGGTCAAAGTCGGAGATGCCCCACACCAGCGGCGGCTCCAGCGTGGACTCATCGTCGGCGCAGCGGCGCTCCACCGCCTGGCACACCGCCTCGAGGGCGGTATCCGGGTCGGCGTCAAAGGGCAGGCGCACCTTCACCTGGGCGGTACAGGCCCCGCCCCGGGTGTAGTTGATCACCTGGGAAATATTGCCGTTGGGAATGATGATCTGCTCCCCTTTGGAGGAGGACAGATAGGTGACCCGCATCGCCGTGGCGGTGACAGTGCCCTCCTGACCGTCGATCTTCACATAGTCGCCGACCGAGAACTGGTTCTCGAACATCAAAAACATACCGGTGACCACATCTTTGACCAGGCTCTGGGCGCCGAAGCCGATGGCCACACTGCCGATGCCGGCGGTGACCAGCAGGTTGCCCACCACTCCGCCGACCCCAACAGCCGAAAGGGCAGCCAGCAGCGCCGCCCCGTAGATCACATACCGGGACATGGACCGGATCAGGGTCATCACCGTGTCGGTGCGCTTGCCCCGGGCCGGGTCCCGGTGGTAGCGCTCGCTGTGCATCACCCGGGTGGTAGCCCGGCTCACCGCCCAGAGAGCCGCCCGGGCCAGCGCGTAGATGACGGCGATCTGCAGCGCCGCCCACACCACATCGGCCACAAGGTTCCCGGCTCCGCTGGTAAAGCCGGTGATATGCTCCCCAAGCCGTGTCCGGAAATCTCCGGCCTGGGCGCTCAGCAGCAGGCGTTCCATTGGCATCTCTCCTCTCGCCCGGCGCGGCGGGCAGCTTTTTTTCCCATTGTAGCAGATCCACCCGGAAAATGTATGAAGGATCTGTGTCGGGATCAAAAAAGCGGCGGAGCACCGGCTCCTGCCGCTTTTTCCCTGCCGGACCGTCAGGCCTGGCGGGGCATACAGATGATACGGTCCACCTTGGAGTCGAGGAACTCCGCCGTCGGCGCCGGGCGGATCACCAGGGCAGTGTCCGCGCCGTGGCCGGTGCCGGCGACGGCGACGATGGGCTCATGCAGCTCCACCAGGCCGGCATCGGCGGCCATCATCGAGATCTCGACGCAGACCTTGACGCCGCGGCCGATGATGCGCAGCGCGTGGGCGGCCACCTCCACCGGGCCAATGCCCTGGAACTTGACCGACAGCCCGCGCTCGGCGCCGCTGAGGGCATGGGAGGCCACATAGACCGTCACGCCCCGGCGCTCCAGCTCGGCCTTGGTCTCGGCGCTCATCAGCGGCTCATGCTTGCCAAAGACACCTCTGGCGTAACCCACATCGATGATCTCGAGGCCCTCATGCTCCAGCTCGGAGAGCTTGAGCGCCGTAAAGCCGGTGGACGAGGCGACGACAATCTTCTTGATGCCCTCCTCCCGGGCGGCGTCGATGGCCAGACGCAGCGCCTCATCGGTGTTCTGGGGGCCCTGTTTTGCAAAGTTCATAGCATTTCCCTCCGTGTTTTTTCCGTGGTCAGTCATGTCTAACTGCCTATGACTCTATTGTAGCATGTTTTTCCCTCCGGTTCAACGGAAAAAGGCTTCTCCCGCCCGCCGTGCTGTGCTATACTGGAAGCAAGGCGTCCGCCCTGCGGGCGCGACACACACTGCCTATGGGGGAAACGCAATGAGCAAATATGTATTTGACGACTTTTATGCCGACTACGACAGCTGGTACCAGACGCCGATGGGCGCCTTTGTGGACCGGGTGGAAACCGACTGCGCGCTGGGCCTGCTGGAGCCTGCCGCCGGCCAGAGCGTGCTGGACGCCGGCTGCGGCACCGGCAACTTCAGCCTCAAGCTGGCGGAGATGGGCTGCCGGGTCACCGCCGTCGATGTGGCGGAGAAGATGATGGACCAGGCCCGGCAGAAGGCGGTGCGCGCCGGGGCGGATATCCGCTTCCTGCGGGAGGATATGGCGGAGCTGCCCTTCGGGGACGGCAGCTTTGACCGGGTGCTGACGATGGCCGCCTTTGAATTCCTGCCCGATCCGGCCCGGGCGGTGCGGGAGCTGCTGCGGGTGCTGCGCCCGGGCGGGGTGCTGGTGATCGGCACCATCGAAAAGGGCGGCCCCTGGGCCGGTCTCTACGAAAGCGACGCCATGGCCGGCACCGCCTACGAGCGGGCCAGCTTCCTCACCGGGGAGAGCATCGCCGCCATGGCCCCGGAGGCCTTCGAAGCGATGGAGCGCTGCCTCTTTGTGGCCCCCGGCGCCCCGGAAGGAGACTTCACCCCGGAGGGCGAGGCAGCCGCCAAAGCCGCCGGTGCGAGAGGAGGGTTTGTATGCCTGCGCTTCCGGAAAAAGTGACCCTCTCCTGCCAGGTGAGCTTCTATCCACTTGGCCAGGCGGACTACCTCGACCCCATTAACCGGGTGCTGGCCCTCATGGAAGGCTCCGGCCTGGAATATGACATCGGGCCGATGTCCACCCGGCTCACCGGGGAGAGCGGCGCCCTCTTCGGGCTGCTGCGGCGGATTAGCGAGGAGCTCTGCCCTGCCTGCGGCTATGTGATGACCGTCACCCTCTCAAATGTCTGCGGGCTGGAGTGAGCCCGTACCCGCCGAAACAGAGCAAAAAGGCGTGACCTCCGTCACGCCTTTTTTACTGCCGGCAGTTACCCCCGATCGGCCGCCCGGCCCGGGCAGCCGGCGCACCCGCCGGCACGATGGCACCGACCGGACAGTTTGCCGCGCAGCGGCCGCAGCCGATGCAGTCCTCTGTGATGGCGTAGCAGAACTTGTCCTCGACTCCCTTTACGATGGGGCTTGCCTTTTCACGCATTGTCTCACCTCCATGCCGGTATCCTATCACAAAAAAGGTCCGGCCGCTTCATCGCCGGTAACTTGTCATCCTACCGGCACCGATCCCCGGAGGACAGAAAAAAGCCCGGTGCGATACCGGGCTTTTTACATCGGGGAGACTTACTTCAGGAAGTCGGCGGTGTAGGTGGCGAAGAACTCGACCACCTTCTTGAAGGCGGACTCCTCCAGGTCGAAGTTCGGGTTGTGGTGGTTGCCGGAGGCCCCTTCCAGATGGGCGCCGGTCTGGCAGTAGAAGCCGGGGAAGTCCACCAGGAAGTCGGCAAAGTTGTCCGAACCGGCGGTGGGCTCCAGCTCGACCACCTCAAGGCCCACCCGCTCGGCGATCTTCCGCCCCTGCGCAGCGGCAGCCTTGTCGTTAATCAACGGGTTCGGGGCCATCGGCACCGACTTCAGCTCCACCTCGGCGCCGTAGGCCTTGGCGGTGCACGTGGCGATCTCCCGGATCTTCTCAAAGATCTTGTCCCCGTCGCCGTACTTGAAGAAGCGGATGTTGCCGGAGATGAAGGCGGTCTCCGGGATGATGTTGTTCTTGTTGCCGGCGGTGATCTGGCAGGGGCTGACCACACAGGTGTCGAAGGGGTTGTGGTACTGGGCGGGGATCATCGCAATCTTGAGCAGGATATCACAGGCGGGCTTGATCGGGTCGATGGCCCGGTCGGGGCGGGAGCCGTGGCCGCCGCGGCCCTTGACGGTGATGTCAAAGCCCAGGGCACCGGCCATCATCGGGCCGTCGGGCAGCTGGATAGTGCCGGGAGCCAGCTCGCCGGCGATGTGGGTGCCGATGACCTGGTCCACCCCGCCGATCTCCTTGAGATAGGCCACGATCTCCCCGGCGCCGGCGCCGACCTCCTCCGCCACCTGGAAGCAGAGGTAGACGGTGCCGCAGAGCTCGTCCCTGATGTCGCAGAGCACATGGGCGGTGCCCAGCAGCATGGCGGTGTGGGCGTCATGGCCGCAGGCGTGCATCACACCGTCCACCTGGCTCTTGTAGGGGGTTTCTCTGGCCTCCTGCACCGGCAGCGCGTCGATATCGGCCCGGATGGCGATCTTCCTGCCGGGCTTTGCGCCCTCCAGCGTGCCGACCACATTGTTGTGCCCCACCCGCACATGGGGGATCGAGAGCTTGTCCAGCTCCTCCTCAATGCGGCGGACGGTTCGGTCCTCCTTCAGCGACAGCTCAGGGTGCATGTGGAAGTCCCGGCGGGTATCGATGACATACTGCTCATACTTGGCGGCGAGTTCGGCGATGTTGCTCATGGTGTGCCTCCTTGCCCCGGCGCGGGGCGGTCTGGGTGAATGGTTTTGGATATAAAAAATTATAGCAATTCACCGCACTGAAATCAAGCGGAAGATCATCGGCCTTTTCTAAGCAGACGCTTATTTTGCAGGGTAAAATTTTACCCGGACGCAACACAGGATTCACCGGGATTTTGCATCG
>CAJFQR010000017.1 GCA_904419105.1 Candidatus Avimicrobium faecavium
GTGAGGACGGAAGCAGGGAACAGGAGGTAGAAATCTTCTACCGCTTTATCGGCAAGATTGATTGAATGACACCAATATCTTTAACTATGTGATACCGGCCTCTCGGCCCCGGACGCGGAACTGCTGGCCGCCCTGGCTGGGGTGCTGGAGGTGCCGGTGGGACGGCTGCTTGGAGAGGAATCGCCGGAGGAGGTGGAGGCCGTCTCCGCCCGTCTGGCGGAGCTGGAGGGTCAGGCCGCCCTCCGGCGGGAGACTGTCCGGCGGCTGCTGCACGGGCTGTGCCTGGCGGTGTGTCTCGGTGTGCTGGCGGGATTTCTTCTGATCGGGCGGCTCGGCAGCCCCTACCTTGGCTGGGACTACGCCGACCCGGAGACCGCCGTCCTCGGCGTGGCCTTCCACGCAGGGGAATGGCTCTTTGTGCGGCTGGCGCCGGTGCTCCTCCTCGGGGGCGCTGCCGGGGCCTGGGCCACCCGGCGCCGCCGGTAGCCTGCCGCAAAAAAAGACAGCCGGTCGCCTGCCGCAAAAAAAGACAGCCGGTCGCCTGCCTGGCTGTCTTTTTCGTTGGAGGGCGGTTTTCCACCGTTCCCCGATGCCGCTGTGGAAATTTATGCGTTGTGGCTGGAGGCGTCGATGGCGGCCATCATCGCCGCCCGAACGCCCCGGTCTTCCATCGCCCGGACGCCCCGGATGGTGGTGCCGCCGGGGGAGCAGACATTGTCCTTGAGCTCGCCCGGGTGCAGCCCGCTCTCCAGCACCATCTTGCCGGCGCCGATCACCGTCTGGGCCGCCAGCTCATAGGCCAGCTTCCGGGGGACTCCCTGATAGACGGCGCCGTCCGCCAGCGCCTCGATGATGAGGTAGAGGTAGGCCGGGCCGCAGCCGGTGAGGGTGGAGGCCCCGTTCATCACCGACGGGGGCACCAGCTTGAACTGGCCGATGGCGGAGAAGAGGCTGGCGGCGTATCCCAGCTCCTCCTCGGTGAAGGAGGAGCGGTCCTCGGCCAGGGCCATGCCCTCGCCGACCATGCAGGGGGTATTCGGGATGACGAAGAGCACCCGGCTCTCCTCCGGCAGGATGGACCGGAGCTTTTCGGTGGTCCAGCCGGCGGCGATGGACAGCACCGCCTTGCCGGCCAGCGCCTCACCCATCTCCGCCACCACCGCTTCGATGACATTGGGCTTGACCGCCAGCAGCACCATGTCCGCCCACTCGGCGGCCTCCGCCGGGCCGGTCAGCGGGGTGATGCCGGTCTCCTCGGCGACGGCGCGCAGCCGGGCGGTGTTGATATCATAGGCGGCCACCTGTGCCGGGTCGAAAAAGCCCCGGTCGCAGCCGCCCTTGAGGATGGCATAGGCCATATTGCCCATGCCGATGAACGCGAGTTTCATAGGGGAAAGCCTCCTTTTTGGATCCTTTTCCCCAGTATACACCATAGCCCCGGCAGGCGCAAGCGCCGGCTCAGCGGCCGGGGTGCTCCCGGAGCGATTCGTACTTGGCCCGGGTGGCCGCTCCGCCGCGCAGGTGCCGCTCGTCCCGGTTTTTCTCCAGCACCGCCCGCACCTGCCGCCACAGCCCCGGGCTGATGGCCGCCAGCCGCTCGGTGACATCTTTGTGCACCAGGCTCTTGGAGTAGCCGAAGGCCGCCGCAGCCGCCCGGACGGTGGCCCCGGTCCCGACTATGTAGTTTGCCAGCCGCACGGCCCGCTCCTCCGGCACATCTTTCATCGCGGCGCCTCCTCCTCAGGTTTTTCTACCAGAGTGTATGCGCTGCCCGGTCCGTCTATGCCGGCGCGCTCTTGCGCCGGGGCCGGCTTTTTGCTATAGTAGGAGAAGAGGCCCGGCCCCGGCGGGCATGGGCTGTTTTGAGAAAAAAAGAAAAAGGGAGACGAAATACTATGCGCAAGATCATCATCGACACCGACCCCGGCATCGACGACGCTGCGGCGCTTGCCCTCGCCGTATTTTCCAAGGAGCTGGATGTGCAGCTCATCACCACAGTGGCCGGCAATGTGGGCCTGGACAAGACCACCTACAACGCCCTGCGGATGGTGAGCCTCTGGGATGCCAGGATCCCGGTGGCTGCCGGTGCCGCCCGGCCGCTGTCCGGCCCGGTGTACGACGCCGCCGAGGCCCACGGCGAGAGCGGGATGGACGGCTTCACCTTTGACGCCGTCACCGCCAGGACCGTCCCGATGCACGCCGTCGAGGCGATGCGCCGGGTGCTGATGCGCAGCGAGGAGAAGATCACCCTGGTGCCCATCGGCCCGCTGACCAACATCGCGCTGCTCTTCTCCACCTATCCCGAGGTCAAGGAGAAGATCGACGAGATCGTGCTGATGGGCGGGGCCTTCCTCCGGGGGAACATCACCCCGATGGCCGAGTTCAACATCTTCGCCGACCCCGAGGCGGCGGACATCGTCTTCAAGAGCGGGCTGCCCCTCGTCATGTGCGGGCTGGAGCTGGCCCAGATGGCCACCATCACCGGCGCCATGGTCGGCGCCCTCCGGGAGAAGAACCCCACCGCCCGGATGGTCTGCGACCTGTTTGAGCACTACCGCGGCGGCGACCTGGAAAACGGCATGCGTATGTACGATTCCACCGCCATCTGCTACCTGCTGGCGCCGGAGCTCTACACCACCAAGGACTGCTTCATCGGCATCGAGACCGCGTCTCCTCTCACCCGGGGCATGACCGTCTGCGACCTCGAGGGCTTCTGGGGCCGGGAGCCGAACGGCAAGGTCTGCACCGCCGTCGACCCGGAGGGCTTCCGCCGGCTCTTCCTCGAGGGGCTGGAGAACGCCTCCGGCGCCCCGGAAAACCCCACCGCCGCCATGTGGCTCTACGACTGCTAATTCTGCCGGCAGAAAAAAAGACTGTCCCTTGAGGGGCAGTCTTTTTGCGTGGGGGAAAGTGCGGGAAGCGGGCCTCACTCGGCGTAGAGCCCTCTGCCGAATTCCCTTGCCCGCTCCAGGTGGCCGGTTTCGGCAATGCGGGGCGGGCCGTTCGTGGAGCCGCAGCCGCCGGCGAGGTAGATCCCCCGGTCATGCAGGCCGATGTACTGCACCAGCGCGAACCGGTAGTAGCTCACCGCCTGTTCAAAGGTCCAGAACAGGTCGTCCGCTGCGGTGAGCAGCAGCGCGCAGTCCTTCTCCGGGTAGGCCTCATACCGGCCAAAGGGCGGGGCCGGGTCCTCGGCGGCCAGGCAGTAGAACCGCTCGATCACCGCCTTGAGCCGGGCGGAGATGGTCCAGAAGTAGAGCGGCGAGGCGAAGATCAGGCAGTCCGCCGCCTCGATCTTCTCCCGGACGGCGGCAAAGTCGTCCCTCTGGACGCAGGGCCTCTGATAGCGGCAGGCGTTGCAGCCCAGGCAGCCGCGGATGTCCAGCGTGTTCAGCTGGACGATCTCGACGCGGTGCCCGGCCTCCCGGGCGCCCTCGGCCACCGCCTCGCTCAGCCGGGCGGTGTTGCCCTTGGGGCGGCCGGCCTGGAGGATCAGGATCTGTTTCATCGGCGTCTCCCTTCATCAGGCCTCGGAGGAGCTCTCCGGGGCGCTTTCGGTGTCAGTCTCCGTATTGGTCTCAGTCTCGGGCCCGGCTGTGTCGGGGATGTACCCATAGGAGGCCTCCGAGGACTCCCAGGGTTGGCCGGGCTCCTCCGCTACAAAGCTCTCGGGGTAGAGGAGCTCCCCCATCTCCCAGAGGGTGTCGACGATGTCCGGCGTCTGCCGCTCGAAGTTCTCCGGATCGATGTAGTAGATGGTCCCGGCACTGCCGGCGGTGGTGGTGGCATAACAGGTGGACCCGGCGATGGCCTCCCGGCTCATCATGCCGTTGTAGAAGATCACATCGGGATTCAGTTCGATCTCCCGTTCGGCGGGGAAGCTGTAGTTTGTGTACTCGTCCCCCCAGTTGTCGGTGCCGAGGAAGGTGAGCAGATACCCCTCAAAGCTGTCCCCGGTGGCCATCTGCAGAATATCCCCCGCCAGGTAGACGGTGCTGGGCCCCTCCCCGGCGGCAGCGGCGTCCTCCAGGCAGTCGAGGATGCGCTGGTACTTGTGGTCATAGCCGGTCAGCCGCCGGCTGGCCAGCTCCGCCCCGGTGGTATCCCCGTACAGGGCCTTGCACAGCGTGACAAAGTTCTCCCGCACCCCGTCCATATCCGCCGCCGGGCTGAGCACCAGGTAGTCGATGTCCGCCTGGAGCAGGGCGTTGGCGGTGTCCTCGGTGGGCTCGGCGGTCATCAGCACCAGGTCGGCGTCCAGCTCGACAATGGTCTCCAGGTCCGGCAGCTGCTGGGTGCCCGCCCGGGGATAGTCGTAGGCCACCTCCCGGCCGGTGGGAGTGGGCAGCTCGCAGTAGTCGCTTACCGCCACCAGCTGCCCGGGGATCTGCAGCTGGTAGAGCATATCGGTGATGGCCGGAGCCAGGCTCACCACCCGCTCGGGCCGCTGGTCGATCACCGTACCGGCCAGATGCACCGGGTAGTCCGCCGGGGCGTCGGAGCCGCCGGGCTGGCAGGCGGCCAGCAGCAGTGCACAGCCGGCAGCGGCTGCCGCCGTGAGAATGTGGGTCAGTTTCATAGTGGATCCTTTCATTGGCGCGGAGCCGGGGGTGTTTCAGGTATGGTTTCATTGTACCGTCCCGGCGGGGCAATGTCAAACCCCGCCGTATACCCAGTGCCGTCGGAAGGCCGGTTTTTTTGCGCCGGCGCGCGATTTTACAACTTGGTCACAGCTTCGGCAGAATTTGTCTGTTCACTCCCGGGCATTTTATGATAGAATGGGGGATACCGGCGGGGATCCCGCCGCCATCATTCAAAAAAGGGGGAGAGGACGATGCGGCGCACAGCCTGGCGCTGGCTGGCCCTTGCCGGGCTGGCGGCGGTATTCATGGTGGGGATCACCCTGTTCTCCGCCCAGGAGGGGGCGGTGTCCTCCGGGCTGTCCCGGGGGGTGCTGGCGCTGGTGGAGCAGTATCTGCCCGGCGTCTACCGGCTGCTGGCCGCCACCGGCCGGCCGGAGTTTGCACTGCGCAAGCTGGCCCACTTCACCGAGTACGCCGCCCTCGGCCTCTGCCTCTACGCCCTTGCCCGCCGGCGATTGGCCCCGCTGCCGGCGCTGGCGCTGGCCTTGGGAATGGCGGTGGCCTTCGCCTTTGTGGACGAATGGCACCAGCTCTCGGTGCCCGGCCGGGACGGCAGCCTGCGGGATGTGGGCATCGACTCCCTCGGCGCGCTGGCCGGGGTGCTCCTCGGCCGGGCGGGGACGGCGCTGCGCCATCTCAGAGGATAGCGGGCTCACAGCTCCCGGCGCATCGCCACATGGGGCACACCGGCCTCTTCAAAAACGCCGGAGACGGCGGTGTAGCCGCATTTGAGGTAGAACCCCTCCGCCGAGCACTTGGCGTCGAGGCAGAGGGCGTGGTATCCCCTCCCGGCGAAGAATCCCTCGAGGAACCGCAGCGTCAGCCGGCCGGCTCCGTGGGAGCGGCTGTCCTTGTGGATGCAGAAGCGCTGCAGCCGCACGGTGCCGTCCTCCTGCGGGGTGCAGCGGATCGCGCCGATGTCCCGCCCGCCGTCGGTGACGAGAAAGTGCAGGCACTCTCCGTCCAGTACATCGTGTCCGTCCACATCGACCTCCGGCGGTACCCCGAGCTCCTCGGTAAAGACCGTTCTGCGCATGGCCAGACAGCGGTCAAGCTGCTGCCGGGTGCGGGCAAGCTGTACATCGATCATAAGTGGGACCTCCCTTTCCGCCGGACGGCGGTTTTTTCTTCATTATAGTACGGCGGCGGGCCCATTGCAAGGACGGGGATTTTTCCGGGAAAGGATTTGAAACAGCGCGTATTTTGCGATATACTATAAAGGAATATGGCCTTTTTTGCGGCGGGGGCACCCGCGGAAGGAGAGAGATGGCATTGAAGGAGATCTATCTGGACAACAGCGCCACCACGCGGGTGGACGATCGGGTGGTGGACTACATCGCCCGGGTGATGCGGGAGAGCTACGGCAACCCCTCCTCGCTGTACGACCTCGGGCTGAAAAGCCACCTGCTGCTCGAGGAGGCGAGGAAGGATGTGGCCGCCCTCATCGGCGGAAAGGGAGAGAACCTCTACTTCACCTCCGGCGGCACCGAGGCAAACAACTGGGCGGTGTTTGGGACTGCCCACGCCAAGCGCCGCCGGGGACGGCACATCGTCACCACCGCCTTTGAGCACTCATCGGTGCTGGAGGCCTGCCGCCGGCTGGAGGGGGAGGGCTTCACCGTCACCTATGTGCGCCCGGATGAGCACGGCCGCATCACCCCGGAGCAGATGCTCGCCGCCATCACCCCGGATACCATCCTGCTCAGCTTTATGCTGGTGAACAACGAGGTGGGCACCGTGATGGACTATGCCGCCATCGCCGGCCCGGCCAAAAAGCTCGCCCCGGCCCTCACCGTCCACTGCGATGCGGTGCAGGCCTTCGGTAAGCTGCCGCTCAAGATCGAGCGCACCGATATCGACCTGCTGTCGGTCAGCGGCCACAAGATCCACGCCCCAAAGGGCATTGGCGCCCTCTATGTCAAAAAGGGCACCCGCATCGACCCGCTGATCGTCGGCGGCAGCCAGCAGGGCGGGCTGCGCCCCGGTACCGAGAGCCTGCCGCTGGCAGCGGGCATGGGCTACGCCGCCCGGCTGCGGGGCGAGAGCATCAAGGAGGACTACCGCACCGTCTCCGCCCTGCACGCCTACGCCACCGAAAAGCTCTCGGCGCTGCCCGGCGTCACGGTGAACTCCCCGGAGAACGCCTTCCCCTACATCCTGAACATCTCGGTGGAGGGCCTGCGCAGCGAGACGCTGCTGCATCACCTGGAGGCCCACGGCATCTATGTCTCCAGCGCCAGCGCCTGCACCGGCGGCGCAGCCAGCCATGTGCTGGCCGCCATGGGGCTGCCGGCCGGGCGCATCGACTCGGCGCTGCGCATCAGCTTCGGCGGGGAGAACACCCCTGCCGACATCGACGCCCTGACCGACGCCCTGGCCCTGGGCATCGCCACACTGGCCCGGGCCCGCTGAGCTTTTTATCCGACCATTGCATCAAAAGTGAGGAACGAGTACACAGATATGAAAGAGATCATCCTGCTCAAAGCCGGGGAGATTGCCCTCAAAGGCCTCAACCGCAGCGTCTTTGAGGACCGCCTGGCCAAAAACTGCAAATTCCGCCTGAAGCATCTCGGCCGCTTCCAGATCACCCGGGCCCAGTCCACCATGTACTGTGAGCCGCTGGACGAGGACATCGACATCGACGAGGCGGTGGAGACCCTCCAGACCGTCTTCGGCTTCTCGAAGATGAGCCGGGCCTGCGTGGTGGAAAAGGATATGGACGCCATCAAGGCGGCCGCCGCCGAATACCTGGAGCCGGTGCTCCGGGACTGCCGCACCTTCAAGGTGGAGGCCAAGCGCTCGGACAAGGCCTTCCCCCTCAAGTCCCCGGCGATCTGCGCCGAGGTCGGCGGCTACCTGCTCTCCCGGTTCCCCCACCTGCGGGTGGATGTCCATCAGCCGGATTTCACCGTCTATGTGGAGATCCGGGACAAAAACGCCTACATCCACGGCCCCCAGCTGGACGGCGCCGGCGGTATGCCGGTGGGCTCCAGCGGCCGGGCCATGCTGCTGATCTCCGGCGGCATCGACAGCCCGGTGGCCGGCCATATGATGGCCAAGCGGGGCCTGGAGCTGCAGGCGGTCCACTTTGCGGCGCCGCCCTACACCAGCGAGTACGCCAGGCAGAAGGTCATCACCCTCTGCCGGGAGGTGGGGCGCTACGCCGGGCGCATCAAGCTGCATGTGGTGGGCTTTACCCATGTGCAGGAGCAGATCCGGGACCTCTGCCCGGAGGAGTACTTCACCATCATCATGCGCCGCTATATGATGAAGATCGCCGAGCGCATCGCCCGGGAGGAGGGCTGCGGTGCGCTGGTCACCGGTGAGAGCGTGGCCCAGGTGGCCAGCCAGACCCTCTACGCGCTGGGCTGCACCGATGTGGCCGCCGAGCTGCCGGTGCTGCGTCCGGTGATCGGCATGGATAAAAACGAGATCATCGCCGTCGCCCGGCGCATCGGCACCTTTGAGACCTCGATCCTGCCCTATGAGGACTGCTGCACCGTCTTCACCCCCCGGCACCCCCGCACCCGCCCGAAGCTGCGGGAGGTGCTGCGCGCCGAGGAGCGCCTGGACGAGGAGGCCCTGCTGGCGGACGCCCTCTCGAAGGTGGAGAGCTTTTACACCTACCCGGAGGACTGAACCCCTTTTCCCGGGAAACATAAGCCAGATTTAAGGGGCGTATGGTAGGATAAGCCCGCCCCAGTATGACGACACAAGGAGGTGATGCCGTGGAAGCGGTACTGCTCGACCTGACCGGAAGCCTCTTCCTGGACGGAAAGACCCCGCTGGCCGCCGCGCTGCGCCGGGAGCTGGCCGCCGTCACCGGGATGGAGGTCACCGCCCTCTCGGCGGATCCCGCCGGAGAGGACTGCTACGACACCCTGGCCGACGCCCTGGACCGCTGCGCCGTGCTGGTCACCGTCGGCGACCTGGAGCGCCCGGACGGACTGCGCCGGCTGCTGAGCGACGGTCTCGGCCTGCAGGAGCGCGTAGACGCCGGCGCCCTGCCCGGCGCCCGGGCCTGGTGTGCAGCCCACCCGGAGGCGGATCTCGCCCCGGAGGAGCTGGCCGCCGTACCGGACATCGCCGAGGTGTTCCCGACGCAGGGACTCGCCGGTTTCGGCATGAAGAGCCGGGAGCAGGCCATCCTCTGCCTGCCCGGTGACCCGGAGGATTTCCTGCCGCTGCTGATGCGGGACGGCTACCCCTTCCTGGCGGCCTTCTGCCGGCGCCCGCTGGAGGCCCTCACCCTCTCCGCTGCCGGCACCGACCCGAAGAGCCTCTACGATGCGATGGATGCCGAGGAACTGCCGCTGGAGGCGGAGTACAATGTGCTGCGCTACGGCGGCGGGCAGCAGCTGCGGCTGCTGGCGCCGGACCGGGGGCTGCTCTACCGGGCGGCGGAGGCCGCCGAACGGGCCCTCTCCCAGGCGGAACCCGCGGCAGAGCCGGAACCGGCTGCCCCGCTGCCTCCGGATCGCCGCTTCCCGGTGAAGCTCGCCGCAGCGCTGGCGGTGCTGGCGCTGGCGGGCGTTCTGGCCGGCTGGCTGCTGCTCGGCCGGGATGGGGAGGAGCCCTCCTCCGGGGAGAGCAGCGAGAGCCTCTCCTCCTCCGAGGAGAGCTCCTCGGAGGAGAGTTCCTCTTCTGAGGAGGAGAGCTCCACCTACCCGAACGGTATGCCCGGGGACTATCTCCCGGAGTTTGAGGACCTCTACTCCCAGAACGAGGATGTGGTCGGCTATCTGGCCATCGACGGCACCGACTTTGCCTATCCGGTGGTGCAGTACACCGACAACGACTACTACCTCCATCGCGGCTTTGACGGCGAGGAGAACGAGAGCGGCACCCCCTTTGTGGACTACCGCACCAACCTGCGCACCACCCAGAACACCATCGTCTACGGCCACAATATGCGCACCGGCACCATGTTCGAGCTGCTGCTCCAGTACCGGGACCTGAACTTCTACCGGCAGCACCCGGTGCTGGAATTCGACACCGTCTACGAGCCCGGCGAGTACAAGGTGTTCGGGATGTTCATCGCCAACACCCGGGAGGAAGACGGCCCGATCTTCGACTACTTGAACTTCCTCGACGGCACCGAGGAGACCTTTATGGAGTATGTGGAGAATGTCCAGGTGCGGTCGCTGATCGATACCGGCGTGGATGTCCAGCCCGGGGACCGGCTGCTGACCCTCTCCACCTGCAGCTATGAGTTCACCGATGCCCGGTTCGTCGTCGTCGCCCGGAAGGTCCGGGACGGCGAGGATCCGGAGGTGGACACCGACCAGGCGGTGAAGGCCGATGACCCGCTGATGCCCCGCATCTGGTACGAGCTCTACGGCGGCAACAACCCCTATGAGACCGAGAGCAGCTCCTCCAGCGAGAGTTCGAGCGAGGCTTCTTCCAGCGAGGTATCCTCCAGCGAGCCCAGCTCCAGTGAATCCAGCTCCAGCGAGGAGTCCTCCAGTGAGGTGAGCTCCTCCAGCCGCCCGAGCTCCAGCCGGGACGACAGCGAGGACGGCGACCACGAGATCGACGACGACCTCGCCGACGAGACGCTGGCGGTGACCAGCGGCGGGCGGCTGGTGCGGATGAACGCCTATGACCTGATCTCCGAGATCGTCGAGAGCGAGACCCGGGGCTCGCTGAACCCTGAGGCCATCAAGGCCCAGGTGGTGGCCACCTACACCTATGTCAAGTACAACAACGAGATCGGCAGCTACCCGGCGGTGAACCTGCGCTCCAGCGTCAGCCAGGAGGTGCAGGACGCGGTGGATGCGGTGTTCGGCTACGCCATGTTCTACGACGGCGATTTCATCAATGCCGTCTATCACTCGGTCAGCTGCGGGGAAACCGCCAGCGCCGAGAGCGTCTGGGGCACCGACCTGCCCTACCTGCAGCCGGTGGAGAGCGAGTACGATGAGCTCTCCCCCTACTATGAGGGCAGCTACCGCATCGATGCTGAGGACTTTGCCGACGCGGTGGAGGACACCTACGGCATCGACCTCTATGACTACAGCGACGACCCGGACGACTGGATCGAAATCGACTACGATCACATGGCCAGCGGGGACTATGTGGGCCGGGTCTACCTCGGCGGCGAACGCAAGAGCCAGGGCGGCGAGGTGAGCAGAGGCAAGGAGATCACCGGGCGCAACATCCGGGAGCAGCTGCTGGACTACAACCTGCGCTCCACCTGCTTTGAGGTGCGCTACAACGAGCGAAACGACGAGTTTGTCTTTGAGACCCGGGGCTACGGCCACGGCGTCGGCATGAGCCAGTGGGGTGCCAACTATCTGGCGGAGCACGACGGCTGCACCTGGCGGGAGATCCTTGAGCACTACTACACCGATATCAGCATCCGCATGGCGTGATAAAACATTCCCCGTGCGGCGGGAAAAAGGGGCCGGCCGGCCCCTTTTTTACTGCCTGCCGGAAAGGAGAAAACCGATGCACACCCCCGATTTTTCCCGGCTGGAACGGCTCCCGGAGCCGCTGCTGGCCTGGTACGATACCCACCGCCGCCACCTCCCCTGGCGGGAGGACCCTGCCCCTTACCATGTGTGGCTCTCGGAGATCATGCTCCAGCAGACCCGGGTGGAGGCGGCGCTGCCCTATTACGAGCGTTTTCTCCGGGAGGTGCCGGATATCCCGTCGTTGGCGGCGCTGCCGGAGGAGCGGCTGCTCAAGCTCTGGGAGGGGTTGGGCTATTACAGCCGGGCCCGCAACCTCCAAAAGGCGGCACAGCTCCTGGTCGAGCGGTATGGCGGTGCCCTCCCGGCGGACTATGACGCCGTCCGGGCGCTGCCCGGCGTCGGCGACTACACCGCCGGGGCCATCTGCTCCATCGCCTTTGGCCTGCCCACCCCGGCGGTGGACGGCAATGTGGTGCGGGTGGTGAGCCGCCTTGCCGGCGACGAGGGGGACAGCACCCGCCCGGCGGTGCGCCGGGACTACCGGGAGCGTCTGGCGGCCCTCTATCCCGCCGGCCGGGCCGGGGACTTCACCCAGGCGCTGATGGAGCTCGGCGCCCTGCTCTGCCTGCCGAACGGCCGCCCCCGCTGCGGGGACTGCCCGGCGGCGGCCTTCTGCGCCGGCTGCGCTTCCGGGCACCCGGAGGCCCTCCCGGTCAAGCCCCCGAAAAAGCCCCGCCGGCAGGAGCGGCGACGGATCTGGCTGCTCCTTTCCCCGGCAGGGGTGCTGCTCCGCCGCCGTCCGGCCCGAGGGCTGCTGGCCGGCCTGTGGGAGCTCCCCGGCGGCCCGCCGGAGGCCCCGTTCCCGCTGCCGGAGCTGGAACCCGCCGGCTGGATCCCGGCCGGGGAGGGGCGGCACATCTTCAGTCATGTGGAGTGGCAGATGGAGGCCGTCCTCGGCACATTGGAGGACGCTCCGCCGCTGCCCGCGGGCTGGCGCTGGGCGGACCGGGCGGCACTGGATGGAGAGGTGGCGCTGCCCAGCGCCTTCGCCCCGTTCCGGGAGCGGGTGCATTCCGAGCTTGCCGCCCGCGGCCTGTAAAAAAGATCATACGGAAAAAAGGCGGGGCCCTGCGGCCTCGCCTTTTGCATCTCGGTATGGGTCAGAAGCGGGTCAGCTCCTGGTTGTTTACCCGTCCGTCCAGACGGGCGCGCAGCTTTTCGCTGCTCATGGCGGTGTGCTTGATCGGCCGCCATTCCACCTTGGTCACCAGCGCCACCAGGGCGATGGGCACATAGGTGAACTGGAACAGCGGGAAGGTGAAGGTGTAGAGGATCTTCTGCCAGGCAGCGGCCCGGATCTTGCGCCATTCGGTGATGGTGGTGGCCAGCCCGAAGGTGAACAGGCTGATGTAGAACATCACCCCGGCGGAGAGCAGCGCGCCGGTGGCCTCGTGGAACACCCGGCGGGCGATGTAGTCCGGCTCGGTGAAGGCGGTGACGAGCAGGATCAGGTTCATCGCGATCATCATCAGCGTCAGCAGCATGCCCGGCGCCACCGTCATCAGCATGTCGTAGCAGGAGAACTTGTTGGCCCGGTTGGTAAAGCACCCCTTCACCAGATCCAGCCCGTACTTGAAGTCCACCTGGTAAAAACCCTTGGACCAGCGCAGCCGCTGATCCCAGCTCTGCCGGAAGGTGGTGGGCTGCTCGTCGTAGAGGATTGCCGTCTCGCAGTAGCCGATGCGCTGGCCCTTGAGGGCGCAGTTGGCGGAGAACTCGATGTCCTCGGTGAGCAGGTGGTAGGGCCAGCCGCCGTTCTCCTTCACCACCCCGGCGGAGATCAGGAAGCCTGTCCCCGAGATGGCGCAGTTGGTGCCCAGCAGCATCCGCGGGAAGTTGAGGAACCGGGTCTCCCGCATGAACCACAGCCCGTAACCGGCGCTGATCCAGTTGTCGGCAAAGTTCTTCGAGTTGCGGTAGCTGGTCAGGGCGGCGTAGTCGCCGGTGTCAAAGACCTTGTTCATCTCGGCGACGAAGTTCTCGTCGACGATGTTGTCCGCGTCAAAGACGAAGAAGCCGTCGTACCCGCTCTCGCCCACATCGGCCCGCAGCTCGTGCAGCAGGTACCCCAGGGCGAAGCCCTTGCCCTTGCGGACCTGGTCGAACCGCTCGTAGACGATGGCTCCGGCCTCCCGGGCGGCGTCGGCGGTGCGGTCGGTGCAGTTGTCCGCCACCACATAGATGTCCAGCTTGTCCTTCGGGTAGTTCTGGGCCTTGAGGCTGGCGATCAGCTCGCCGATGACCTCCTCCTCGTTTCGGGCAGAGATCATTACCGCGTACCGGTGCTCCTGCCCGGCGATGAAGATCCAGGGCTTTTTCAGACTGATGATGCCGTACATCAGGTAGACGAGCTGATAGAAATAGGCCGCGCTGATGGTCAGCGCCAGCAGGAAGTTGAAATAGGTCACAAATTCGAGCATTGTCGATCCTCCATACCAGGCGGCCGCAGCCGCACGCTCTCGTGTCGGTAGTTGGGACAAGAAGTTTTATCTCTCCACATTATAGTGACAGCACCGCCGAATGTCAAACCCCGGCAGCCCTGCCTTTTCGGGTTAATTTTGGGGGATATTCAGGTAAAATCCGTATGAACTTGGAAGAGATCCCCAGAAATTGCCGCAAAACCGGGCAAAATCACCGGGAAGGGCCGGGGGAATTTTGTGAAACACTGATAAGAAAGGGGGAAGCTCCGGCAAAATTGTAAATTTTTTATTTCCGTGCGTTTTTGCAAAAACAGGCCGTGCTTTTTGTGTACAATGTACTACTCCCAGCGGAAGGTCTCGCTGTCGGCAAACTCTGAGTCGGCGGTGGAGTCATACCGGTCGCCGAGGGCCTTGACCTTGGCATAGAACCGGTCTCCCTCCCAGCTGGGGTCCAGCTCGGTGAGGATCAGGCTCTCCTCGTCCACATCGGTGTAGACGCTCTTGAGCCGCTTGGACCCATGGTAGACCACCACATAGTAGCCGTCATTGGCCTCCACATGGCTGTACTCCAGGCACAGCAGCCCGTCCTCCTCGTAGAGCCAGACCTCCTCCGGCGGGTCCAGCTCGAGCAGGTCGTCGTCCAGCAGGGAGTTTTCGGTGTCCTCCTCGCCGTCGTCCTCCACCTTCACCGGGGCGGCATATCCCCGCTTGACGGTGATGTTGTCCGGGTCTACGCTGTACTGCACATAGTCGTTGCGCACCACCAGGTCCTTGGCCTTGCCCAGACCGGCCAGCGTCAGCTTGGCATTGGCGTCCACCTGGTCGATCTCGGTGCCGCCGGACAGGGAGATGCGGCTGTTGTAGTTGACCTCCATCAGGTCGGCGTGGACCGACAGCAGCGTGATGTTGTTTTTGATCAGCAGGCCGCCGTTCTCCACCCGGAAGTTCACGAACCCCTCGCTCCGCCCGAGCCCCCGCTCCCGCAGCGAGGCGCTGCACATGATCAGCGTCTCGTCGATCTGGGAGTCGCCGGTGAGCAGGATGTTCACCTCCCGGTTGTCCCGCTGGAGCCGGGCGTTCGGCACGGTGACCGAGTCCAGCGTGAGCAGGTCGGAGCCGTAGACATACAGATTGCCGCCGATGGTCACATTCTCCAGCTCCACATCGCCGTCCACCTCGTCCATGATGAACAGGTCCCCGGTGATGGTCTTGTTGGCCAGGCGCACCTCTCCGGCACGGATGACCACCTGGGTCAGCGTCTCGGTGTCGGTGTAGTCGCCGCTCTCGGTGATGGTCAGCCGGTCGCTTTTCACTTCGGAGGAGCTCCCCTCGGAGGAACTTCCCCCGGAGGAGCTGTCCGCCGGGGAACTGCCCTCTGACGAGCTCTCCCCGTCGGCGGAGCTGTCCGTCTCGTCCTCCGGCTGCGGCGCCGGGCTGATCTCCGAAGAGGAGGGCTCTGCCGGGCCGGCCGGGGCGCTGATCCACTCCCGGGCGGCAAAGGCGGCGATGCCGGCCAGCGCCGCCACCGCGCAGAAGATCGCCGCCCAGAACCCCGGCCCGAAGCCGGGTGATCGATTTGTCATACTGTACCTACCGTCCTTTCGGGGTCAGGGTGCTTTTGTCTCTATCCTATCATATCCCGGCCGTTCCCGCCAGTGGAAAGGTCTGGCCGCGGCCCGCGTGGGGGCCGCTCACCGCCGGGAGAAGTCCTCCGGCGCCGGCCGGCTGTCGTCCAGCAGGGCCGACTCGATGATGAACCGGGGCCGGTGCTTGACCTCGGTGTAGGTCTTGCCCACATACTCGCCGATGACCCCCAGCGCCAGCAGCTGGATGCCGCCGATCAGCCAGATGGAGCCCATCAGCGTGGCCCAGCCCTGCACCGTGTAGCCCAGCAGCTTCTGGATGAGGAAGACGAGCAGCGCCGCCAGGCTGGCAAAGAAGATGCCGAACCCCGCCAGCGTGATCAGCCGGATGGGCACGGTGGAAAAGGAGGTGATGCCGTCGAAGGCGAAGGAGAGCATCTTGCCCAGCGGGTACTTGCTCATCCCGGCAAACCGCTCGTGGCGCTCGTAGGTCACGATGGCGGTCTTAAAGCCCACCAGCGGCACGATCCCCCGCAGGAACAGGTTCACCTCTTCAAACTGGCTCAGCGCCTCCATCGCCCGGGCGCTCATCAGCCGGTAGTCGGCATGGTTGTCCACCACCGGGGTGCCCATCCACCGCATCAGTTTGTAGAAGAGCCCCGCCGTCTCCCGCTTGAAGACCGTGTCGCTGGCCCGGCTGGACCGGACGCCGTAGACCACATCGCAGCCCTCCTGATACCGGGCCAGGAAGGCGTCCAGCGCCTCGATGTCGTCCTGCAGGTCGGCGTCCATCGAGATGGACAGGTCGCACCGGTCCATGGCGGTCATCAGTCCGGCCAGCAGCGCGTTCTGATGCCCCCGGTTCCGGGACAGGCTCACCCCGAGAAAGAGCGGATCCTCTTCGTGCAGTTTGCAGATGATCTCCCAGGTGCTGTCCCGGCTGCCGTCGTTGACGAAGAGCACCCGGCTCTCCGGGCTTGCCGCCCCGCCGGCGATCAGCCGGGAGAGCTTCTCCTTTACCCGCCGGGCGGTCTCCGGGAGCACCTCCTCCTCGTTGTAGCAGGGGATCACCAGATAGAGCTTATTCGGACGCATCGCCGTCCGCCTCCTTTTCTGCCGGCGGCAAGGTGCCGTCCGTGTCATTTGCCCCGTCTTCCGGAGCGGTCTCCTGGGCGGAGCCGCCGGGAAGGGCGCCCGGCTCCTCCTCCCGGCGCAGCGAGCGGAAGTTCTCCGGCACCGCCGCCTCGGCGGCCCGGTCCTTTCTGCGCATTACGACCAGATAGACCGCCAGCAGCACCAGCCCGGCTGCCGAGAGGATGAGCCCCGGCAGCAGCCCCGGCGTGCGGTAGGTAAAGACGATCTCGCAGTCGCCGGCGGGCACCCGCACCGCCATAAAGCCCACATTGGCTTGCTCGATGGGCACCTCTTCGCCGTTCACCGTGGCGGACCAGCCGCTGTCCCAGGGCACCGAGAAGAACATCATCATCTCGTCGTCCAGGTCGCAGTGGGCGGTGAAGCCGGTGTTTGCGAACCGGAAGCTGTCGCAGGTGTAATCCCGCAGCAGGTCCACCGCGTCCTCCATGCCGTTTTTGTCCAGCGCGCCGAAGTCGATCTCGGTCATCTCGTCCAGGATGTCCCGGTTGGCGTCAAGGGCCTCGTCCTCCAGGCAGAGGGCCTCGAGCATCACATTGGCCCGCAGGCTCTTGGGGGCGGTGTCCAGCAGCGATTTGCGGATGGCCGTCGGGTAGGCGAAGCCCATCGGCAGGTAGTTTTCGTTTTCGTAGAAGTCATATCCCAGCTGGGAAAAGGCGTACCGGTAGCCGGGCATCAGGGTGCCGGCGTCCTCCTTCGAAGAGGAGGCCACCAGATATTTCACCGACAGTAGCGGGCGCAGTGCGTAGTTGGATACCTCCGGCTTGGAGGACACATCCCGCTTGACCCCGACATAGGGGTAGAACTCCATGATCGAGTTGGGCACGATCGAGTGGAAGGCCTGGATGGTGGGCAGATGCCAGTACATGCCCAGGTTGTCCAGGCAGTCGTAGAAGTCGGTGCGGAAGAACTCCTCGCCGTCCTCCTCCGGGAAGGCGATGGAGTCGTACCCGGCCAGCGCCCGTTCCCGCAGGAATTCGCCGCCGCTGCCGTACATCCGCCCGGACACGGTGAAGAACACCCCGTGCAGACAGCCCACCGCTGCGGTGAGAGCCGCCGCCCGCCTGAGGAAGGCCGGGTCCCGGCGCACCCGCCGCACGATGTACAGCGCCAGGATCACGCACAGCAGCGCGATCAGGCACACCAGCCAGAAGCGGATGGGCTCGTCCATCAGCCCGAGCTGCCACTCGCCGTCGTCGTTTTTGTTCGGGGTGAGCCCGCAGGCGATCAGAAACAGCGCCACACCGGCCAGCTGCCAGCGCACCCCGCGCTCCAGATCCGCCTCCCGCCGGTCAAAGGCGGTGGCGGTGGCCAGCGCCATCATCAGCACCGGCATGTAAAACCATCGGGCGTAGTAGGAGTTGTTAAAGAGGATGAACGCCGCATTCAGCCCCGGCACCAGCGCCATAAACAGGCAGATCATCAGCAGCTTTTTCAGCCAGGAGCGCCGGGCCGCCGCCAGGAAGGCCACCACCCCGGACACGCCGAACAGCGGCAGCCAGGCGGACAGGCTGCTCCACTTGGCCCCGGCATCGGGGAAGAAGTTCGGCCGGCTGGGCAGGTCCGGCGGGAAGAACAGGCTCTGGAGGATCTGCGGGATGCGCTGCACATTGGAGTAGAGCCAGAAGCTCCACCCGGAGAGCAGGTTGTCGGAGGTGGTGCGCGGGTTCCCCAGCAGCGCCAGCGCCGACGGCAGCAGCACCGCCATCGCGATCAGCACCCCGAGGATGCTCTCGACGGCGATGGGCAGGAACTTCTTCAGCGAGAACCGCCGCCAGCTCACCCCCCAGTTCGGGTCGGTCATGCGCACGAACACATACAGGACGGTGAACACCACCTCCCCGATAAAGAACCAGTAGTTGACGATGCAGTTCACCGCCACCGCCGCGGCAAAGACGCCCCGCCGGCGGTTCTGCACCAGCTCCTCCACCCCGATGAGCAGCAGCGGGAAGAACACCATCGCCTCATGGAAGTGGTTGAAGAAGATGTTGTAGGTGGCAAAGCCGGAGAAGGCGTACAGCAGCCCGCCGAGCACGGCGGTATCCTCCTCCCGGACGAACCGCCGGATGTAGAAGTAGCTGGTCAGCGCCATGCAGGCGGTCTTGAGGACCAGCAGCGGGGCCATCAGATAGGGCACCGCCTCGCTGGGGAAGGGCAGCGTCAGCCAGAAGAAGGGGCTGAACAGCAGGTAAAAGCTGTAGGACGCGATGAAGTTCACCCCGAGGTCGGTGTAGCTGTTCCAGAACACGCTCCCCTCCCGGACGGCGTCGTGGGCCAGCCGGTAGAAGGGGATCTGCTGGACATTGAAGTCCCCGAAGAAGAAAAAGTACCCCTTTTCATAGATCACGATCGGGGCGAGCATCAGCGCCGCAGCCAGCAGCGCCAGCAAAAACACCCGGGCCCAGCCGGGCAGCCGCCGGGGGCGGGGAATCGGTGTGGAGTTGGTCGATGGTTGCATAGGGCCTCCCTGGATATGAGCTCAAAAAGGATGACCGCGCCCTCCGGCGCGAAGAACAGTATCAGTATACCACATTCCGC
>CAJFQR010000018.1 GCA_904419105.1 Candidatus Avimicrobium faecavium
CGTACCGCTCCCGGAACCGGGCGACGGTCTGGGGGGTGAGGGCGATCTCCGGCACCATGACGATGGCCCGCCTGCCGGCGGCCAGCGTCTCGTCGATGAGCTTTAAGAACACCTGGGTCTTGCCGCTGCCGGTGACCCCGTAGAGCAGCACCGGCTTGTCCGGCGGCGTGTCCCGCACCGTCTCATAGGCCCGCTGCTGGGCCGGGGTCAGCTCGATGGGCGCCGGCTCGGGCGGGGCCGCCCCGTCCCCGTAGGGGTCCCGGTAGACCGTCTGCTCGTAGAGCTCGATGGCCCCGGCCCTGCGCAGGTTCTCCACCACCGCCCGGGTGACGCCGCTGTAATAGCAGAGCTCCTTTACCGACGCGGTGCCGAACTCCTCGAGGACCGAAAGGACCAGCTCCTGCTTTTTGGTGAGCTTCTTTTCCGGGGAGAAGTCCGGCGCCGGCCGGGCCATCGTCACCCGCTCGTCCAGGATCTTCCGGCGGTCGTCCATCTCGCTGCGCACCGCCCCCTGTTCCAGCAGGTAGCTCAGGTGCTGCCGCAGCTCCCGGCCGCCGCACACCTCCCCGAGCTCCTCGGCGGTGCGGCCGGGCTCCTCCCGGATCCGCGCGAAAAGCCTCGCCGCCGCCTCGGGGCAGTCCGGCGGGAGGACGGCCCCCGGCTGCGGCAGGAACCGGTCGGCCAGGTCCATGCCCAGCCCCGCCGGGATCAGCACCCGCACCGCGTCGTACCGGCTGCAGAAGGTGTGCTCCCGCAGCCATTCGATCAGCGCCATCTGCTCCGGGCCGAGCAGCGGCTCCCGGTCCACCAGCGTCAGCACCGGCTTGAGGCGGGCGGTGTCCTCTGCCTCGTACAGAGACAGCACCACCCCCATCCGCCGCCGGTCCCCCCGGCCAAAGGGCACCGTCACCCGGCAGCCGGGCTGCACCGGCAGGCCCTCCGGCACCCGGTAGCTGTATTCCTTGTCAAACTGCGGGGTGGCCTTGTCCACCGCCACGGCGGCTGCCAGCGGCATACTGCCCCTCCTTTCTGATAAAAAACTCCCTTAAAAACTCCCCGGATATGAGAAATACCGGCTTGTTCCCGGCCGGTATCCAGAGTGTGGGATTTACTTGTCGGCGCCCTCGGCGTCCTCTTCCCCGATGTAGTGCACCGGCTGGCGGGGATAGCCGTTTGCAAACTCCTCGACGGCCAGCTGCACCGGCTTCTCGTCCAGGATCATGCCGTCCTCCTCCGCCTCGTTTACGATCTCACGGGCGCGGCGGGCCACCTCGATGACAAATTCATAGGCGCTCTCGTCCTTCTGCAGGATCTGGGACATAGCGGGTCTAAGCATTGTTGTTCACCTCATCAATAAAATCTTTCATAAACTTGGGCAGGGCCTTGGCGGCCTCCAGGATCACTTCCAGCCGCCGCACCGCCTCGTCCACATCGTCGTTGACCAGCACAAAGTCGTAGTCGTAGGCCAGCTGCATCTCGCTGCGGGCGATGTCCAGCCGCTCCATGATCTTCTCCTCGCTCTCGGTGTTGCGGCCGTGCAGCCGGTTGGAGAGCTCCTCAAAGGACGGCGGCATAATGAACACCGATACCGCCTCCGGGCAGCGGCGGCGCACCTGCTGCGCCCCCTTGACCTCGATCTCCAGCACCACATCCAGCCCGGCGGCCAGGTTGCGCTCCACCGCAAAGCGGGGGGTGCCGTAGTAGTTGCCGCCGTAGCGGGCCCACTCAAGCATCTCGTCGTTTTCGATGAGCTTTTCAAACTGCTCCTTGGTGACGAAGTGGTAGTTCACCCCGTCGATCTCCCCCTCCCGGGGCGCCCGGGTGGTGGCGGAGACCGAGTATTTCACATTTTTGTTGCGCTCCATGAACGGGCGCATGATGGTGCCCTTTCCCACGCCGGAGGGCCCGGACACCACCACCAGCAGGCCGCGGGTCTCATTCATCTTCCAGTTCCTCCTCCTCGTCGTCCAGACGGTTGGCCACCGTCTCCGGCTGCACCGCCGACAGGATCACATGGTCCGAGTCGGTGATGATCACCGCCCGGGTGCGCCGGCCGTAGGTCGCGTCGATGAGCGTGCCCCGCTCCTTGGCGTCCTGGACGATGCGCTTGATCGGGGCGGATTCGGGGCTGACGATGGCCACCAGCCGGTTTGCCGACACCATGTTGCCAAAGCCGATGTTGATCAGTTTCATAACAACCACCTATTCGATATTCTGGATCTGTTCCCGGATCTTCTCCAGTTCGCTCTTGAGCTCCACCACAAGGCGGGCCATCGCGGCGTCCTGGGCCTTGGATCCGATGGTGTTGGCCTCCCGGTTCATCTCCTGGGTGAGGAAGTCCAGCCGGCGGCCGGCGGGCTCGTCCCCGTCAAGGGCCTGGGCAAACGCCGCCGCATGGCTGCGCAGCCGCACCGTCTCCTCGTCCACCGCCACCTTGTCGGCGAAGAGGGCCGCCTCGGTGATGAGCCGCCCCTCGTCGATCTGCCGGTCGCCCAGCAGCTCCGCCAGCTTCCGGTAGAGGCGGTCGTGGTAGGCGGCCACCGTCTCGGGGCTGCGGGCCTCGGCGTCCGCCACCAGCTCCAGCACCCGTTCCAGCTTGCCCCCCAGGTCCGCCGCCAGCCGTTCGCCCTCCCGGCGGCGCATCTGCATAAAGCCGTCCAGCGCGCCGGAGGCGGTCTCCAGCACCTGCCGGGCCAGCTCCTCCTCGTCGGTGTCCTCCGCCACCTGGGTGAACAGCTCCCCGACCCGCAGCAGCCCGGAGAGGCTCAGGTCGTCCGCAAGGCCCTGTTCCCGCCCGAAAGCCCGCAGCTCCGCCAGGTAGGAGGCGGCCAGCTCCCGGTTCAGGACCACCCGGGCGGCGGGGCCCCGCTGCTCGGCCAGGCTCACCGCCACCTCCACCTTGCCCCGGTGGACCCGCTGCTGCACCAGCCCCTTGAGCCGCTCCTCGAGGAAGCCCAGCGTCCGGGGCAGCCGGGTGGTGACCTCCAGATACCGGTGGTTGACCGCCTTGACCTCCACGGTGATCTCCCGGGCGCCAAAGACCTGCTTGTCCCGGCCAAAGCCGGTCATACTCTGTATCATCGCGCACCTCTGCTCCTGTGGTATGGATCTTGTCTTATCTTATAATGATACCGCCGGCGGCGGCCTTTGTCAATGCGGCGCCGGGGAAAATCCCCGAAAAACCGCCTGTCCCCCGCAGCACCGCCGCCGGGAGAAGAAGGCCGCCAGCTCCTCTTCCCCGTCCAGCCGGTAGCCGAGCCCCTCCAGCGCGCTCCGGAAAGCCGGCAGGGCCTCCGGGGCCAGCCGGTAGGCGGTGCAGCCCAGCTGTCCCGCCCGGTCAAAGGCCGCCCGCAGCAGCCCGTCCAGCAGGTCGGTGTCCGCCACATCCCGGAGCTTTCCGCCGGTGACGGTCACCGCCGCCCCCTCCAGGATAAGCGCCGCCTCCCCCAGGAGCTCCCCCCGGCTCTCCGCCACGGCGTGCAGGCCGCCGGGGACCCCGGTCACGGTGATGGTCAGCACCGGCTCACCTTCTCCCGAGGGGCTTGCGGGAGAGGGGCTTTCTCCCCTCCGGCTTCGGGGCCGTTTCCCCGGCGGGGCGGCCGGGCTTTTCGGCGGCCTTCCCGGCGGCCTCCTCCCCCTTGCGGCGGTTGTCCGCCTTCTGCATATAGGCCCGGATGGCGGAGAGCTCGCCGGCGGTGAGCTCCCGGTACTCGCCGGGCTGGAGCATCCCCAGCTTGAGCGGGCCGATGTAGGTGCGCTTGAGCCGGGCCACCTCCAGCCCCACCGCCTCGCACATCCGGCGGATCTGGCGGTTTTTGCCCTCGGTGATGGTCACCTGCAGCACCGCGCGGCCGGGCTGCTGGGCGAGCACATGCACCTGGGCCGGCTGGGTGGTGTAGCCGTCGTCCAGCGTGACGCCGGCGGCCAGCCGCACCAGCTGGTCCTCGGTCACCTCCGGGCGCACGGTGACCCGGTAGGTCTTGCCGATGTGGTTGCCCGGGTGCATCAGCGTGTTGGCGAAGTTTCCGTCGTTGGTCAGCAGCAGCAGCCCCTCGCTGTCCTTGTCCAGCCGGCCCACCGGGTAGAGATGGGCCGGGAACCCGGCAACCAGGTCCGCCACCGTCCGGCGGCCCCGGTCGTCCTGCATCGTGGTCAGATACCCCCGGGGCTTGTGCAGCATCACATAGTAGTTCTTCTTTTTCTTTTTGAACCACACCCGTTCGCCGTCGATGGCCACGATGTCCCGTCCCGGGTCCACCGGGTGGCCGAGCCGGGCCGGGCGGCCGTTGACGGTGATGCGCCCCTCGCGGATGAGTTCTTCGGTGCGCCGCCGGGAGAGCACTCCCTGGTCGGACAGCAGCTTCTGGATCCGTATGGTATTGTCCATCCTACTTGTTACTCCTATCGTCTCAGTGTCCTGTTCCATGAAAAAATCCCCTGCAAAAAGCCAAGGGGCCCGCCGCCCTCCTGCCGGACGGCCTCCACCGCCTCCCCGGCGACGAGGGCGGTCTCATACACCGTCTGCCCGCCGGAGAGGAGCCGCAGCCGGCCCACGGCCTCCCCCTCCTCCACCGGCGCGTAGAGGAACCGGGGGGCCTCCACCTCCCGGACAAGCTCCGGGTACTCCCTCTCGAGCAGCGCCGCCCGGGGCTCGGCCGCCGGCAGGAGGGAGACCTCCCCTTCGGCGCCGCCCACCACCGGCACCGTCAGCCCGTCGGTGTAGCCGGACAGGTCCACCCGGGCCAGCAGCGGGAAAAAGTGCTCGTAGAGGCGGATGTGGGTGTCGATCACATCCTCCCCGTCCAGCGTGGCGATAATCAGGGTGGTGCCGTCCCGCTCGGCGGCGGACACCAGGCAGAACCCCGCCCCGTCGGTGTAGCCGGTCTTGACGCCGATGGCCTCGGGGAAGCGCTCCAGCAGCGCATTGGTGGTGTATAGGGTGCGGTTGTAGGGCGGGTTGCCGTAGGCCAGCCGCAGCTCCTCCAGCCCGCAGAGGGCCCGGAAGTCCTCGTTTTCCAGCGCCGCGGCGGCCAGCCGGGCCAGGTCCCGTGCGGTGGAACCGTGCCCCGGCGCATCCAGCCCGTGGGGGTTGGCATAGTGGGTGCCGGTCAGCCCCATGGCCTCGGCCCTGCGGTTCATCTCCCGGACGAAGGCCTCCTCGCTGCCGGCGATGCGCACGGCGGCGGCCGCGGCGGCGTCGTTGCCCGAGGGCAGCAGCATTCCGGCGGCCAGCTGGCGCAGCGTCACCGTGTCGCCGGGCTGCAGGCCCATCGTGGTGCCCTCGACCCGGAGGGCCTCCCCGTCCACGGTGAAGGGTTCGTCCAGGTCGGGCTGTTCCAGGGCGATCAGCGCCGTCATCATCTTGGTGGTGCTGGCGTTGGGCAGCACCGTATCCGGGTTCTGCGCAAAGAGCACCCGGCCGCTGTCCGCCTCCATCACCACGGTGGCCGCCGCCGACACCTCCAGATCCCCGGCCAGCACCGGCACCGCCGTCTCACCGGCCGCCGTCTGTAAGGCCAGAGCCGCTGCCGCCAGCCCCGCGATCCAAAACCGCATTCGCTTTTTCACTGTATCACCGCCTCCTCCCCCATAGTATGAGGGGGAGGGCCGGTTTCAGTACCGGCGGGGTCAGCCCTCCGGGTGCTCCGGGGCTTTGGCGGGCTTTTTGCCCTGCCGGTCGGCGATTATGCCGGAGATCTTGTCCACCACATCGGGCACCATGTTCATCGCCCGCTCGGCGGTGTTGTTCTCCCCGGCCAGCTGCACCAGCTGCACATTGCCGTCCTTGACGATGAGGAAGGCGATGGGCTGGATGGTCACGCCGCCGGCGGTGGCCCCGCCAAAGGCCTCCCGCTTGTTGGTGGGCAGGTCGCTGCCGCCCATGCCGTAGCCGAAGGTGACCTTCGACACCGGGATGATCACCGTGCCGTCCGCCGTGTGGATCGGGTCGCCGATGATCGAGTTCACATCGATGAGGGTGCGCAGGTTCTCAAAGCTGTCCCCCATCAGGCCTTTTACTTTGCTGTCCATAGTCTTCCTCCCTGTCAGCGGTGTCCCGGCGCCGGAGCTGCCGGGCGGCGAACCGCCGGACAAACCCCGCCCCGAAGGCGAGCAGCGCCGCCGGACACAGTGTAACGATACCTTCTATATAGTAGTTGTCCTCCTCCCGGAAAAAGTCCGGCAGGATGAGCACCTGGGGCTCCCCGACGGTGAACACCTGGCAGAGCACCCCGTACAGCGAATAAAACACCGCCCCGGCCCGACCGGCCCGGACGGCGGCCTCGGCGGCGTCGCCGCCGGTGAGCAGCGCCCGCACCGCCAGCCCGGAGATGTGCACCCGCCTGCAGAGCCGGCGCAGCGGCGCCGGCAGCGAGGCGGCAAGGTCCCGGAGCAGCGAGGGGTCCAGCTTTTCCCCCGGCTTCTTCTCCGGGGACGGCCCCCTGTCCCGGGGCGTTTTTCCGGCGGGCGGCGGCGGCTTTTTCCCCCGGGCGGCGCCGTCATAGACCTTCACCCGCAGCGGGCCGATCCCCGCCCAGACGGCCAGCGTGCCGTTCCAGCGCAGCCGGGCGCTGAGCGGCAGAAGGAGCAGCACCGCCGCGGCAAGCAGCACCCCGATGAGGATCTTCATCCCTCTCCCCCTTTTCTCACGGCTGGTCCTCGAGGGCCAGCTGCCGGTCCTCCTCCAGCGGGACCTTGGGCAGCTCCTCCAGCCCGGACAGGCCGAAGGCCCGCAGGAACACCGGCGTGGTCCGGTAGGCGATGGGCCTGCCGGGCAGTTCCAGCCGCCCGGCCTCCTCGATCAGCCCCCGGCTGACGAGGGAGTTCAGCGAGGAGGCGGAATCCACCCCGCGGATCTGGTCCACAAACCCCCTGGTCACCGGCTGGTTGTAGGCCACAATGGCCAGCACCTCCATCGCCGGCTGGGACAGGGGGGTGCTGCGTTTTTCCGCCAGCACCTGGCGGATCAGCCCGGCATAGGGGGCCGCGGTGGCCAGCTGGACGCTGTCCTCCAGCTCCAGCAGCTCAAAGGGCAGCCCCGCCGCAGCCAGCCGCTCCCGGAGCCGGTCCAGCGTCTGGCGCAGAGCGGCAGTGTCCATGCCGATGGCCGCCGCCAGCCTCTCCAGCTCCAGCGGGTCCCCGGCGGCAAAGAGCACCGCCAGAATCTGCCGGTCGGCGCCGTCAAAAAGCGGCGCAGGTCGTTCGCTCATCTGTCATCCTCCTCACTCTCCCCCTGCCGGGAGAACTGCCGGTCCACCCGGGCCAGCTCCTCCTCCGAGAGCTGGCGGCGGTCGGTCAGGCGCACGGTGCCGTCCTCCTCGAGGCGCACCCGTTTTTCCTTCATCAGCTCAAGCAGCGCCAGAAAGGTGGCCACCACCTCGCTGCGCTCCCGGCTGTGGGCAAACAGCCCGGTGAAGGCCACCTGCCCGCGCCGGTAGAGCCCCGCCAGAATGGACACAATCCGGGACCCCACCGAGACGAACCGGGCCGCCACCAGCGGGCGGAACACCTCGGCAGGCGGCGGGCCCGCCGGGATCCCCCGGCCGATGGCCCGGCGGTAGCTCTCCGTCAGCAGCAGCGGCGGATGCCGCAGCCGGTAGGTGGTATCCGCCGCCAGCGGCGCCGGCTCCCGGACGAACTGCTCGTCCAGATGGCAGCGCTCCCGCAGCAGGGCCGCAGCCCGGCGGCAGGCCTGGTATTCCAGCAGCTGCCCGGTGAGCTCCTGCCGGGGGTCCTCCGCCGGCTTTTCGTGCCTGGGGAGGAGCTCCACCGTCTTGATGTACACCAGCCGGGCGGCCATCTCGATAAACTCGCTGCCCACCTCCAGGTCGGCCTGTTCCATCTCCCGGACGGCGGCGGTGTACTGCTCCACCAGCGTGGAGATCTCAATGTCATAGATGTTCAGCTTGTGCCGGCTGATGAGGGTCAGGATCAGATCGAGCGGGCCCTCCACCTCACCGGCCTTGAACGAGAGCTTTTCCATCACAGCCCCCTACAGCATCAGGATGGCCGGCGCGATAAAGCCGGTGACAGCGTACATCCCCTCCAGTATCCAGCCGGACAGCCAGCCGATGAGGCTGTCGAACACATCGGTGAAGAGCAGCACCGCCAGAAACACCGCGTTGATTGCCTGGGCGTGGTCATAGTACCAGCGCAGGTACCGCCCGGGCACCAGCGACTGCAGCAGCTGGGAGCCGTCCAGCGGGGGGATCGGCAGCAGGTTGAACACCGCCAGCGATACGCTGATGGAGGCGATGGTCTCGAGGATCAGCGTCAGATAGTAGAGCTGGTCCCCGGCCGCTCCGGCGTAGTACCCCCGCAGGTAAAACCCGTAGGACGCCTGGGCCCCGGCGTAGAACAGCAGCCCCATCACCAGGTTGGAGCCCGGACCGGCCAGCGCCGTCAGCACCATATCCCGCCGGGGGTGCTTGTAGTACCGGGGGTCCACCGGCACCGGCCTGGCCCAGCCCACCCCGGCCACCAGCAGCAGCAAGGACCCCACCGGGTCCAGGTGGACAAGGGGGTTGAGGTCCATGCGGCCCTCGCTGGCGGCGGTGGGGTCGCCGAGGGCGTAGCTCATGCGGGCATGGGCGTATTCATGCACCGGCAGCAGGAGCAGCAGCACCGCCGCCCGGCAGAAGATGTTGAGAAGGGTATAGTTGTCCATCAGGTCTCTCCCGTAAAAAATCAGATACTGTCACAGGATATATTGTAGCATATACGGGGTCGGTTTTCCACCCTTCGGGACAAAATCCCCGCCTTGATTTTGCCCGCCGGAGCTGGTAGACTATCCGGTATACCAGAAAAACTTCCGCCGGGAGGGCACGAATATGGGAAAAGACCGCTTCCGCCGGCTGCTTGCCCGGCTCACCGGGCGGCGGCTGCCGCCGGACGCCATCGCAGTTATCAATCCCCCGGCCCTCTCCCCGGAGGAGGCCGCCGCCAGAGAAGCCGCCCTGGCCGCGCGGATCTGCCGGGCGCGCCCGGCGCTGGAGCCCTGTCTCCGGGAGCGGCGTCGCTCGCCGGAGGAGCTCCTGCTCTGGCTGGAGGAGCGCTTCACCCTCACCGAGGCCCCGGTGGAGGCCGCCTCCCCGACGCTGCGGCGGGCCACCGCCCTTTCGCTCGGTCAGCCCCCGGAGGCCCTCTCCCCGGTGCTCTTCCGGCTGGAGGAGCCCTCCCCGGAGGGGGCGGCGCTGCTGGAGGCGGCGCTTGCCCCCTTCCCCTGGGTGCTCCTTGAGCGGGGCAGCGGCCGCTTTTTCACAAACAGCCCGGCGCTGGACCGGGCGCTGGTGCTGGCGGAGGGCCTCACCGAGGAGGACATCGCCCGCCGCACCACCCCCTTCTGGCGGGTGCTCTCGATTGTGGACCCGCAGCCCGCGCCGGAAACCTGACCCCGCAAGTTTTTTCGGGAAAATAAAAGAAACCCTTGCATTTCCCCTTCAAAGCTGATAAAATATTAATGTTGACTTTACCGATACCCAGAAGGAGGTGCAGACAAATGGCAAAGTGCGATATCTGCGGTAAGGGTGTTACTTTTGGCATTAAGGTTTCCCATTCTCATAGAAGATCCAACCGGACCTGGAAGCCCAATGTAAGACGAGTAAAGGCTATGGTGGACGGTTCTCCCAAGTACATCCACGCCTGCACCCGCTGCATTCGTTCCGGCAAGGTGACTCGAGCTATTTGACCTGTCAAATAGCTCGTAGAGCAATCTAACTCCGTTAGATTGCTCGTAGGGAGTTTGACTCCGCCGAACTCTGCGATTGAGCTTGGCAGAGAGCTCCCGCCTTTTCTGTTCTTTTGGAATGGACCGGCTGCGAGAGCAGACCCATACAGCGAGACGAAAAGCCGCCTGCGGGCGGCTCTTTTGTTTTTTGGCACGAAAAAAGGGGGCTCCTGCGGGAGCTCCCTTTTGCGTCTGGTTTTTTCAGAGGGGCAGCGGATGGTCCTTGAGCCAGCTGTACTCGCTCTCATGCCGGCGGGGCCGGGCCATCAGGTCGGCGATGGCCTGCCGGATATCCTTCCCCTCATAGAGGACGGCGTAGACCTCGTTCGTGATGGGCATCTCCACCCCCAGCCGGCGGCCCATCTCGTAGGCGTTTTTGGCGTTGGTGTAGCCCTCCACCGTCATGCCCACCCGGCGCACCGCCTCGGCGCCGGGGACCCCCTGGCCCACCAGAATGCCGCAGCGGCGGTTGCGGGAGTGCATGCTCGTGCAGGTGACGATCAAATCCCCCATGCCGGACAGCCCGCCGAAGGTCTCGGTGCGGGCGCCGCAGGCGACGCCGAGCCGGGCGATCTCGGTGAGGCCCCGGGTCATCAGCGCGGCCTTGGTGTTGTCCCCGAGGCCGAGGCCGTCCAGCGCACCGGCGGCCAGGGCGATGACATTCTTCAGCGCGCCGCCGAGCTCGACGCCGACCACATCGTCGGTGACATAGATGCGGAAGGCGTCGTTGGAGAGGGCCTCCTGCACCCGCTGCGCCATATCCAGGTCCCGGCAGGCGGCCACAACGGTGGTGGGGATCCCCTTGGCCACCTCTTCGGCGTGGCTGGGCCCCGAGAGGATCACGATCGGGCTGTCCGGCAGCTCCTCGGCCAGGACCTCGTCCATCCGCTTGAGGGAGCCCGGCTCAAAGCCCTTGGAGACGCAGACCACCACCGCCCCGGCGGGAACCTTCCCCCGGAGCTGGGCGGCCACCGACCGCACCGCGGCGCTGGGCACCGCCACCAGCACAAAGTCGGCCTCCGCCAGCCGGGAAAAGTCGGTGACGATGCCGATGTCCCCGGCGATCTTCACCCCGGGCAGCAGCCGGGCGTTCTCCCGGGCGGCCCGCAGGGCGGCGGCCTCCTCCTCCTTATACGACCACATGGCCACCCGGTGGCCGGCGGCATGGGTCATCACCGCAAGCGCCGTGCCAAAGCCCCCGGCGCCGAGAATAAACAGATTCGCCATTTGTATCTCCTCTCCGGCAGGCGGGCGTCACTTCGCCGGCTTGCTGCCGATTTTTTTCTCTGTGCCGTTGAGCAGCCGCTTGATGTTCTCCCGGTGCATGTAGAGGATCAGCCCCACGCACACCAGCGCAAAGCCCACATCCAGCACCGGGTCCCGGCCCTGGAGCCGGCATTTGGCGTACACCAGGAACGGGTAGGACGCCGCCCCCAGCACCGACGCCAGCGACACGATGCGGGTGAGGAAGGCGATGGGCACAAAGCAGACGAACAGCACCAGAAACAGGTCGGGGTTCATCACCAGGATGGCGCCGCAGGCGGCCAGGATGCCCTTGCCCCCTTTGAAGTGGAAGTAGAGCGGGAACAGATGGCCGATCAGCGCGCCGATGGCGCCCAGCCACCCGCCGTCAAAGGTGAGCTCCGCCCCGAGCAGCGAGAAGATGCCCCTGGCGATGAACACCGCCGCACACCCTTTGAAGAAGTCGCCGAGCCCGGTGAGGAAGGCCGCCTTTTTGCCGTAGGTGCGCAGCATATTGGTCATACCGGCGTTGCCGCTGCCGTAGTTGCGCACATCGTCGTGGTAGAGCAGCCGGGAGACGATCACCGCGAAGTTTAAGCTCCCGAGCAGGTAGGTGACGCCAAAGGCGAGCGCCATCCCCGCAAGCACATCAGTGGAAAACATCGAAACACACAGTCCTCTCTGTGAAGATCCGGCCGGGCCGGTGGGTCACTTTTTATCCTTGCCGCGCTCCCTGGGCAGGATGCGGATCGGGGTGCCGTCCAGCCCGAAGGTCTCCCGGATCTGGTTCTCCAGATACCGCTGGTAGGAGAAGTGGAACAGCTCCAGGCTGTTGCAGAAGATGACGAAGGCCGGCGGCTTGACCGAGGCCTGGGTGATGTAGTAGAGCCGCAGCCGCTTGCCCTTGTCCGACGGCGGCTGCACCCGGGCGGTGGCATAGGCCAGCATGTCGTTGAGCATACCGGTGGGAATCCGCCGGGCGTTCTGCTCGGCCACATGGCCGATGAGCTCGTAGAGCCTGTCCACCCGCTGGCCGGTCAGCGCCGAGACGAACAGCATCGGCGCATAGCTCATAAAGGAGAAGTCGTTCTCCAGCTTTTTGCGGTACTCGTCCATCGTGCGGCCGTCCTTTTCCACGGCGTCCCACTTGTTGACAACGATGATGCTCGCCTTGCCCTGGTCATGGGCATAGCCGGCCACCTTGGAATCCTGTTCGGTAAAGCCCTCGGTGGCGTCGATGACGATCAGGCACACATCGGCCCGGTCCACCGCCATATAGGAGCGCAGCACGCTGTATTTTTCGATGTCGTTGTCCACCCGGCTCTTGCGGCGGATGCCCGCCGTGTCGATGAGCACATACTTGCCGTGCTCATTTTCCAGCACCGTGTCGGTGGCGTCCCGGGTGGTGCCGGCAATGTCCGAGACGATGGCCCGGGTCTCCCCGGTCATGCGGTTCACCAGTGAGCTCTTGCCCACATTCGGCTTGCCGATGATGGCCACCTTGATGTATTCCTCGTCGTAGTCCTCCCGGTTTTCAAAGTCGATGTGCTTGAAGCACTCGTCCAGCAGGTCGCCGGTGCCGTGGCCGTGTACCGACGAGACGGCCACCGGGTCCCCGAGGCCGAGGTTGTAGAATTCATAGAACTCCGGGGGCGCCTCGCCGATGGAGTCCACCTTGTTGACGCAGAGCACCACCGGTTTGCCGCTCTTGAGCAGCATATCGGCGACCTCCTGGTCGTTGGCGGTGACGCCGGTGCGCAGGTCGGTGACCAGCACGATCACATCGGCGCTCTCGATGGCGAGCTGTGCCTGCTGGCGCATCTGCGAGAGGATCACATCGCCGGAAAACGGCTCGATGCCGCCGGTATCCACCAGCATGACCTCGTGGTCCCGCCACTCACAGGGGGCGTAGATGCGGTCCCGGGTGACGCCCGGCGTATCCTTGACGATGGACAGGCGCTGCCCGACCAGCTTGTTGAACAGCGTCGATTTGCCCACATTCGGGCGCCCGACGATGGCGATGATGGGTTTGGCCATCGGTCATCCCTCCTTTTCTATCGCTGCCCGGCCGAGGGGAAAGGGGCCGGGGTAGAGTTTCGTATCAGTTTGAGTATACCACAATTTCCCGGCGGTGACTACCGTTTTTGCCGCCGCCGGGGACGAAAAAAGCCGGGGGATCGTCTGGGATCGCCCGGCTTCCTTGTTTTGGTTGGAAAAAAGAAGTCCCAAAGGGCCGCTTACGCGTTGACCTCGGTATCCATCTTGATGATCTCTCTGCCCTTGTAGAAACCGCAGTTCTTGCACACTCTGTGGGGTACCATCAGAGCGCCGCAGTTCGGGCACTTGCTGAAGGCAGGGGCACTGATCTTCCAGACATTGGATCTTCTCTTGTTCTTTCTCGCTTTGGACAGCTTTCTCTTCGGTACAGCCATGACGGCGCCTCCTCAAATCAAATGTAATGCATCAGTTTTCGTCATCTTGGTCGAGCAGCGTCAGCAGCACGCTCAACCGGGAGTCCACCTCTGCATCCTGATTGCAGTCACAGGTCGACTCGTTCAGATTCGTTCCACATTTGGGACACAGCCCCTTGCAGTCCTCTCTGCAAAGGATCCTTGTTGGTAGCTCAAGGAGGATGTCCTCGGTCACAAGCGGGGCAAGGTCGAGGGTATCGTCCGCACAGACGATGAACTCCTCCTCATCCTTCCCGGCCAGCTCCCGGACCAGAATGTGTTCAAATCGCATCGAGAAATCCCGTTCCACGGGGGTCAAGCAGCGGTCGCACAGCGTATTTAGCGTAAACATGGCCAGGTAACCTAACGTAACTATGCCCGTCCGGTTTTCCACCGTTCCCGAGATCTGCACCGGCTTTTGCAGCGGATAGCCGCCGCCGTGCCGCAGGCCGGAGAGGTCGATTTCACACTGGAACGCCTGCCGGGCTCCCTCTCTGTCAAAGAGCTCTTTCAGCTGCAGGATCATCGTTCCACTTCCTCTCTTCCTGGGCAAAAAAACCGCCTTCCACCGCGTTTTGGGCGCACGAAAGGAATGCCAACGCGAATGGTACCTTAGTATTATATCGCCGAAAAAGCCCCCTGTCAAGCGGTTTTTGCCCAAAAAAAGACCGCCCGGGCGGGAAAGCTCAGGCGGTTTTGCTTTAGGATCAAAGCAGGGCAGCGGGCGGGAAGTTTGGTTGGAGAGACCCCCCGCCGGCGGTTTTGTAACCTTTTTGTAAGATTTGCAGGCGGTTTGGGGCCCGTTTCTTTTCCACAGCCCGGTGGAAGGGTGGAAAAGCCCCCTCTCCACGCAAAAAGGCCGCCGGAGACCGGCGGCCTTTGCAGGGCGTTTGTTTTTTACTTGTAGTACTGGACGGCTCCCTTGAAGATGGGCTGGTAGTGGGTACCGGCCACATTGCGGTAGATGCCGTCGCTGTACCGCTCGAAGTGGGCCATCTTGCCAAAGACGCGGCCGTCCGGCGAGGTGATGCCCTCGACGGCATAGGCGGAGCCGTTGGGGTTGTAGTCCACATCCATCGACGGGTTCCCGGACAGGTCCACATACTGGCTGGCGATCTGGCCGTTTGCCAGCAGCGCTTCAAACTGCTCCGGCGCGCAGACGAACCGGCCCTCGCCGTGGGAGAGGCCGACGGTGTACACGCCGCCGAGCTCACAGGCGCTCAGCCACGGGGACTGGTTGGACACCACCTTGGTGCGCACCATCGTGGACTGATGCCGCCCGATGCGGTTGAAGGTCAGGGTCGGGTCCTCCGGCTTCGAGGCGGGCAGGATCTCGCCGTAGGGCACCAGGCCGAGCTTGATCAGCGCCTGGAAGCCGTTGCAGATGCCGTTCATCAGGCCGTCCCGGTTCTGGAGCAGCTCCATCACCGCGGCGGTGACCGCCGGGCTCCGGAAGAAGGCGGTGATGAACTTGCCCGAGCCGTCCGGCTCGTCGCCGCCGGAGAAGCCGCCGGGGATCGAGATGATCTGGCTCCCGGCGATCTTTTTGGCGAAGAGCTCCGCCGACTCGGCGATCTCCGCCGAGGTGCGGTTGCGGATGACGAACATCTCCGGCGCCGCCCCCTCGGCGGCAAAGACCCGGGCCACATCGTATTCGCAGTTGGTGCCCGGGAAGACGGGGATCAGCACCCGGGGCTTGGCAAAGGAGGACCGGGCGGCAATCACCGGGCCCCTGTCCCAGATCTTCTCCGGGGCGGGCTCCTTCGGGGTGGGCATATGATAGGGATAGACACTGTGGAGGGTCTCCTCCCAGCGGCCGGTCACCTCATAGCCGGAGAGGGCCTCCCCGGCAAAGGTGAAGGAGAAGTCCGCCGTGGTGGTGCCGATGCGCCGGCCCACCGGGACCTCCTCGACGCACTCGAGGAGGATGGCGCCGTGGCGCGGGGCGAAGATCTCCTCCAGCGCCACCGACCCGTCAAAGGCGAAGCCGATCCGGTTGCCGAGGGCCATCTTGGTCAGGCCCTCGCACAGCCCGCCGGCCCCGACGGCCCAGCCCGCTGCCGCCTTGCCGCCCTCGATGAGCAGCCGCACCTGGTCCAGAGCCGCCCGCAGGCTGTCAAAGACCGGCAGGCCGTCCTCGTCCCGGTCGAAGTCGAACAGGTAGACCGGATGCCGGGGGGCCTTGAAGTCGGTGGAGAGGATGCGGTCCAGCTGCCGGGTGGTGACGGCAAAGGAGATGAGGGTAGGCGGCACATCGAGGTCCTCAAAGCTGCCGCTCATCGAGTCCTTGCCGCCGATGGCCCCGGCGCCGAGCTCCAGCTGGGCCCGCAGCGCGCCGAGCAGCGCGGCAAAGGGCTTGCCCCAGCGGGCGGGATCCCGGCCGAGCTTTTCAAAGTACTCCTGGAAGGAGAGCCAGCAGTGACGCCAGTCGGCGCCGGCGGCGGTGAGCTTGGCGATGGACTCCACCACCGCGTACAGCGCCCCGTGGAACGGGCTCTTCTCCGACAGATACGGGTCAAACCCCCAGGCCATCATCGAGGCGGTGGTGGTCCTGCCGTCCAGCACCGGGAGCTTGGCGGCCATCACCTGGGAGGGGGAGAGCTGGTACCTGCCGCCGAAGGGCAGCAGCACGGTGCCGCCGCCGATGGTGGAATCGAACCGCTGGACCAGTCCCTTCTGGGAGGCCACATTCAGGCTCCCGACCCGGCGCAGCCACCGCTCGGAGAAGCTGCCCTCCTCCGGGGCGGCAGCCGGCCGCTCCGGGGCGGTGACATGGACGCTGGCGTGCTTGACCGCGCCGTTGGAGGAGAGGAACTCCCGGGACAGGTCGACGATGACCCGGCCGTTCCAGTGCATCACCAGCCGCTTTTTCCCGGTGACGGTGGCCACCGGCGTGGCGGAGAGGTTCTCCCGCTCGGCGGCGGCGATGAAGGCGTCCACATCCTCTGCCGCCACGACGACGGCCATGCGCTCCTGGCTCTCGCTGATGGCCAGCTCGGTGCCGTCCAGGCCCTCATACTTCTTGGGCACCCGGTCCAGCTCGATGTCGAGGCCGTCCGCCAGCTCGCCGATGGCCACCGACACGCCGCCTGCGCCGAAGTCGTTGCAGCGGCGGATCATACGGGTGACCGCCGGATCCCGGAACAGCCGCTGGATCTTGCGCTCCTCCGGGGCGTTGCCCTTCTGGACCTCGGCGCCGCAGGTGGCCAGCGACTCGGTGGTCAGGCTCTTGGAGGAGCCGGTGGCGCCGCCGCAGCCGTCCCGGCCGGTGGCCCCGCCGAGCAGGATCACCACATCGCCGGGGGCGGGCACCTCCCGGACGACGGCATCGGCAGGGGCGGCGCCAATCACCGCGCCCACCTCCATGCGCTTGGCCACATAGCCCGGGTGGTAGACCTCCGCCACATGGCCGGTGGCCAGGCCGATCTGGTTGCCGTAGGAGCTGTACCCGGCGGCGGCGGTGGTGACGATCTTGCGCTGGGGCAGCTTGCCCGGCAGCGTCTGGCCGGCCGGGGTGAGCGGGTCACCGGCGCCGGTGAGGCGCATCGCCTGGTAGACATAGCTGCGCCCGGAGAGCGGGTCCCGGATGGCGCCGCCCAGGCAGGTGGCCGCCCCGCCGAAGGGCTCGATCTCGGTGGGGTGGTTGTGGGTCTCGTTTTTGAACATCAGCAGCCAGTCCTCGGGCAGGCCGTCATGGTCGACGGTGATCTTCACCGAGCAGGCGTTGATCTCCTCGCTCTCGTCCAGGTCGGTGAGGATCCCCGCCCGGCGCAGCTCCTTGGCGCCGATGGTGGCCAGGTCCATCAGGGTCACCGGCTTGTCCTTGCCGGCGTGCACCACCTCCCGCAGCTCAAGGTAGCGGCGGTAGGCGTCGGCGATGAAGGGGCTGTCGATCTCCACGCCGTCGATCCGGGTGGAGAAGGTGGTGTGCCGGCAGTGGTCCGACCAGTAGGTGTCGATGAGCTTGAGCTCGGTGATGGTCGGGTCCCGCCGCTCGGTATCCCGGAAGTAGGCCTGGCAGCAGAGGGCGTCGTCCAGGTCCATCGCCAGGCCGTTTCCGGCGATGAGGGCGGCCAGCTCCTCCCTGCTCATCGCGGTGAAGCCCTCGACGGCGGCCACCGTCTCGGGGATCTCATACCGGGCCTCCAGCGTCTCGGGCAGCTCGAGGGAGGCCTCCCGGCTCTCCACCGGGTTGATCAGATAGTCCTTGATGCGGCGCACATCCTCCTCCGACAGGTCGCCCTCCAGCAGGTAGACCCGGGCGTTCTGCACCAGCGGCCGGTCGCAGAGGGTGGCGAGCTGGATGCACTGGGCGCAGGAGTCCGCCCGCTGGTCGAACTGGCCGGGGAGGTACTCGATGGCAAAGACCACGCCGTCAAAGGCGGGCAGCTCCTCGTAGACAAGGTCCACCTGCGGCTCGGAAAAGACGGTGTCCCGCACCGAGTCGAACACCTCCCGGCTGATGCCCTCCACATCGTAGCGGTTGAGCAGCCGCACCCGGCGCAGCTTCCCGCCGAGGTTCAGGTCGTTTTTGAGGGAGGCCAGCACCCCGGCGGCTTCCACCGCATAGGGCTCCTTTTTCTC
>CAJFQR010000019.1 GCA_904419105.1 Candidatus Avimicrobium faecavium
CTCATCCAGCTCAATGCCCCGGACATCATCGTCCGCAACGAGAAGCGGATGCTCCAGGAGGCGGTGGACGCCCTGATCGACAACGGCCGCCGCGGCCGCCCGGTCACCGGCCCGAACAACCGCCCCCTCAAGAGCCTGTCCGACCTGCTCAAGGGCAAGCAGGGCCGCTTCCGCCAGAACCTGCTGGGCAAGCGCGTGGACTACTCCGGCCGTTCGGTTATCGTCGTCGGCCCCGAGCTGCGCATGTACCAGTGCGGCCTGCCCAAGGAGATGGCCCTCGAGCTGTTCAAGCCCTTCGTCATGAAGCGGCTGGTGGACCAGAAGATCGCCACCAACATCAAGAACGCCCGCAAGATGGTGGAGCGCGCCACCGACAAGGGCGTCTGGGACGCACTGGAAGTGGTCATCAAGAGCCACCCGGTCATGCTCAACCGCGCGCCGACGCTCCACCGCCTGGGTATCCAGGCCTTTGAGCCGGTGCTGGTGGAGGGCCGCGCCATCAAGCTGCACCCGCTGGTGTGCACCGCCTTCAACGCCGACTTCGACGGCGACCAGATGGCGGTCCATGTGCCGCTCTCCACCGAGGCCCAGGCGGAGGCCCGCTTCCTGATGCTGGCCGCCAACAACCTCCTGAAGCCGTCGGACGGCAAGCCGGTAACCGTACCCACCCAGGATATGGTGCTCGGCTCCTACTACCTGACGATGGTCCGGGAGAACGAGCCCGGCGCCGGCAAGGTGTTCCGCGACCCCGCCGAGGCGCTGATGGCCTACGACGCCAAGGCCGTCGGCCTGCATGCCCCGATCAGGGTCCGCATCACCAGGGAGCTCGCCGGCAAGAAGGTCTCCAAGATCATCGACGCCACCGTCGGCCGGCTGATCTTCAACGACCCGATCCCCCAGGACCTGGGCTATGTGGACCGCAGCGACTCGGATAAGCAGTTCGACCTGGAGGTCTCCTTCCTGGTCAAGAAGAAGCAGCTCGGCGACATCATCGAGCGCTGCATCCGGGTACACGGCACCGCCCGCACCTCCGAGGTGCTGGACCGCATCAAGGCCCAGGGCCTCAAGTACTCCACCCGCAGCGGCCTGACCGTCGCCGTCGTCGACGCCGTTATCCCGCCGGAGAAGGCGGAGATCGTGGCCGAGGCGGACAAAAAGGTCCAGGAGATCCGCCGCCAGTACGACCGCGGCTTCATCTCGGACGATGTGCGCTACGAGCGGGTCGTCAAGACCTGGAACGACGCCACCCAGAAGGTCCGCGACGCGCTGCTGGACACCTTCAAGGGCGACAACCCGATCTTTATGATGGCAGATTCCGGCGCCCGAGGCTCGATGGACCAGATCCGTCAGCTGGCCGGTATGCGCGGCCTGATCGCGAACACCTCCGGCCGCTCCATCGAGCTGCCGATCAAGTCCAACTACCGCGAGGGCCTGAACATTCTGGAGTACTTCAACTCCTCCCGAGGCGCCCGTAAGGGCCTGGCGGATACCGCGCTGCGTACCGCCGACTCGGGCTACCTGACCCGCCGCCTGGTGGACGTCTCCCAGGATGTCATCATCCGCTCCAAGGACTGCGGCACCCACGAGGGCCTGGTGGTCCAGGCCATCAGCGACAACGGCCGCGTCATCGAGGACCTGGCCGAGCGTCTCTACGGGCGCTACCTGGCGGACGACCTCTACCACCCGGAGACCGGCGAGCTGCTGGTGTCCCGGGACAAGATGATGGACGACAACGACACGAGGAAGATCATCGACGCCGGCTTCACCGCCGTGAAGATCCGCTCCCCGCTCAACTGCGAGGCCAAAAACGGCGTCTGCATGAAGTGCTACGGCGCCAACCTGGCCAACGGCCAGCCGGTCTCCATCGGCGAGGCGGTGGGCATCGTCGCCGCCCAGTCCATCGGTGAGCCCGGCACCCAGCTGACGATGCGTACCTTCCACACCGGCGGCGTCGTCACCGCCGCGGACATCACACAGGGTCTGCCCCGTGTCGAGGAGCTCTTTGAGGCCCGCCGCCCGAAGAACGCCGCCGTCATCTCCCACGAGGACGGTGTCGTCTCCTTCGAGAAGGACCCCCGCGGCGCCGACATCGTCGTGGTCACCAACCCGGAGACCGGCGAGCGCTTCGAGAAGCAGATCGTCTACGGCTCGACGCTGAAGGTCAGCGAGGGCGATGTGATCCAGAAGGGCACCCCGATCACCGAGGGCTCCATCGAGCCCGGCGAGATCCTGCAGGTGCTCGGCGGCCTGGCCGTCCAGGAGTACCTGATCAGCGAGGTGCAGAAGGTCTACCGCACCCAGGGCGTTGACATCAACGACAAGCACATCGAGGTCATCGTCCGCCAGATGATGCGCAAGGTCAAGATCGAGGAGCAGGGGGACACCAATATGTTCACCGGCGAAGTGGTGGACAAGAGCGAGTTCCTTGCCGCCAACGAGAAGGTCGCCGCTGCCAATGCCGCCGACGGCGGCAGCCGCCAGCCCGCCACCGCGGTGCCGGTGCTGCTGGGCATCACCAAGGCGTCGCTGGCCACCGATTCGTTCATGTCGGCCGCCTCCTTCCAGGAGACCACCCGCGTGCTCACCGAAGCCGCCATCAAGGGCAAGGTGGACCCGCTGCTGGGCCTCAAGGAGAATGTCATCATCGGTAAGCTGATTCCCGCCGGCACCGGCCTTGTGGAGTACGAGGAGATCTACAACGAACCGGAGCTCCACCACCACGGGGAGGAGCCCGCCGGGGAGGCCCCCGATGTAATGCCCACCGCCGGGGAATAAGCCCCGCGGGATGCAGAATCTCTGATAAAAAGGCCGGTCGCCTGCGGGTGATCCGGCCTTTTTGGACGGCCGGCGGGGAAAATGCGGGAAAATCTCCGTTTTACACAAAAAACAGGGGATTTTCCTGTTGACAAGGCCAGCCGTCAGTTGGTATAATTAGTTTTCGGGTGGCGTCATAGCGTCCGCCCGCCTGCCCTGCGGCAGGCAAAACCCTACCATCATTTTTCAAGTAAGGAGGTGCAATATGCCAACCTTTAACCAGCTGGTTCGCAAGGGCCGTGAGACCCAGGCGAAGAAGTCCACAGCCCCTGCGCTGCAGAGAGGATGGAACGCACAGAAGAGAATCGCTACCAATCAGAGCTCTCCTCAGAAGAGAGGTGTCTGCACGGCGATCCGTACCCAGACCCCGAAGAAGCCGAACTCGGCTCTCCGCAAGGTGGCGAGAGTGCGTCTCTCCAACGGGATGGAGGTCTCTTCCTACATTCCGGGCGAGGGCCACAACCTGCAGGAGCACTCCGTCGTGCTGATCCGCGGCGGCCGTGTCAAGGATCTTCCCGGTGTGCGTTACCACATCATCCGCGGTACTCTGGATACCCAGGGTGTCGCCAACCGGATGCAGGCCCGCTCCAAGTACGGCGCCAAGCGCCCGAAGGCCGGCAAGAAGTAAGCGTTAAAAACTAAAGGTTCGCTATTGTATCGTTCGAAATAGACCGCACCGCGGTTTGCTTCGGCCGGATCTTAGCTGACGGGAGTTTTTTAACTAACGAGTACCAATGATATCATTCTGTGAAGGAGGGAAGCGAAGTGCCAAGAAGAGGTCAGGTTGCAAAGCGCGATGTACTGGTAGACCCGCTCTACAATTCCAAGATGGTCACCCGTCTGGTCAACAGCATCATGCTCGACGGCAAGAAGGGTGTAGCCCAGAAAATCGTATACGGCGCATTCGATATCGTTCGTGAAAAGACGGGCAGTGAGCCCCTGGAGGTCTTTGAGAAGGCCCTGGAGAACATCATGCCCGTACTGGAGGTCAAGGCCCGCCGTGTGGGCGGCGCCACCTACCAGGTGCCCATGGAGGTCCGCCCCGAGAGACGGCAGACCCTGGGCCTGCGCTGGCTGACTACCTATGCCAGAGCCCGCGGCGAGCGCACCATGCAGGAGAAGCTGGCCGCCGAGATCATCGACGCGTCCAATAACCTGGGCGGCGCCGTCAAGAAGCGTGAGGATACCCACAAGATGGCAGAGGCCAACCGTGCGTTTGCCCACTACAGATGGTAACCTTCCGCGTTATCGTATTTCATCGGATAAGCACAAACTACTAAGGAGGACAGTATGCCGAGAGACGTTTCACTGGAAAAAACTCGAAACATAGGCATAATGGCCCACATCGATGCTGGTAAGACCACCACGACCGAGCGTATCCTGTTCTATACAGGCATCAACCACAAGATGGGCGAGGTCCACGATGGCGGCGCCACCATGGACTGGATGGTCCAGGAGCAGGAGCGGGGTATCACCATTACCTCCGCCGCCACCACAGCATACTGGAAGGGCCACCGGATCAACATCATCGATACCCCCGGACACGTGGACTTCACCGTAGAGGTCGAGCGCTCCCTGCGCGTGCTCGACGGCTCGGTCACGGTCCTCAGCGCCAAGGGCGGCGTCGAGCCCCAGACCGAGACGGTCTGGCGGCAGGCCAACAAGTATATGGTTCCCAGAATGGCCTACGTCAACAAGATGGACATCATGGGCGCCGATTTTTACCATGTTCTCGATATGATGCGCACCCGCCTGCACTGCAACCCGGTAGCCATTCAGCTGCCCATCGGTTCGGAGCAGTTCTTCAAGGGGCTGATCGACCTGGTCGAGATGAAGGCCTACATCTACAACGATGAGCTGGGCAAGGACATCTCGGTCGTGGAGATCCCCGACGACATGAAGGAGAAGGCGGAGGAGTATCACCAGGCTCTGATCGAGGCTGCTGCCGAGCAGGACGACGATGTGATGGAGAAGTACCTCGAGGGCGAGGAGCTCTCCATCGAGGAGATCAAGGCCTGCATCCGCAAGGGCACCATCGCCAACCACATCGTACCGGTTACCTGCGGCACCTCCTATCGTAACAAGGGTATCCAGAAGCTGCTGGATGCCATCGTGGACTATATGCCCGCCCCGACCGATGTCCCGCACATCAAGGGCGTCAACCCGGAGACCGGCGAGGAGGAGGAGCGTCCCTCCACCGACAATGCGCCGTTCGCCGCGCTGGCCTTTAAAATCGCCACCGACCCCTATGTCGGCAAGCTGGGCTTCTTCCGCGTATACTCCGGTACCGTGGACGCCGGTACCACCGTCTACAACTCCACCAAGGACGACAACGAGCGCATCGGCCGTATCCTGCAGATGCACGCCAACCACCGCAAGGACATCGAGACCTGCTACGCAGGCGATATCGCGGCGGCTGTCGGCCTGAAGAACACCACCACCGGCAACACCCTGTGCGACCCCAAGCACCCGATCATCCTCGAGTCGATGGAGTTCCCCGAACCGGTTATCCGCGTCGCGATCGAGCCCAAGACCAAGGCCGGCCAGGAGAAGATGGCCATCGCATTGGCCAAGCTGGCGGAAGAGGACCCGACCTTCAAGACCTACACCGACGAGGAGACCGGCCAGACCATCATCGCCGGTATGGGCGAGCTCCATCTGGAGATCATCGTCGACCGTCTGCTGCGTGAGTTCAAGGTCGAGGCCAACGTCGGCAAGCCGCAGGTATCCTATAAGGAGACCATCCGCAAGATGGCCGATGTGGACAACAAGTACTCCCGTCAGTCCGGCGGTAAGGGCCAGTACGGTCACGTCAAGATCCGTGTCGAGCCCAACGAGAGCGGCAAGGGGTACGAGTTCATCAACGCCATCGTCGGCGGTGCGATCCCGAAGGAGTTCATCCCGGCGGTCGACCAGGGTATCCAGGGCGCCATGCAGGCCGGTGTTCTCGCCGGGTATCCCGTCGTGGACTGCAAGGTCACCCTGTACGATGGTTCCTACCACGAGGTAGACTCCTCCGAGATGGCCTTTAAGATCGCCGGCTCGATGGCCTTCAAGGAGGCCATGCGCAAGGCCGATCCGGTCATCCTCGAGCCCATTATGGAAGTCACCGTCAACACCCCCGAGGAGTACATGGGCGATGTCATCGGTGACCTGAACTCCCGCCGCGGCCAGATCCGCGGTATGGAGGCCGTCTTCGGCGCGCAGGAGATCCGTGCGCTGGTCCCGCTCAGCGAGATGTTCGGTTATTCCACCGACCTGCGCAGCAAGACCCAGGGCCGCGGCAACTACACCATGGAGCCTCACAGCTATGTCGAGGTGCCCAAGAACATTGCCGAGAAGATCATCTCCGAGCGCACCAAGAACAACTAAAAAATCTGCTTATCGACTTGCATTTGCAGCTGTTTATTGCTACAATAGTCCTATGGCAGCAGAACGATGCATGCACGATGAATCCTAAAATCAAAGGGAGGACAATAAAATGGCTAAGGCACATTTTGAAAGAAACAAGCCCCATGTCAACATTGGTACCATTGGTCACGTTGACCACGGCAAGACCACTCTGACCGCTGCGATCACCAAGACCCTGTCTCTGAAGGGCGACGCCGAGTTCATGGATTACAACATGATCGATAAGGCCCCCGAGGAGAGAGAGCGCGGTATCACCATCAACACCGCTCACGTTGAGTACGAGACCGACAAGCGTCACTACGCCCATGTAGACTGCCCCGGCCATGCCGACTATGTTAAGAACATGATCACCGGTGCTGCTCAGATGGACGGCGCGATCCTGGTCGTTTCCGCTGCCGACGGCCCGATGCCCCAGACCCGTGAGCACATCCTGCTGGCCCGTCAGGTAGGCGTTCCCTACATCGTCGTGTTCCTGAACAAGGCCGACCAGGTGGACGATCCCGAGCTGATCGAGCTGGTTGAGATGGAGGTCCGTGACCTGCTCAACGAGTACGGCTTCCCCGGCGACGACACCCCGATCATCGTGGGTTCCGCTCTGGCCGCTCTGGAGGCTCCCAACGACATCAACGATCCCGCTTACAAGCCGATCCTGGAGCTGATGGATGCCGTTGACGAGTACATCCCCACCCCCGCCCGCAACGACGAGCTGCCCTTCCTGATGCCTGTTGAGGACATCTTCACCATCACCGGCCGCGGCACCGTTGCCACCGGCCGTGTAGAGCGTGGCCGTCTGAACATGGGCGATGAGGTTGAGCTGGTCGGCCTGCACGAGGAGACCTCCAAGACCGTCGTTACCGGTATCGAGATGTTCCGCAAGATCCTGGACTACGCTGAGGCCGGCGACAACATCGGCGCCCTGCTGCGTGGTGTACAGCGCACCGACATCGAGCGCGGCCAGGTTCTGTGCAAGCCCGGTTCCATCCATCCCCACACCAAGTTCCGCGGTCAGGTTTACGTCCTGAAGCAGAGCGAGGGTGGCCGTCACACTCCGTTCTTCAACAACTACCGTCCTCAGTTCTACTTCAGAACCACCGACGTTACCGGCGTCATCACCCTGCCCGAGGGCGTTGAGATGTGCATGCCCGGCGACAACGTCGAGATGGACGTTGAGCTGATCTCCCCCATCGCGATCGAGACCGGTCTGCGGTTCGCGATCCGTGAGGGCGGCCGTACCGTTGGTTCCGGCGTTGTTATCGCCATCAACGAGTAATCACAGCTCGCCTGTTCAATAAAATACCCTGGGTATTTTCCGCCGTGGCGCTTTGCCACGGCGTTTTTATTAGCCCCCGCAGGCGCAAAAAACACCGGGCCTCCGTCTGGGGGTCCGGTGTTTTTGTCAGCTATACATTTTGCCGGTGCAGGAGGGGAGGGCTTACTTTCCCAGCCGCTCGACGGCGGCCTTCAGGGCGCCGGTGCGGTCGGTCTTCTCCCAGGCCACGCCCAGCTCCTCCCGGCCGAAGTGGCCGTAGGCAGCCAGCTGCCGGTAGATGGGCCGGCGCAGGTCCAGCATCTTGATGATGGCCGCCGGCCGCAGGTCAAAGACCTCCTCCACTGCGGCGTCGAGGACGCTGTCCGCCACCCGGCCGGTGCCGAAGGTGTTGACGTTGATCGAGACCGGGTTGGCGATGCCGATGGCGTAGGCCAGCTGGATCTCACACCTGTCCGCCAGGCCGGCGGCGACGATGTTCTTGGCCACATACCGGGCGGCGTAGGCGGCAGAGCGGTCCACCTTGGTCGGGTCCTTGCCGGAGAAGGCGCCGCCGCCGTGCCGGCCGTAGCCGCCGTAGGTGTCGACGATGATCTTGCGCCCGGTGAGGCCGCTGTCCCCCTGGGGCCCGCCGACGACAAAGCGCCCGGTGGGGTTGACATAGATCTTGGTGTCCCCGTCCAGCAGCTCCGCCGGGACCACCGGCCGGATGACCTGCTCGATGATGTCGGCGCGGATCTGCCCGGTGGTGACCTCCGGGGCATGCTGGTTGGAGATGACGATGGTGTCCACCCGGCGGGGTTTATCGTCCTCGTACTCGATGGTCACCTGGGTCTTGCCGTCCGGGCGCAGGTAGGCCAGGGTCCCCTCCTTGCGCACCTGGGTCAGGCGCTTGGCCAGCTTGTGGGCCAGCGAGATGGCCAGCGGCATCAGCTCGGGGGTCTCGTTGCAGGCGTAGCCGAACATCATGCCCTGGTCGCCGGCGCCGGTGACGAACTCGTCGGTTTCGGCGCCGGATTTGTTCTCCAGGCTGTGGTCGACGCCGAGGGCGATGTCCGCCGACTGCTCGTCGATGCTGGTGATGACGCCGCAGGTGTCGGCGTCAAAGCCGAACTTGGCCCGGGTGTAGCCGATGTCCCGGATCACCTGCCGGGCGATTTTGGGGATATCCACATAGCAGCTGGTGGAGATCTCTCCCATGATGTAGACCATGCCGGTGGTGCAGGTGGTCTCACAGGCCACACGGGCGTCCGGGTCCTTCTCCAGGATGGCGTCCAGCACCGCGTCGGAGATCTGGTCGCAGATCTTGTCGGGGTGGCCTTCGGTGACCGATTCGGATGTAAACAGATACTTTCTCATGGATGACCTTCCTTTCGTGATGACAGCAAATCCCCCTTTTCCGGTTTTTTCCGGTAAAAAAATACCCGGCGCGCAGACCGGGTATCATAAAAACCTCATCTGCCGGTTTACCCGCAGGACTTGGCACCTTACGGCTCACACCGCAGGTTGCCGGGCATCACAGGGCCTGTTCCCTCCGCCACTCTTGATAAGGGGAATATTCTCTTGTACACGATATACTACCACAGATCTCCCGTTCTGTCAAGGAGGGAGATACAGCGGCGGGAGGCGCTCAGCTTCCGGTGTGGGTCAGGTGCACATCGAGCTGGTCGTAGGGGATGGAGATGCCGTTTTCGTCAAAGAGCTTTTTGACCCGTTCGTAGAGCTGGAAGGTCATCTCGGCAAAGTCGGCGTTTTTGACCCACACCCGGGTGACAATGCTGATCGAGCTGGCGCCGTGGCCGCTCATCCGCACCACCGGGGCCGGCTCGGAAAGGGCCAGGCCGGTCTCGTCGATGGCGCGCAGGATCAGCGCCCGGGCCCGGTCGTAGTCGTCGCCGTAGCCGATGGAGAAGGTCACCTCCACCCGGCGTTTTTCCTCCGCCGAGTAGTTGACGATCTTGGCGCCGGCGACCTCGTTGTTCGGGATCGAGACCCGCTTGTTGTCCAGCGTGGTGAGCACGGTGGAGAAGAGGGTGATCTCCTGGACGGTGCCGGCGGTGCCGTCGACCTCCACATAGTCGCCGAGGCCGAAGGGCTTGATGATCAGCACCACGATGCCGCCGGCCAGCGAGCTGATGGAATCCTTGACCGCCAGCGAGATGGCCAGGCCGACCGCGCCCACCGAGGTGACCAGGGAGGTGGTGGGCACGCCGAGGGCGTCCAGCACCGAGATGGCCAGCAGCACCAGCAGGGCGATGCGGGTGACGGTGATGATGATGTTGTGCAGCAGCGGGTCGATGCGGGTGGTGCGGTGCAGCAGCTTGCCGAGCAGGTTCAGCAGCAGGCGGATCAGCAGCCAGCCGATGACGCCGACCAGCGCGGCGTTGAGCACGGTGAGCAGCAGCCCGCCCAGCCAGCTGCCGAGCCCCGCCGCGGCGAGAAAGCCGATGTTGTTCATGGGGTGGACCTTCCTTTCGGGAAAATTGTCGCCTCCTGCGGAGGCCACATCCATTTTACCATCTTGCCGCCGGGCAGGCAAGGCGGACAGGCCCTTTCACCCTATGAAAAATCGCAGGCCGCTCCCCGGCGGCGGGGAAGCGCCCCCGCCCCGGAATCTTGCCATTTCCCCGGCGATGATGGTATAATGGGGACAGCTTACAATCCAGCGTGCCGGTGCGCCGGCACAGAAAGGCGATCCGAACACGATGCAGAACGATTTCACCAAACGGTATGCCGCCCTGCGCCGGGCGGCCCTGGAGAAGTATTTCTCCAATGTCAACCCGATGCAGCAGAAGGCGGTCTTTCAGACCGAGGGGCCGGTGCTGATCCTGGCCGGAGCCGGCAGCGGCAAGACCACCGCCGTCATCAGCCGGGTGGCCAACCTGGTGGCCTTCGGCAAGGGGTACCACAGCGACTCTGTGCCCCCCACCCTCACCGACGACCACGCCGCCTGCCTGGAGCGGTACCTGGCCGGGGAGGAGGTGGGCCTCGACGCGCTGCGGGCGTGCTGCGCCGTCGACCCGGTCAAGCCCTGGCACATCCTCGCCATCACCTTCACCAACAAGGCCGCCGGGGAGCTCAAGAGCCGGCTCTCCGCCACCCTCGGGGAGGAGAGCCAGGACATCATGGCCGCCACCTTCCACTCCTTCTGCGCGCGGGTCCTGCGCCGGGAGATCGAGGCCCTCGGCTATGAGAAAAACTTCACCATCTACGACACCGACGACTCGCTGCGGCTGATCAAAGAGGCCTGCAAGGCGCTGCGCATCGACGAGAAGAACTTCACCCCCCGCTCGCTGCTGTCGATGATCAGCCGGGCCAAGGACAAGCTCCAGAACCCGGTGCAGATGCGCGCCGCCGAGCCGGGCAACTTCCGGGCGGAGGTGGGCGCCCGGGTCTACGAGGAGTACCAGAAGCTGCTCAAGAGCGCCAACGCCGTCGACTTCGACGACCTGATCGTGCTCACCGTGCGCCTCTTTGAGCAGAACCCGGCCGTGCTGGAGCGGTACCAGGACCGCTACACCTACATCATGGTGGACGAGTACCAGGACACCAACCACGCCCAGTACCGGCTGATCAACCTGCTGGCCGCCAAACGGCGGAACATCTGCGTCGTCGGCGACGACGACCAGAGCATCTACAAGTTCCGCGGCGCCAACATCGAGAACATCCTAGGCTTTGAAAAGGACTTCCCCGGCGCCATGGTGATCCGCCTGGAGCAGAACTACCGCTGCACCAAAAAGATCCTCGACGCCGCCAACGAGGTCATCGCCCACAACGCCCAGCGCAAGGGCAAGACCCTGTGGACCGAAAACGACGACGGCGCCCCGGTGCGGGTCTACCGGGCGTCCGACGAGGGCGGGGAGGCGCTGTTCGTCGCCAACACCATTCTGGAGAATGTCGCCGCCGGCGCCAGATTCTCCGACCACGCCGTCCTCTACCGCATGAACGCCCAGTCCAACGCCATCGAGAAGGCGCTGCTCCGGGCCGGCGTGCCCTACCGGGTCATCAGCGGCGTCAAGTTCTACGAGCGCAAGGAGATCAAGGATGTGATGAGCTACCTTGCCGTGCTGGACAATCCCGGCGACACCGTCCGCCTCGGGCGGATTGTCAACGAGCCCAAGCGGGGCATCGGGGACGCCACCCTCGCCGCCTGCCAGGAGATCGCCGCCGGGCTCGGGCTGCCGATGCTCGAGGTCATGCGCACCGCCGATGAGTTCGCCCCCCTCTCCAAAAAGGCGAAGCCGCTGATGGCCTTTGCCGGGATGATGGACCGGCTGGCCGCCCTCGCCGAGGAGAACGACCTCGACCGGCTGTTCGACGCCGTGCTGGAGGAGACCGGCTACCTGAAGATGCTCGAGAGCCAGCTGCCGGAGAGCCAGCCCCGCATCGAAAACGTGCAGGAGCTCAAATCGAACATCCTCGCCTATGTCGACGGCGCCGAGGAGCCGACCCTGGCGGGCTTCCTGGAGGAGGTGGCCCTGTACACCGACCTGGACAGCTACGACGAGAACGACGACAGCGTGGTCATGATGACCCTCCACTCGGCCAAGGGCCTGGAGTACCCCTATGTCTTTATTGTCGGCATGGAGGAGGGGATCTTCCCCGGCAGCCAGGTGCTCTACTTCCCCGACGAGGTGGAGGAGGAGCGCCGGCTGTGCTATGTGGGCATCACCCGGGCGAAAAAGCAGCTCTACCTCACCGGGGCCGCCACCCGGATGCTCTTCGGCAAGACCACCCGCAACCAGCCCAGCCGCTTCCTGACGGAGATCCCGGCGGAGCTCACCGAGGCCACCGACGAGACCATCGCCCGCTTCCAGGACCACGGGGTCTCCCGGGCCTATGCCGCCGCCCGGGAGCGGCGCAAGGGCATCGACCGGGGCTTCTCGGCGCCGGAGACCCGGTCCGCCCCGGCGGAGACCTACGCCCCCGGCGACCGGGTGCGGCACAAGGTCTTCGGCGAGGGGCTGATCCTCTCGGTGACGCCGATGGGCAACGACAACCTGCTGGAGGTGGCCTTCGACACCGTCGGCTCCAAAAAGATCATGTCCAACTTCGCCAGGCTCAAAAAACTCTGAGACCGGACGCAGCGGCTGCACACATTTCCTGCCTCCCCATAGAATGGTAATAAGCAGCGCGAAAAATAATCCGTTTCGCGATATGCGGTCCATTTTATACAAGGAGGATTCGATATGGCTACTACATACCAGGGCACCTGCGGCCGTGTGCCCGGCGTGCGCCCCGGCGCCAACTTCAAAGAGGCGGTGTGCGTGGATACCAGCCGTGTCTACGACAGCGTCAGCGACAAAAACTGCCTGGAGGATCTCCAGGTCTCCTTCCCGGAGGAGGCCCAGCAGGTGATCGGCAGCTGCTGCTCCCTCAAGCTCAAGGAGGTCGAGGTGGAGAATGTCTACATGGATGTGGAGCCCATCCCCTTCAACAAGGGCTTCTACACGGTGGACCTCACCTTCTTCTTCTCCGCCAGGTTTGAGGCGCAGCTGCCCGACGGCAGCCTCGTCACCGTCTGCGGCGTCACCACCTTCACCCGCAAGATGATCCTCTACGGCAGCGAAGGAGACGTCAAGGTGTTCTGCTCCGACCAGAACGGCACCAACCAGAACAACGGCATGCCCCGGGTCTGCCTGCAGGTCAGCACGCCGGTGGCGCTGGGCAGCCGGGTCATCGACTGCGGCAGCGGCTTCCGCAGCTCCTGCGGCTGCAATACAAACTGTAATCCCTGCGGCTGTAATACCGGCTGTAATCAGAACTGCGGCTGCGACTGCAACACTGGCTGCAGCACTGGCTGCAGCACTGGCTGCAATACCGGCTGCCTGCCGGACGGCTGTGACCCCTGCGGGCCGCAGCGGCAGGTGCTGATCACCATCGGCATCTTCATCATCGTGCAGATGGAGCGCCGGGTCCAGATGCTGATGCCGGCCTACGACTTCTGCATCCCGTCCAAGGAGCCGGAGGCGCCCACCACCGGCGACCCCTGCGAGCTCTTCAAAAAGATCAAATTCCCCACCGATTCCTTCTTCCCGCCCAACGCCTCGGAGCTTGCCGCTCCGGACAGAGGGTGCGGCTGCGACCGGTGACGGAGGATACATACAATACAAGACGATGCCTGGGAAGGAGCCGCTGCCGGCTCCTTTTCCCGGGCGAAGAGGAGGACAAGCCCTATGCCAAAGGTCACACTGCTCACCTACACGCCGGAGCCGGAGCGGATCATCGCCGCCGCGGCCAAACTCTGCTACAGCGCCTCGGGGGTGGACGCGCTGCTGGACAAGCTCACCCCGGAAAAGGCGGCGGAGTTCGTCGAGATGCTCGCCTCGATGGGGCACGAGAGCCCGATCGAGCACGCCAGCTTCACCTTCGGCATCGAGGGGGTCTCCCGCTCGCTGCTGGCCCAGATCACCCGGCACCGCATCGCCTCCTTCAGCGTGCAGAGCCAGCGCTATGTGCGGGAGAAGGCCTTCTCCTATGTGACGCCGCCGGAGATCGCCGCCGATGAGCGGGCGGAGCTGCTGTACCGGAAGGCGATGGAGAACGCCATCGCCGCCTACGACGCCCTGGCCGATCTGCTCAAGGAAAAGCACGCCGCCCGGCTGATGGCCGAAGGGGTCGAGGAAAAGGCGGCCCGCCGCCAGGCCGAGAAGATGGCCATTGAGGACGCCCGGTTTGTCCTGCCGAACGCCGCCGACACCAACCTGATCGTCACGATGAACGCCAGGGAGCTGCGGCACTTCTTCCGGCAGCGGTGCTGCAGCCGGGCCCAGTGGGAGATCCGCGCCGTCGCCAGGGAGATGCTGCGGCAGGTGCTGGAGGTGGCGCCGACGCTGTTTGCCGGGGCGGGCCCCGCCTGCGTCTCCGGCCCCTGCCCGGAGGGGAAGATGACCTGCGGCCGGATGGCCGAGGTCCGGGCCGAGTACGAGGCGCTGCGGGAGGCGGCAGGCCATGGCCGGGCGTGAGCAGAGGGGCACCCTCATCGTCATCGAGGGGCTGGACGGCAGCGGCAAGGCCACCCAGGCGGCGCTGCTGGCCGATGCGCTGGCGCAGCAGGGGCTGCCGCCGCGGCGCATCTCCTTCCCGGACTACGCCTCCCGCTCGTCGGTGCCGGTGCAGATGTACCTGCACGGGGAGCTGGGCAGCCTGGACGAGGTGAATGTCTTTGCGGCCTCGGCCTTTTACAGCATCGACCGGTACATCACCTGGCAGACCGACTGGGGGCGGGACTACCGGGCGGGCAGGCTCATCCTCGCCGACCGCTACACCACCTCCAACGCCTGCCATCAGATGGCCAAGCTCCCGCGGGAGCAGTGGGACGGGTATCTGGACTGGCTGGGTGACCTGGAGTATGCCCGTATGGGGCTGCCGGCGCCGGACCTGGTGATCTACCTCGATATGGACCCGAACACCTCCCGCCGCCTGCTGGAGCGGCGCTACGGCGGCGATGCGTCCCGGGAGGACCTGCATGAATCCAACCTGAACTACCTGCTCGACTGCCGGCAGGCGGCCCTCTACGCTGCCGGGCGCTGGGGCTGGAGGCGGATCGGCTGCTGCAACGGCGCCGACCCCCTGCCGCCGGAGGTGATCCACCGGGCGGTCCTGCAGGAGGCGGAGGCCTTCCTGCGGGAGCGGGCCGGCAGGATCTGACGAATTTCCCCCTTTTTAGTAGACAGGGCCCCGCCGGATATAGTATACTGGAAGAAACCCGGCACAGAATGAAAGAGACCATACGGAAGGGGAGAGGCCGCCATGCGCAAAGTGGATATCCGTGCCTATAAAAATTCGCTGCGGGACAAGGCCAAGGCCATGCGCCGGGCGCTGGACCCGGCGGAAAAGCAGCGGATGGACCTGCAGATCACCGAGCGGCTGTGCTCCCTGTTCCAGTACCGGGAGGCGGATACGCTGCTGTGCTATGTCTCCAAGCCCATCGAGGTGGACACCCTGCCGCTGATCCGCCGGGCGCTGGCCGACGGCAAGCGGGTGGCCTGCCCCCGCTGCATCGAGGGCACCCGGGAGATGGAGTTCTACTATATCCGCGGCCTGGACGACCTGGAAAAGCGCACCTTCGGCGTGCTGGAGCCCCGGGTCCCCGGCTGTGAAAAGCTGGAGGACTACACCGGGAGCCTGTGCATCGTCCCGGCGCTGATGTACGACCTCAAGGGCTACCGCCTGGGCTATGGCGGCGGCTATTACGACCGCTTCCTCGCCGGGTACACCGGCTACACCATCGGCCTCACCTACCGGCGCAACATCCTGCGCTTTCTGCACTACGGGCGGTTTGATGTGCCGGTGGATATGGTCGTCACCGAGGACTTTTTCCGCCTGACCAGCCGCAGCCGGGGGCGCCCCTCCGGCCGGTGAGAGCTTTTTTTGGAAAGGAAGGACCCCTATGGACCGTTTTGAACGCCTCTACTCCCAGGGCGTGCTGGATGTGATGGAGATCTGGCTGGACACCGTGACCGGGGTGCAGTACCTGTACCACCGCAGCGGCAACTCCGGCGGCCTGACCCCGCTGCTGGGCCCGGACGGAAAACCGCTGGCCGGCGTCCCCCTGAACGATGACAAACGATAAGGAGAACGATATGAACCCTTCCCATGAGAGCCCGCGCCGCCGGCGCCCGGCCCCCAAGAAAAAAGGCCGCATCCTGGCGGCGGTGCTGGCGGTGCTGCTCCTGGCCGGCGCCGGGTACGGCGCCCATGTGTGGGCGGACTACGCCGGCGCCTTCCAGTCCGGCGAGGAGACGGCGGTGGAGATCCCCTCCGGCAGCTCCGGCCGGCAGATCGCCGCGATCCTGGCCGATGCGGACATCATCAGCCACCCGACTGTCTTTTACTACTACGCCCGGCTCACCGGGGCCAACTTCCGCAGCGGCAGCTACACGCTGCGCTCGGATATGGGCTATGCCGAACTGGCCCGGCTGCTGAACGAGGGGACGCTGCGGGACGATGTGGTCCAGGTCACCTTCCCGGAGGGCTATACGCTGCGGGAGATCGCCGCCGCGCTGGAGGAAAACGGCGTCTGCGCCGGGGAGGACTTCCTCGACTACCTGGACACCGCCGACCTCTCCTCCTACCCGATGGTGGCACAGATCCCCGAGGACGACCGCTGCCATGCGCTGGAGGGGTATATCTTCCCGGACACCTACCAGTTCTATCTGAACGAGGAGGTGGAAAGCGTCGCCGCCCGGTTCCTCGACCGGTTTGAGCAGGTGGTGGACGAGGAGATCCGGGACCGGGCCGCCGAGCTGGGCATGACCATCGATGAGGTGGTCACGCTGGCCTCGGTGATCCAGGCCGAGTGCTCGGTGCCGTCGGAGATGCCGATGGTCTCCAGCGTGTTCCACAACCGCCTGAACAATCCCGCCGAATACCCCCGGCTGCAGTCGGATGTGACCATCTTCTACATCCGGGACGAGATCCTGCCCTATGCCGGCAGCGACAGCGAGAGCTTCTACGATGAACTCTACAACACCTATATCCGCACCGGCCTGCCGGTGGGGCCCATCTGCAGCCCCGGCGCCGACGCCATCGAGGCGGCGCTCAATCCGGCACAGAGCGGCTACTACTACTTCATCAGCGATACCGAGGGGAACTTCCTCTACGCCGCTACGCTCGATGAACACAACCAGAACATCCGTGACGCCGGCATCTGAGCCGGTACACCGAGGGGGTGTTTTTCACCGCAAGGGGAAAACACCCCCTCTTCTCACCAAAGGAGGACATACAGCGATGACCATTCAGCACAGACCCGAGGTCCTGGCCCCGGCGGGGGATATGGAGCGGCTGATCGCCGCGGTCAAATACGGGGCGGACGCCGTCTACCTCGGCGGCAGCAGCTTTGGTATGCGGGCAAACGCCGGCAACTTTGACGACGAGGAGCTCCGGGAGGGGGTGGCCTACGCCCACGACCACGGGGTCCGGGTCTATCTGACCTGCAACACGCTGCCCACCAACGCCGAGGCGGATGCCCTCGAGGGCTTCCTGCTGCGGGCGGCACAGGCCGGGGTGGACGCCCTCATCGTCGCCGATGTCGGGGTGCTGATGCTCGCCCGGCGGGTGGTGCCCCAGATCGATGTGCACATCTCCACCCAGACCGGCGTGGTCAACTACCTCACCGCCAATGCCCTCTACCAGCTCGGCGCCAGGCGGGTGGTGCTGGCCCGGGAGCTCTC
>CAJFQR010000020.1 GCA_904419105.1 Candidatus Avimicrobium faecavium
CAACTACTACCTCGTCGCCCTGGAGGATCCCGGCCAGCTTCCGGCGGATACTACAACACCGAATGTGGTGCCCGGATTGGATAGCTCCTCCTCTGCGGCAGCTTGAGAAAAGAGAACGGATCACTACTGAATAACAAAATAGCCGGCCCTTGAAAACTAGGGCCGGCTTTTTGCTGCAATGCAGGCTATGCAGTGATAAGGGTTGTATCGGTATCGGTGACCAGAAGAGCCTGATCGTCCCGCAGCGGGCGCAGCCCCGGCAGGCCGGTGGACAGGATCTCCCGGGCGGCAGCGCCCATCCACTCATTGTCCATATGGGGCAGCGGGTAGAAGTCCACCAGCCCGAGGGCCGCTGTCGAGGTGAGGGCCGGGGCCAGGGAGGGCTCGTCCATCGGGGCGAGGTAGGAGATATCCGGCGCCGCCACCGCAGCTCCGGCGCTCTCCCCAAGGTACCAGCAGCCTTCGGAGATCCGCTGGTGGATCAGTGCGTCGGCACCGCTGCGCCGGAGCTCCTGCAACAGAAAGAAAGTGTTGCCGCCGGCTGCGGCAATGGCGGCACAGTCCGCAAGGGCAGCGGCGGTCTCCTGTGGGGAGAGGGCGGCCACATCCACCACCCGTACCCGGATCCCCAGTGACCGGAGCCGGTCGGGGCCGGCAGGATCCGTGGGGTCCAGGCCCTCGGCGATGCCGGCTGTGGGAATATAGGCGCAGATCTTGCGCTGAAGGGCAGCGGCTGCACCGGAGGCGGTGAGCACTGCCGGGGTGAACATTGAGGCGAGCAGCAGGTGTTTCACGAAAACTCCTCCTTATTGTTATACAAAATAGGATTGGCTCACAGCCAGGGCAGATGCCCTTCCGGCAGCGGTGAGCGGGTGAGCAGCCAGCTATAGCTGGAATCCTCGGCGATGAGTTCGAGCGCTGCCAACGGATGGTGCAGCTCGGCCGCCGCCCAGAAGGCTGGAGTCTCCAGGTTGGGAATGGAGTGGGCGAGGATGGCCTCCACAGGTGTCTCCGGCGGGAAGGCCAGAAGGCAGCCCCAGATCCACTGGGGGTCCTCACCGGTTACCAGCGCCGCCAGGGCGTCGCCGTCCATCAGGCAGCGACCGGGGCCGGCATTTTCCGGTAAGGTAGGTCCCTCCCAGCCGGTGATAAGCCAGCGATAGCGGGCAAGTTCCGGCAGCGCGGTGAACACCGGACCGAGAAAGGTGTGATAGCCGTCCTTTGACGGCAGCGGATAGCGGGTGAGCATAAAGGTCTCCTTTCCGCCTGCCGGCAGAGTTTGCGGAAACAGAAAAAGCACCCGTGCGGGTGCTTTTCCGGTCAATCGGCAATGCCGTATACGGTACAGGCGTTCCGGAATGTGATGCTGGCCATCTCCTCGGGAGAAAGGCCTTTGATGGCGGCCAACTTTTCCAGCGTGTAGGGCAGCATCGTTGAATCACACCGCCGGCCCCGAAGGGGTTCCGGAGCCATATAGGGGCAGTCGGTCTCGAGGAGCAGCCGGTCCGCCGGAGCGTAGGCGGCAACCTCCACCGCCTTGCGGGCGTTTTTGAAGGTGAGGACACCGGTGAAGCCGATGTACATGTCCAGCTTGAGCACCTCCTTGGCCATCTCCAGGCTGCCGGAGAAACAGTGGACGATACCGCGGGGACGGTACTTTTTGAGCAGGGCCATCGTGTCATTTGCCGCCTCCCGGCTGTGGATGATCACCGGCAGATCCAGTTCACGGGCCAGCTGGAGCTGGCGCTCAAAGGCAAGGAGCTGCACCTCCCGGGGACAGCTGTCGTCGTAGTGGTAGTCAAGGCCGATCTCCCCGATGGCCATGACCTTTGGCTCCTGCGAGAGCTCCGCCAGAAGGGAGAGGTTTTCCTCGGTGGCTTCCCCGGCGCTGGCCGGATGGATGCCGACGCTGGACCAGAGAAACGGATAGATCCGTCCGAGGCCGATGCCGCTTCGGGAACTCTCCATATCGCTGCCGACATTCATCACCCGGCGCACACCGGCGCCGGCCAGCGAGCGGAGCACTGTGTCCCGGTCAGGGTCAAAGGCCTTGTCGTCATAGTGGGCGTGGGAATCAAAGATGCCATCAACCATCTCAGCGCACCTTCGAGCCGACGGGCACGCTCTCGTCCACAAAGAGAACATTGGCGCTGCCGTCGCCAGGGTCTGCGGCGAGGATCATGCCCTGGGAGAGGACGCCCCGGAGTTTAGCGGGCTTGAGGTTGGCGACGATGACCAGCTTTTTGCCGACCAGGTCCTCCGGCTTGTACCAGGGGGCGATGCCGGATACCACCTGACGGCCTTCAGCGGTGCCGTCGTCCAGTGTCAGGCGCAGCAGCTTGTCCGCCTTGGGCACCGGCTCACAGGCAGTGACCTGAGCCACCCGGAGGTTTACCTTCTGAAATTCGGCGATATCGATGATCGAGGCGACGCCCTCCGGCTTTTCCGGCTGTTTGTCAGCGGGCTTTTCCGCGGCGGGCTGCTCCGGCTGCTTGCCAAAGCGGGCGGCGCGCTCCGCCTCGAGGTACGCCAGCTCCTTCTCCACATCGAGGCGGGGGAAGAGGTTCTCCCCCTTGTGGACGGTCACCGGCTCACAGCGGACCAGATACTGGGCCTCCTCCCAGGTGTTGTGGCAGCCGCTGCACTCGAGCATGGCCAGGATCTTGTCCGCAGTGTCCGGCATGAAGGGGGTGAGCAGGATCGCCGAGACGCGGATAGCCTCAGTGAGGTTGTAGAGCACCGAAGCCAGCCGGTCCCGCTTGGCCTCTTCCTTGCCGAGGATCCAGGGGGCGGTCTCGTCGATGTACTTATTGGCGCGGTCCAGTACCTTGAAGACGGCGGCGAGGCCGTTCTGCAGGGCGAAGGCGTCCATCTCCTTCTCATACTCGGCACGGGCGCCGTTGATGACGGCGATGAGCTCCTCGTCGATGGGCTCCGCCTGGCGGACGGCAGGAATGGTGCCGCCGAAGTACTTGTCGATCATCGACAGCGAACGGCTCACCAGGTTGCCGAGGTCGTTGGCCAGGTCGGTGTTGATGGTGCTGATCAGCGCCTCGTTGGAGAAGTTGCCGTCCGAGCCGAAGGGGAAGGTGCGCAGCAGGAAGAAGCGCAGCGCATCGACACCGTAGTGTTCGGCGAGGATGTAGGGATCCACCACATTGCCCTTGGACTTGCTCATCTTGCCGCCGTCGATGAGCAGCCAGCCGTGGCCGAATACATGCTTGGGCAGCGGCAGCTCCATGCTCATCAGCATGGCGGGCCAGATGATCGAGTGGAACCGCACGATCTCCTTGCCGACAAAGTGTACATCTGCCGGCCAGAACTTGTCGTAGTCGTGATAGCGGTCGTTGTCAAAGCCGAGGGCGGTGACATAGTTGAAGAGGGCGTCTACCCAGACATAGACCACATGGCCGGGATCGAAGTCCACCGGGATGCCCCAGTTGAAACTGGTGCGGGAAACACACAGGTCCTCCAGACCGGGCTTGATGAAGTTGTTCACCATCTCGTTGACACGGCTGCGGGGCTGCAGAAAGTCAGTATCCTCCAGCAGATGCTGCACCCGGTCAGCGTATTTGCTCAGGCGGAAGAAGTAGGCCTCCTCCTCGGCATCTACCACCGGGCGGCCGCAGTCGGGACAGCAGCCGTCCACCAGCTGGCTTTCGGTCCAGAAGGACTCACAGGGCTTGCAGTACTTGCCCTTGTAGACGCCCTTGTAGATGTCGCCTTTTTCGTACATTTTGCGGAAGATCTTCTGGATGGCTTCCACATGGTAGTCATCGGTGGTGCGGATGAAGCGGTCGTTGGAGATGTTCATCAGCTTCCAGAGAGCCTTGACGCCGGACGGGCCCTCGACGATGGAATCGACAAACTGCTTCGGGGTGACGCCGGCTTCCTTTGCCTTGTCCTCGATCTTCTGACCGTGTTCATCGGTGCCGGTGAGGAACATGACATCGTACCCCTGCAGCCGCTTGTAGCGGGCCATCGCGTCTGCGGCAGTGGTGCAGTAACTGTGACCAATGTGCAGCTTATCGGAAGGATAGTAGATCGGCGTGGTAATATAAAATGGTCCTTTGCTCATCAGTTTGCCTCCTTAAAGTGCTACTTGCCCCTTTAGTATAGCATTTTTTGGGGATAATCACAATTCTTTTCCCGGAAAAATACGCTGGGGAAGGGGCTTTTCCGGGGAAGAACCCTGCCGGGTGGACGGGGAGACTGAGGCTTTTCGGGAAAAAGAAAGAGGTCTCTCTGTTTTTGACAAAAGAGCGAGGGGTTTTTCTACATAAAATGGGCAAGATCACTTGTACTTTTTCCGCGGTGCGTGGTACAATAAAACTGGATACCTATACGCTAAAAGGAGTGAGTCAGATGCGGGATACGATCGAATACAGATCTTCAAACGGAGTGGAGACGGTGTATGCCGACCTTTATACACCGGAGGGACAGCCGAAGGGCATTGTGCAGATTGTGCATGGTATGTGTGAGCACATCGGGCGGTATCAGCCGGTGATGGAATGGCTGTGCAGCCAGGGCTATGCGGTCTGCGGGCACGATCAGATCGGCCACGGCAGGAGCTGCGCAGTGAACGGCACCGGCTACTTTGCGCCGAAGGACGGCTGGGACTGCCTGGTGAAGGACGCCCGGCAGCTGACCATCCTGGCCCGGGGCAGATGGCCGGGGGTGCCGGTATACCTGCTCGGGCACAGCATGGGGAGCTTTGTGGCGAGGGAGTATATCACCCGGTACCGGGATCTGGCCGGTGTGGTGCTGAGCGGCACCGGCGGACCGAGCCCGGTGTATGGCCCTGCCCGGGCGCTCATCGCCGGTATGAAGGCGGTCAAGGGGGAGAAGTACCGCAGCGAGCGGATCAACGATCTGGTGTTCGGCGGGATGGGCAAGCAGTTCCCGGAGAGCCCCTTCGCCTGGCTGAGTCGGGATACCGAGGCGGTGGCGGCCTATGAGGCGGACCCGCTGTGCGGGTTCATCTTCACGCTGTCGGCCTACGGCGACCTGATGACGCTGCTGGACCGGGTAAACCGCCGGGAATGGGCCGAACGGGTGCCCAGGGGGCTGGCGGTGTACCTCTTCTCCGGAGCGGAGGACCCGGTGGGCGCAAACGGCGAAGGTGTGCGCACGGTGGCCAAGTGGCTGGCGGAGGCCGGGGTGCGCCCGGTCAAAATGAAGCTCTATCCCGGCGGGCGGCATGAGATGCTGAATGAGACCAACCGGGGCGAGGTCTGGGGCGATCTGCTGGCCTGGCTGGAGCGCCGGGGAAAAAAGTTGGCAGCGATGGAATAATCCGCCGGCAGGGAAGCACTATTAGTATGAAGGGCGGTAAAGACCCAGGCCTGCCAAATACGTTGTAACTAAATTGTTACAATTTGGCCAAAAAAGATGGCAATCTTGGCAAAACGGCAGGGTGGAGAGACTGGGAAAGCCGGATACTGCGAAAGTTACAGGTGTACTAATACAGTTGAAAATTCTGTAAACATTTTGTAACCTCTATTGCCAGATCTGGAAGAAGCCGCTATACTGAAGGTGGAAGGGCCGTGAGAGAGACGGCCGCCACAGACCCATTGTTAGGAGGAAGAAACATGAAAGCGAAAAGACTGACGGCTCTTGCGCTGGCAGCTTTGATGACAGCTTCCGGCACGAGTGTGGCGTTTGCGACGCCAGCAAATGGTAATGCGTTCGACTTTTATGAAAACGATACAACGCTTTACAAAGAGAATGAAGATGGCGAACTCGAAGTTGCTGACCAGTACGATTTTGCGCCTGGCGATTCGATCTATATTGCAGTAGATGAAGATGATGATGCATCTTCCAAGGATCGCAATAAAATGAACATTTATGCTGATAAGAATATGGTCGGCGATAAGTGGATCGATGAAATGTCCTTTGCATGGCGTCGTGCACAGGTAACGAATACGGCTCCGACAAAGTATGTTTACAAGGTAAAGGTAAAGGACCTTTCCGGATATACTGATAAGTCTTACACTTCGACTGAAACAAACAGCACTAAGCGGCTTGCAGAAATTAAAAAGATGATGCTTGATGATGCAAACTCTTTCAATTCTGCTGTGGACTCCGAATATGATGAAACCTATCAGAGCGTTCCGAATAATGGAACTAATTATGGCTATATCTATGGCGGAAAATGGTATCCGTCAGCCGATGCTGCTCTCCGAAATGGTGCCAAGGCTTATAGCCGTGAATTTTCCGATGACGGTTATTCCAAAGTGTCTAGCGGATATGTCGTTGACAATAAGTATTATGCTAAGATTCAGGATATTCTTGTTCAGTATCTTGGGGCTACAATGGTAACTGGTACTGAAGATGCACCTGAGACGATATATACGAGAGGAACAGATACGAAGTACGGTATTTATAAAATCTCTAATGATAATCCAGGTGATTATACAGAGGAGACGGCAGTTTCCGAGAATATGCGGCTATTTACCATAACTTCCGGAGAGAATACCCAAAAGTACTGGCTTGATGTGTCTTCTGATAAGGTCGTTGAAAACATCAATGCTCTGCTTTCCTGGCTTGGAAAGGAAGGCTCTGTAACGGCAGTCACCGATGGTTTTGTTAATAAAGACGGCTATTGGGTTAAAGACAAACCGCAAACCTATTCGGAAACCGTTTGGTATAATGCTAAAGGTGATGCCCTTGGCAGCAAAGATGAGGCCATTGAAAAACTCATCAGTAAAGCAAGCAAAACCAGTATTATAAAGAAATCTGATAAGAGTAATATAAATGGAGTGACCTATTATACCGTAGATGAAGCAAAAGCTGAAGCCCAAAATACTGTCAAGGCAAAGGTCAATGCATTGACTGTGAGTGATTTTGCTGTAACGGAACAGAAAGGCCAGACGACTTACAGCACTATTCGCGACTATTTTGTTAAGATTGACACCAAGAAGTCTGCATCGACCAAGGATTATGACATTTACGGTGAACTCTATATTGGCCGGACTAAGAGTAGTGCAGAAGACGAAAGCGTAGGATACACTCTTGATGTTACCCTGACCAACAAAGATGTCGGTAATAGTGCTTTTGTTGATGTCGACAGCGATGCCTATATCGAGCCGGGGCAGAGAGCGGTGCTCTCCTTCGCCGATGATGCGGACGATGTGGTGATCGAGTTTGGTGACGATGCGTGGTACGAATTCAATGCCAGAGGGCAGGGGAGAGTAAACTTCGCGTACAACACCAACTTTGACCGGGACTTCGCCTACGACTACGACCACGCCAACATCGACTTCATCAACTTTGTGGCGGAGCCCACCACCAACAAGACCGGTACCCTGTATATCTACGCCGATGAGGACAGCTATATCTACGAGGTGACCTCCAAGGGCGCCAAGAAGATCAACGGCGCCTACTACGACGACGATGAGGGCGCCTGGGTGATCCGTACCCGGCATCTGACCAGCTATGCCATCTCCGACCGGCGGCTCAAGACCATCGACCAGATGGAGGACGACAAGAACTCGTCGAGCTCGTCCAAGCCGAGCGGCAGCCAGGGCAGTGGTTCGGGTAATGGAAACTACAAGCCCATTCCGGATACCGGTCGGTAAATCGGAAACGATTTACCTCCCTGCGAGTTTTGCTTCGCAAAACATCGCGGCCTTGTGAATCGGAAATGATTTGCCTCCCTATGGGTTTTGAGGGAGAGAAAACGGACGGAGGCGGCCTTCTCTCTGCGGCGGTGTGACCGGCGCGGGCGGCCAATGTCCGGAAAAATGACAACGATCTTTTTTCAGCGATCGGGGCAGGAAACTGCCCTGATCGTTTTTTGTACGGCGGGCGGTTGCGCCAAGTCGACAAAACGGGTATAATAAAAGCGTCCGCTCCCACAGCGGGAGCCATTCCCCAGAGAAGAAGGAGATTTTTCCAATGATGAAGCGTATTCTGAGCGTGCTGCTCGCGGCGGCGCTCTGTGTAGGGATGCTGGCCGGCTGCAACCAGACCGAGGAGCCGGCAAGCGGGGAGAGTTCCTCCCAGAGCCAGGTGGTAGACTATGCCTATCCGCTGGATGCGGAGAGCGTGCGGGTCTACGATGTGGCGGTGCCGTCCCGCGGCATTGAGATCCCCGGTACCCTGACCCTGCCCGCCGGTGAGGAGGGTGAGCTGGTGCCGCTGGTGATCCTGGAGCACGATCTGTTCGGCGACCGGAGCACCGACGGGGTCTTTGAGGAGATCGCACTGGCGCTGGCGGACAAGGGCATTGCCAGCATCGCGGTGGATTTTTCCGGCTGCGGGGACAGCAGTGAGGATTTTTCGGCCAACAGCCCGTTTTATATCGACTTCGATGTGAAGGCAGCCAGGGACTTTGCCATCCAGAACGCCCCGGTGGACAGCGAAAAACTGGGGCTGCTGGGCTATGGCTTCGGCGCCCGTATGGCGATGGACGCCGGCGCCCTCAAGAACAGCCCCTACACGGCGATGAGCCTGATCGCCCCGATGGTGGGCGACCCGGAGGAGACGATGCAGCTGATCTTCGGCAGTGAATATGACCGCATCGTAGCTGAGGCCTTTACCGAGGCGCGGAGCTCTGAATTTGTCGGGCCGGATGGGGTGAGCCGGAGCATCAGTGTCAACTGGATTGACGATATGCGCCTTTCCTGCCCGATGAACAATGTGGAGAACATCAAAGGCAGCCTGCAGGTGATCTATGCCACCAATGACGAGTATGTGCCGCTCTCGGTGGTGGAGGCGCTTCTGAACGGGGCGGAGGCCTCGACGGCGGAGGTGACCTCACTGCAGGTGGACAGCGACCACAGCTTTGGCTTTGATGACCCGGAGAGTCCGGTGCGGGCGCAGGTCATCGAGGCGGTGGCGGCGTTCTTTGATGAGGCGTTTTAAGGAGGCAGGGCGATGGAGTTTGCACACGAACAGGAACTGAACGCCCTGCTGCGAGACAAGCTGGCCGAGAAAGGGAGGATCGTCCTGGCCATCGACGGGCGCTGCGGCGCCGGCAAGAGTACGCTGGCGGACAGGCTGGCCGCTCAGTGGAACGGCCGGGTGATACGGGCGGATGATTTTTTCCTCCGGCCGGAGCAGCGCACGCCGGAACGGCTGGCGGAGCCCGGCGGCAACCTGGATCGGGAGCGCATGAAGGAGGAGGTCATCGACCACCTGCGGGACGGGGCGCTGCGGTACACGCCGTTTGACTGCCAGGTGATGGCGCTGGGTGAGCCGATCTCACTGCCGGCGGCGGAGGTGACCATCGTCGAGGGGGCATACAGTCTGCACCCCTACTTTGGGCCGTACTACGATCTGTCGGTGTTCGTCACCGCTGACCAGGAGACCCGGCTCGCCCGCATCGGTGCCCGCAAAGGCCACAACAATGTGGAAAACTTCCGGGCCCGGTGGATCCCGATGGAGGAGCGGTACCTGGCCGCTTTCGGCATTGAGGAGAAGGCCGATCTCATCATCGACACCGGCCGCTGAAGAGAAAGAATGGGAAAACGCCTGTCGGCAGACGGGCGTTTTTTGCTGCGCTTTTTGCACAAAAAAGAGAGCAAATTTTTGGACGGACAAGATGTCGTTTTAAGAAAACTTTCTGCCGGACTATGGTAAAATGATGATAAGAGATCCCAACAAAAAGGAGGATATGTTTATGGATATCCGTGCTATGGCGGAACGATATGAGGGCTATATCATTGAGCAGCGCCGGTGGTTCCATGCCCATCCGGAGCTCTCCTGGGAGGAGAAGCACACTACCGACCATCTGGCCGCAGAGCTGGAGAAAATGGGGCTCACCGTTGAGCGCTTTCCGGATCACACCGGCTGCACCGCGACCATCGTCGGCGGCAAGGCGGGCCCGGACACCAAGACGGTGCTGCTGCGGGCGGACATCGACGCGCTGCCGGTGGAGGAAAAGACCTGTCTGCCCTTCGCCAGTGAAAACCCCGGTGTGATGCATGCCTGCGGACACGACAATCACATGGCGATGCTGCTGGGTGCCGCCAAGATTCTCACCGACATCCGGGAGGAGCTGCCGGGCAAGGTGAAGATCCTGTTCCAGGCAGCGGAGGAGACCTGCTACGGGGCCGACTACTATGTCAAAGCCGGTGTGCTGGACGGGGTGGACGCCGTCTATGGCCAGCATATCTGGGATGGTCTCGAGGCTCCCTATCTGAATGTACAGCCCGGCGTGCGCATGGCCAGCTGCGATAATTTTACCATCACGGTGGAGGGGAGCTCCACCCACGGCAGCTCGCCGCACCTGGGCACTGATGCCATCGTGGCGGCTGCCGCCATCATTATGAATGTGCAGACGCTGGTCTCCCGCAACAACGACCCGCTCAACGCTCTGGTGGTCTCCATTGGGGAGATCCACGGCGGCCAGCGGTTTAACATCATCGCCAATAAAGTGGTGATGGAGGGCACCTGCCGTACCCACTCCCGGGAGATGCGCGGGAAGATCGAGCCGCTGCTGCGGCGTATCTGCGAGAACACCGCTGCCGCCTTCGGAGCCAGGGCAGAGCTCCAGTACGAGGCCTATCCCGGCCCGGTCATCAACGATCATGATGATCTGAACCGCATCGCCCACAATGCGGCGGTGAAGCTCTACGGCGAGGAAGGCCTCAAGGAGATGCCAAAGGTCATGGGCAGCGAGGACTTCGCCTACTTTATGGAGAAGGTGCCGGGTGTGTTCGGCTTCCTCGGCAGCCACGATGAGACCCACTGCTACAGCAACCACAACGACCGCTACGATGTGCCGGAAGAGGTGCTCAAGCGCGGCGCGGCAATGCACGCCCAGTTTGCGCTGGACTATCTCACCGAGACCGCAGGACGATAAAGGAGAGGACCAATGCCAGATATCCGCAAAATGGCCGAACGGGTCAACGACTACATCATCGACCGCAGACGCTACTATCACGCCCACCCGGAGCTGTCCGGCGAGGAAAAGGAGACGGTACAGGCCCTGAAACAGGACCTGGAGGCCTTGGGCATCGAGGTGAAGCTGTGTACCACCTGCCATGGGCTGGTGGGGACCATCACCGGCGGCAAGGCAGGGCCGGGCACCAAGACGATTGCACTGCGCTCGGACATCGACGCGCTGCCGGTGAACGAACAGACCGGCCTGCCCTTCGCCAGCGAAAACCCCGGTGTGATGCACGCCTGCGGACATGACAGCCACATGGCGATGCTGCTGGGCGCCGCCAAGATCCTCACTGAGATCCGGGAAGAGCTGCCAGGCACCGTCAAGCTGCTGTTCCAGCCGGCGGAGGAGACCGCTTCTGGTGCGCTGGCGATGATCGCCGAAGGGGCGCTGGACGGGGTGGACGCCATCTATGGGGCCCACATCTGGGGTGACTTTGACGCACCGTACATCGATGTATCCGAGGGCAACCGCATGGCCAGCTGCGGCTCCTTCACCATCACGGTGGAGGGGAGCTCCACCCACGGCAGCTCACCGCATCTGGGCACCGACGCCATCGTGGCGGCGGCCGCCATCATCATGGACCTTCAAACCTATGTCTCCCGCAACAACGACCCGCTCAACCCCCTGGTGGTGACGGTGGGAAAGATCGACGGCGGCCAGCGGTTCAACATCATCGCCAACAAGGTGGTGATGGAAGGCACCTACCGGACCTTCTCACGCAGGACGCTGTCGACCATCGACAAGGATCTGAAGCGCATCGTCACCCACACCGCCGAGGCCTTTGGGGCCAAAGCGGCGGTGGAGTGTGTGAATATGACCACTCCGGTGATCAACGACCAGGCGGATCTGAACCGCATTGCCCGTGACGCGGTCATCAAGCTCTACGGTGAAGAGGGGCTGGGACACCTGCCGACGATGATGGGCAGTGAGGACTTTGCCTTCTTTATGGAGAAGGTGCCGGGGATCTTCGGCTTCATCGGCAGCCGGGATCCGGAGCAGGGCTTTGTCTACACCAACCATCACGAGAAGTACAGCGTGCCGGAGGAGGTGCTCCAGCGAGGCGCCGCGATGCACGCCCAGTTTGCGCTGGACTATCTCACCGAAAAAGCCGGCGAATGACCGCTGCAACAAAGCATGAAAAAAGCTCCCCCACTGTGGGGGAGCTTTTTGTGTGGGGGAAAAGGGGTTATGCCTTGGTGGCTTTTACCTTGATCCACAGCTCGGAGAGCATACGGCGGATGGTCTCATTGTCGTGGAAGACCTCGTCCTTCTCATAGCCGGAGCGGGGGAGGTAGGCCTCGTTGTTCTCATAGGTGCCGCCGGGGCCGGAGAGAGCATCGAGAACCTCCTGGTTGGAGGAGGCGTAGCCGACGTACTCGGAGTTGGAGTAGGAGGCATCGTAGGTGAGAACATAGTTGATGAACTCATGGGCGAGGGCCGGGTTCTCCGCATTCTTCGGGATGACCATGGCGTCGCTCCAGAGGTTGGTGCCCTCGGTGGGCATCCAGTAGCTCATGTCCGGGTTCTGGTCGAGGATGTAGGTGGCGTCGCCGCTGTATACCACGGCGATGTCCTTGTTGCCGTTGGCCATGCCGTCGATGACCTCGTCGGTGACATAGACCGGCTGCATCGTGTTGTTGAGCTGGAGCAGCCACTCGTAGGCGGCGTTGATCTCGTCTTCACTCTCGGTGTTCATCGAGTAGCCCAGGGCCTTGAGAGCGGTCATAAAGGCATCACGCTCGGAGTCATACATATAGATGTGGCCGGCGTACTCGGTGTCCAGCAGGATGTTCCAGCCCTCGGCCTCGACCTTGGCCGGGTCCACATTGTTGTGGTTGTAGACAATGCCCACGGTACCCCAGAAGTAGGGGGCGGAGTAGGTGTTGTCCGGGTCGTAGTCCAGGTTCTTGACGCCGTCGGCGAGGTTCGCCAGATTCGGGAGCTTGGAGTGGTCCAGCTCCTGGAGCATATCCTCATTGATCAGCCGCTCGATCATATAGTCGGAGGGGACAAGCACATCATAGCTGTCGCCGCCCTGGAGCTTGGTGTACATCATCTCGTTGGAGTCGAAATACTCAACGATGACCTTGACGCCGAACTCCTGCTCGAAGTTGGAGATCAGGTCCTCGCCCATGTACTCGCCCCAGTTGTAGAGCTTGAGGGTGTCGGAGCCATACTTCTCGATGGCTGTGCTGTTGTCGGTGCCGCCACCGCAGCCGGTCAGCGAAGCTGCCAGCGCGCCGGCCAGTGCCAGTGCAAAGATCTTTTTCATGCTTTTGCTCTCCTTTTTTCTCTGAGAATCGGGACTACATTGATGATGGCCAGCGAGACTGTGATGATGACGATGACCAGGGTGGACAGCGCATTGATCGACGGGTTGACCCGCTTGCTCATCGTGTAGACCAGAATGGAAATATTGTTCACACCATTGCCTGTGACAAAGTAACTGATCACAAAGTCATCGAAGCTCATGGTGAAAGCAATCAGTGCGCCGGAGATGATGCCCGGCATGATCTGCGGGACGATGACCTTGGTCAGCGCCTGCAGCGGGGTGGCCCCGAGGTCCAGCGCGGCGTCTGCCAGATTCGGGTCCAGACTGCGCAGCTTTGGAGTCACCGAGAGGATTACATAGGGGGTACAGAACATGATGTGTGCCAGCAGCATGGTGCCAAGGCCTTTCTCGATGCTGAGACTCGAGAAGAACATGAGCAGCCCAATGGCGGTGACAATTTCCGGGTTCATCACCGGGAGATTGTTGATCTGTTCAACGATGCTGCGCAGGATCTTTTTCGAGCGGGAGAGGCCGATGGCCGCCAGCGTGCCGGCGATGGTGGAGACAATGGTGGATACCGCTGCTACAAAGATGGTGGTACCGATGGCCTCCATCATTGTGCGGTCGGAGAACATCTTCTCATACCACTGGAGGGAGAAGCCGTCCAGATGGGTCAGCGACCGGCTGCCGTTGAAGGAAAAGACGATGATGTAGAGGATGGGCAGGTAGAAGAACAGCACGGTGAGCCCGAGCAGGATCTTGCTGCCAAGGGAGGTCTTTTTGCGTTCCATGGGGTCAGTCCTCCTTTCCGTGTGCCGCCGGGTCGGTGTCGACCTTACGGGTGATGTACATGGAGATCATAATGATGACGGCCATAATCAGCGAGATGGCACTGCCGAAATTCCAGTCACCGCTGGTGAGGAACTGTGTCTCGATGACATTGCCGATGAGCACATACTGCCCGCCGCCAAGGAGTTTGGGGATGAAGAAGCTGGACACCGCCGGCAGGAATACCAGTGTGATGCCGCTGAGCACCCCGGGCAGGCTGAGCGGGAGGGTAACCCGCAGGAAGCTCTGGACCCGGTCGGCGCCGAGATCGGCAGCGGCCTCAAGGTAGCTCTTGTCCATCTTGGTCAGTGAGGTGTGGATCTGCAGGATCATAAAGGGGATAAAATTGTAGACCATACCGAGGACAACGGCAAAGGTGGTGTACATCATCTTCACCGGGCCGATGCCAAAGAGGCCGAGGATGCTATTGATCAGGCCGTTATCCTGGAGGATGCCCACCCAGGCATAGGTGCGCACCATCATATTGATCCAGGTGGGCATGGTGATGATGAGCACCCAGAACATATTGCTGCGTTCCGGGCGTTTGGAAATGGCATAGGCGATGGGGTAGCCGATGAGCACGCAGATGACGGTGGTGAGCACCGCAATAACCAGCGAGCGCCCGAGTACATCGAGAAAGACAGCGTCCTGGAAAAAGCGGGTGAAGTTCTCAAGGGTGAAGCGGAAGGTGGTGACCTCGTTGCCGGCGGTGGTAAAGGCGTAGAGCACGATGAGCAGCATCGGCACCACGATCATGATGAAGATCCACACCACATAGGGATAGATCATATTGCGGAACTGTTTCAAGATGAGACCTCCCCTCAGCGGCTTTTGGCCATGATGTGGATATCCTCCGGCTGGAAGGTGAGTCCGACGACATCGCCGGGCTCATAGCGGTCGGTGGTATCGATCTTGTACTCATAGCCCTCGGTGGAGAAGGTCACATCGTAGACACCGGGGGTGATGGACTCAGGGTCGAAGGTGTAGCGCACCGAGGTGATCTCCACCGGGCTGCCGTCCTCAAGGCTCCAGGCCGAGGCATTGGCCCAGGTCTTGAGGTCGGTGTCCAGGGCAATGGATTCGGTGATTTCGTCGGCGTTTTTGTAGAAGTTCACCGCGAAGATCTCCTCCTCGTACTCCGGAGAGGCGACGCGGTTTTCGTCTTTGACGATCATATTGACGGTGACCGAGGTGCCGGCGGCGGTGGAGAAGGTGACCGGGTAGGTGCCGTTCTCCTTTTTGATCTGATAGACCACATCGCGGATGGAGATAAGCTCCTCGGTGTCCGGATCCCAGGCCTGGGCATCGGCCCGTGCGATGATGGTGGCGGCGTCGAGCTCGTCCACATCGTCGGTGTCAAGGTAGAAGTCGTTGGCGCTCATCTTCTCGTTGGCCTCGGCGTTGAACACCGGCTTGCCGTCCTTGACCACCATTTTTACGGTGATGGAGGTACCGGCCTTGGTCTCGACGATGGTCTCGTAGTGGACGCCCTTGAAAAGGACACTCTTGACAAAGCCGCGGAGTTTGCCCTCGGCGCGGGGAACGATGTCCAGATCCTCCGGACGGATGACCACATCCACTGGCTGAGACTTTTCGAAGCCGAAGTCGACGCAGTCAAAGGTCTTGTCCTCGAACATGACCTTGTAGTCGTCGAGCATGACACCGTCGATGATGTTGCTCTCGCCGATGAAGTTGGCCACATACTCGTTGACCGGTTCGTTGTAGATGTCGGTGGGGGAACCGATCTGCTGAATCTCGCCGTCCCGCATGACGACGATTTTATCCGACATGGTGAGGGCCTCTTCCTGGTCATGGGTGACGAAGATGAAGGTGATGCCCACCTCCTGCTGGATACGCTTGAGCTCCCGCTGCATCTCCTGTCGCAGTTTGTGGTCCAGGGCGCCGAGAGGCTCGTCCAGCAGCAGGACGCTGGGCTCATTGACCAGCGCCCGGGCGATGGCCACGCGCTGCTGCTGGCCGCCGCTCATCTCGGTGACCGAGCGGGTGGCATAGTCCTCCAGATTGACCAGCTTGAGCATGCGCATGACCTTCTGCTCGATGATGTCCTTGGGTTCCTTTTTGATTTTGAGGCCGAAGGCGATGTTGTTGTAGACATTCATGTGAGGGAAGAGAGCGTACTTCTGAAAGACGGTGTTGATCTCCCGCTTGTAGGGAGGCACCTTGCTGATATCCTGCCCGTCGAAGAGCACATGCCCTTCAGTGGGTTCCAGAAAGCCGCCGAGGATGCGCAGCAGCGTAGTCTTACCGCAGCCGGAGGGGCCCAGCAGCGTGACGAATTCATTTTCGTAGATGTCCAGGTTGACGCCTTTGAGCACCAGCTTGCCGTCAAACTCCTTGACGATGTTCTTAAATTCGATCAGCTTCTTCTTTTCCATTGGCGGGCTCCTTTCTTAGAACAGCGGCGGGGTGGAGATCCACAGCACCTTGGCTGTAGTCTTTTTCTCGTTTTTCAGATAGTGGCGGGTCTTGCCCGAGAGGTAGAAGGTTTCCCCCTTGTGCAGCGGGTAGCTGTCTTCACCGGAAACAAGGGTGACCGAGCCCTCGACGATGAAGCCGAACTCCTCACCGCTGTGCGGATCCACCGCAAAGCTCTCACCGCCTTGGGGCAACTCCAGGAGAATGGGCTCCATCTCGTTTTTCTGGGTGTTGGGCACAATCCAGTTGACGGTGCACTGCTCCCGCTCATCGACGAAGAAATCCTTCTTGCGAAAGACGACGCGCTCCTCCTTCTCCTCCTTGAAGAACTCGGACAGGCTGGTGCCCAGCGCCTCTACGATGTCGTTGAGGGTGGCTATGGAGGGGGAGGTGAGGTTGCGCTCGGTCTGGGACAGAAAGCCCTTGGTCACTTCGCTGCGGCTGGCCAGCTCCTCGAGGGTGAGCCCCTTCTGGATGCGGAGCTGCTTGATCTTATGGCCGATATCCATGGGAACGCCTCACTTTTCCGTGTGTAGTAATACTAAACTATTAAATTATTTTTACTAAACCCAGAATATTATACAATAAATTTTACAAAAATCAAGTGGTAGTAAACCGGAAGTTTAATAAATAGAACTTTTTGTTTGAATGACAGAAAGCGGCGGAATAGTGAGATATATCCTTGTTCAT
>CAJFQR010000021.1 GCA_904419105.1 Candidatus Avimicrobium faecavium
CCCCCCGGTTCCACAATAGAGCCGCCGGGCGTTCCCCTTTTTATAAAAGTGTGGTAGAATCAGGGTAGCGGGGGAGAGCTTCCCCGTTCTAATAGTAGCAAGATCGGAGGGATTTACTCCCTCAGGGAGGAAATATGCCGAATACCTTTTTCGCCATGCTGGCCCGGATGAAGCTCATCCGCCGCTGGGGGCTCATGTTCAGCGTCCGGGAGGAGAACCTGGCCGAGCACACGCTGGACACCGCCTTCTTCACCCACGCGCTCATCGCCCTGCACAACGCCCGGTTCCTGCCCGCCGGGGAAGCGCCGCTGGATCCCGGCCCCGGTGTCCAGCTGGCCCTCTACCACGACGCCCCGGAGATCCTCACCGGGGACCTGCCCACCCCGGTGAAATACTTCAGCGGGGAGATCCACACCGCCTACCGGGCGGTGGAGCACGCCGCCGCCGAGAGCCTGCTGCACCTGCTGCCGGAGGACCTGCGCCGGGAATACCGCCGCTGGCTGCTCCCAACGGAGGAGCTCGCCCGGTACGCCCCCTATGTCAAGGCCGCCGACCGGCTCTCGGCCCTGGTCAAGTGTATGGAGGAGGGCCGCCAGGGCAACGCCGAGTTCCGCCGGGCCGCCGCCGGCATCCGCGCGGCGCTGGAGGAGATGGCCCTGCCGGAGGCGGCGCTGTTCCTGGAGGAATTCCTGCCCGCCTTTGAGAAAAATCTCGATGAACTGAAAGCAGAGGAGGACCCGCTATGAGAGAGACACCCACCATCGCCGCCATCTCCACCCCGCTGTCGGTCGGGGCCATCGGGCTGGTGCGCCTGTCCGGCCCGGAGGCGGTGGCCATCGCCGGCCGGGTGTTCCGGCCCATCGGCCGCCGCACGCTGGAGACGGTGCCGGGCTATTCCGCCATCTACGGCCACGCCGTCGCCGGGGAGGAGGTCCTCGACGAGGTGGTGGTTTTCCTCTACCGGGCCCCGAGGAGCTACACCGGCGAGGATGTGGTGGAGTTCTCCTGCCACGGCGGCCCCTATCTGCTCCAGCGGGTGCTCCGGGCGCTGCTGGACGCCGGGGCGGTGCCGGCCCAGGCCGGGGAGTTCACCAAACGGGCCTTTTTGAACGGCAAGATGGACCTGACCCAGGCCGAGGCGGTGATGGACCTGATCGCCGCCTCCGGGGCCGATGCCTCCCGGGCCGCCCTGGCCGCCCGGGACGGCGCCCTCTCGAAGAAGGCCGATGCCGTCGCCGCCGCCCTCACCCACCTGGCCGCCCACATGAGCGCCTGGGTGGACTATCCCGACGACGAGATCGAGGACCTGACCGATGCCCGCCTCACCGCCTCCCTCGAGGAGGCCGGCCGGGAGCTGGAGGGCCTGCTGTCCACCTTTGACGCCGGGCGGATCCTCCGGGAGGGGGTGCCCACCGTCATCGTCGGGCGGCCCAATGTGGGAAAGAGCACGCTGATGAACCGCCTGGCCGGCTACGACCGCAGCATCGTCACCGAGATCCCCGGCACCACCCGGGACATCGTTGAGGAGACCATCCGCCTGCCCGGCGGCCTGGTCCTTGCGGTGAGCGACACCGCCGGCCTCCGGGACACCGACGATCCCGTCGAGGCCATCGGCGTCCGGCTGGCCCGGGCCCGGCTGGAGCAGAGCGGCCTGGTGCTGGCGGTGCTGGACGGCAGCCGCCCGCTGGACGGGGAGGACCGCGCCCTGATCGAAAGCCTCTCCGGACGCCCGGCGGTGGTGATCCTCAACAAGGCGGACCTGGGTCCCTCCCCGGACGAGAGCTGGGTCCGCAGCCGGCTGCCCCACTGCGTCACCCTCTCCGCCCGGGAGGGCACCGGCCTGGATGCGCTGGACGCCGCCGTCCGGGACGCCCTCGCCCTCGGGGCGGTGGACCCTGCCGCCCCGATGCTCGCCAACGAGCGCCAGCGCCGGTGCGTTGCCCGGGCCCGGGACGCCGTCGCCGAGGCCCTGGCCGCCGAGCACGCCGGGATGACGATGGACGCCGTCGGCGTCTGCATCGACGAGGCCATCGCCGCCCTGATGGAGCTCACCGGCCGCCAGGTCACCGACGCGGTGGTGGAGGAGGTCTTTGCCTCCTTCTGTGTCGGCAAGTAGTCCGTAAATTGTCCTGCTTTGCATCGGCAAGTGCTGCAAAAAGCGCCCTCCCACAGGAGGGCGCTTTTCATTGTGTTTTTGCCGCTTACTTCTTCATCAGGCCGGCGCCGGTGTGCCAGGCCTGGCCCACCTTTTCGCCGACGGCGTAGTAGCCGTTCTGGAACTGGTCAAAGAGGAAGGCGTTCAGCTTAACCGGGTCCACCTTGCCATCTGGCGTGAGCACCCGCTCTTCCGCCAGCACATTTACGATTTCACCAACTACCCGGAAGCCGAGCTCGTCGTTCTGGATGGCCCGCACCTTGCACTCCAGTGTCAGCGGAAACTCGTTGATCACCGGCGCATCTACCCGGGTGCTCTTGGTGGCAGTCAGACCGCTGCGTTCGAACTTGTCGGGCATCTTGTTCCCTGAGGCAATCCCAAAGAAGTCTGCCGCCTCGATGTGGTCGATGTCGGCGATGCTCAGCGTAAAGGCGCCTCTGGCCTTGATGTTCTCGGTGGTCTTGTGGTCCTCGTCAATGTTCAGCGCTACCAGGTTCTGGGCGCAGACGCCACCCCAAGCCATATTCATCACATCAACGGTGCCGTCCTCGCCATAGGTGGCGATCATCAGTACCGGCATCGGGAAGGTATAGGGCTTAACACCAAGATCTTTTTTCATGCTGCATTCCTCCATTTGGTAAAAATTTTGCACAGCAGCGGGTGAGTCTTGCCAAACTCCCCTCTATCTGCTATGATAACGGAGGATGGAAGAAAAAACAAGTACCATCTTTTACACTATATACTATCCGGAAAGAAAGTGATTTCTGTGATCAGCCGTTATATCGAAAACGCCAACTTTGAGGACACCGGCTTCTCCTATACCCTCTCCCTCATCGACGGCAAGTACAAAATGGTGATCCTCTACTGCTTGATGGAGTTCGGTCGGGTGCGCTTCAACGAGCTGCGCCGCTACCTCGGCCGCATTTCGGACAAGACCCTCAGCCAGAATCTCAAAGAGCTGGAGGCGGACGCTCTTATTTCCCGTACTGTCTATCCCCAGATTCCCCCGAAGGTGGAATATGCCCTCACCGACCGGGGCCGCTCGCTGATGGCGGTGCTGGATCAGCTCTGTACCTGGGGGGAGCAGAACCGCCCGTCCCGTTGACCGGAGCCATCAGGGCATTTTGCCCAAAAGGACGGCCGGGATTTCTCCTCTGCCGCCGTTGACAGCGCCGGCCGGTTGAGCTATGCTGAAAGCAGCGGCCCGCCGCACCATTCCCAGACCCCTGGGCCGTTTCCCGCTTTCGGGAGGCGGCCTTGTTTGTTCTATTTTAATAAGGAGGGATCGTCAATGTATGACTTCGACCGCACACTGGACCACCGCACCGACGGTTCGCTGCGCTGGAAGCAGCCCGCCGGGAGGGCGGATGTGATCGGCATGGGCACCGCCGATCTGGACTATTTCTGCCCGCCGGCGGTGCAGGAGGCCTTCCGCCGCATCGTCGAGGAGAACACCTACAACTACCGGGCCAAGCCGGACAGTTACTATCAGGCGGTGCTGGGCTGGTACCGGCGGATGTACGGCCTCGACCTCGCCCCGGAGATGCTCTCCGCCGTTCCCGGCACCATTCTGGCGGTATACCTGGCGCTGCGGGTGGTCACCTGTCCCGGGGCCTCGGTTATCGCCCAGTCCCCCTACTTCGGCCCGGTCAAATCCGCTGCCGAGGCCGCCGGCTGCACCTTTATCCCGAACCCGATGCGGTTTGACGGCGAGCGCTTCGTCCTCGACCTTGCGGACTTTGAGGAGAAGGTCCGCACCCACCGGCCGATGGCCTTTGTGCTGGTGAACCCCCACAACCCCACCGGGCGGGTATTCACCCGGCAGGAGCTGGAGTCGCTGGTGGAGATCTGCCTGCGCTACGATGTCAAGATCGTCTCGGACGAGGTCCACTCGCTGGTGGTCTATGACGGCCTGCACCATATCCCGGCCCTCGCCGTCTCCGAGGCCGCCCGGGCCGTCTCGATCCAGATCGTCAGTGCCTCCAAGGGCTTTAACCTGATGGGGCTGCCCCAGGCTATTGTCGCCGTTGCCGAGCCCACCCTCCTCGCCCGCTGGAAGCGTGCGCTGGACGACCGGGATATGGACTACGGCGCCAACCCCTTTGCCACCGCCGCCCTCACCGCCTGCCTGGACGGCTCCTCCGATGCGTGGCTCCGGGAGCTCACCGCCTACCTGGACGGCAACCGCCGGCGGATCGCCGCCTTCTTTGCCGAGCGGGGAATCCCGATCACCGGCCCGCTGCCGGAGGCCAGCTTCGTCTACTGGGGCAACTGTTCGGCCCTCGGGATCCCCGATGCGCAGATCCCCTCCTTCTTCCTGGAGAAGGCCGGCGTCGCCGTCAACGGCGGCACCCACTACGGCCCGGATGGCTCCGGCTATGTGCGGATGAACTTCGCCGTGACCCGGGCCCATCTGGAGGAGGCCCTCGAGCGCATCGCCGCCGCCCTTGGCCGCTGACCTTTTTTTTCTGATACGATCAGCCCCCGGCCGGATTGACAGGCCGGGGGTTTTGCGTTAAGATGGAGATATAGGCAAACATTCGTTTCTCCCCGCCGTCCGGCGGGGACCAGGGAGGCGATCCTGTGGAACAACAGACTCTCTTCGGCGCCCGGGAGGACACCGCCCCGCTGGCGGCCCGGCTGCGCCCCCGTACTTTGGACGAGATCGTGGGCCAGCAGCATCTGCTCGGCCCGGGCAAGATCCTGCGCCGCCTCATCGAGAGCGACCGCATCTCCTCGATGATCTTCTGGGGCCCGCCCGGCGTCGGCAAGACTACGCTGGCCCGGGTCATCGCCCACCACACCAGGGCGAGCTTCATCGACTTCTCGGCGGTGACCAGCGGCATCAAGGAGATCCGCACGGTGATGCAGCAGGCGGAGGAGAACGCCCGCTTCGGCGAGCGCACCATCGTCTTTGTGGACGAGATCCACCGCTTCAACAAGGCCCAGCAGGACGCCTTCCTCCCCTTTGTGGAGAAGGGCAGCATCATCCTGATCGGCGCCACCACCGAGAACCCCTCCTTCGAGGTCAACGGCGCGCTGCTCTCCCGGTGCAAGGTGTTCGTGCTCCAGTCCCTCACCGAGGAGGACCTTCTGGCGCTGCTGCGCCGGGCGGTCACCGACCCCCGGGGCTTTGGCAGCACCGAGGTCTCCATCGCCGACGACCTTCTGGAGGCCATTGCCGCCTTCGCCAACGGCGACGCCCGCACCGCTCTGTCCACATTGGAGATGGCGGTGCTCAACGGCGAGAGCGACGGGCAGCGGGTCACCGTCACCCGGGAGACGGTGGAGCAGTGCACCTCCCGCCGGTCGCTGCTCTACGACAAGGCCGGGGAGGAGCACTACAACCTCATCTCCGCCCTGCACAAGTCGATGCGCAATTCCGACCCGGACGCCGCCGTCTACTGGCTGGCCCGGATGCTGGAATCCGGCGAGGATCCCCTCTATATTGCCCGCCGGGTCACCCGCTTCGCCAGTGAGGATGTGGGCCTGGCAGATCCCCGGGCGCTGGAGCTGGCGGTGGCGGCCTTCCAGGCCTGCCATCTGATCGGGATGCCCGAGTGCAGCGTCCACCTGACCCAGGCGGTGGTCTACCTGTCGCTGGCGCCCAAGTCCAACGCCCTCTATCTGGCCTACGAGCGCGCCAAAAAGGACGCCCTCACCCAGCTGGCGGAGCCGGTGCCGCTGGTGATCCGCAACGCCCCGACCCGCCTGATGCAGGAGCTGGACTACGGCAAGGGCTACCAGTACGCCCACGACACCGCCGAAAAGCTCACCAATATGCAGTGCCTGCCGGATTCGCTGCTGGACCGGGAGTACTACCGCCCGACCGACCAGGGGGTGGAGGGCCGCTTCAAGACCCGCCTGGGCCAGATCAAGGCCTGGAAGGCCGCCCACGCCCCCCGGGACCCGGAGGAGCCGGAGGACCCGTCCCGGCGGTGACCGCCCCGCCTGCGCTCCCCTTTTCGCCGCTCCGAAAAAAAGGAAAAAAAGTGGTTGACACCGGCCGGGATCTATGATAATATAATCTTTGTCAAAACCAAGCTGGTGTGGTTCAGCCAGGCTGGTGTAGCTCAGCCGGTAGAGCAGCTGATTTGTAATCAGCAGGTCGGGGGTTCGAATCCGTCCACCAGCTCCAAACGGTCCGTTTTTACGGATCCATATCTGGGAGAGTTCCCGAGCGGCCAAAGGGGGCAGACTGTAAATCTGTTGTCACTGACTTCAATGGTTCGAATCCATTCTCTCCCACCAAAAATCGGCAAGCACTGCGAAGTGTTTGCCGATTTTTTACTTATTCACGGTTCACGATTCATTTTTCACTACATCGCAGAAGCCGATTTTTGGGAGTGAATAACGAAAAGGGAATCGTTTTTTCTCCATGGAAAAAGCTTTTGCTTGCCTCAGCCAACACGGCGAAAGGGAACCAGGCTTAATCCAGGCATCTAAAGTGTCCACCCCCTTCCGGGCTCTTTGTTTTATCCGGCGCCCCGCCCGCGGCGGAACTCCCTTTTTCCCCAAAGAAAAAAGCGCCCATTCGGACGCCTTTTTACACGCAGGAAGTAAGCGTAGCCAAAAGGGAGGGGGCGTGTGTGGGGGAACCGCAGGTTCCTACCACACATAGAGCGAAGCGGAAGTCCCCGCCGCAGCGGGCGGCATTTGGCGCAGCCAAATGCCTCTTCACCAAAAGAAAAGGCACCGAAAGGTGCCTTTTCTTTTGGTGAAGATGAATGGACTTGAACCATCGACCTCCTGCATGTCAAGCAGGCGCTCTGACCAACTGAGCTACACCTTCATACTATGCCGCAGCTGCCGCGGCCTCGTGGTCGGAGTGACAGGATTCGAACCTGCGACATCATGCTCCCAAAGCATGCGCGCTACCAGCTGCGCTACACCCCGTCTATCCCTCCGCACTGGAGGCTGCCTGGCCTTCTGCCATGTTGCGAAGACTATTATACCGGATTCCCGGAGAAAAATCAAGCACCTTTTTCAAAAAAATTTCCGCCCCTTCCTTCCCTTGACAGCGGCAGGCGTTTGTGATAGAGTTAAGTCAAATCCCACCCCCGCGGTGAGGAAGAGGAGTACCCACAGGGATCCGTGCAGAGAGCCGGCGGCTGGTGCGAGCCCGGCAGGATCCCGGCGGGGAAGGGCACTTCGGAGCGGGGACGGCGGTTTGTGCTGAGTGGGACGGCGCCATAGCCTGCGCCGTTCAATGAGGGTGGAACCGCGGAAGTGCTTTTTGCAGCAAAAGGCCTTTCGTCCCTTGCGTTATTTGCGCGCGGGGGACGGAGGGCTTTCTTTTTCGCCCCTCAAATCGAGAACACCATATTCCAAAGAGGAGAGAGCACACAATGGAAAAGACCATGGAAAAGATCGTCAACCTTGCCAAGAACCGCGGCTTCGTCTATGCCGGTTCGGAGATCTACGGCGGCCTGTCCAACACCTGGGACTACGGCCCGCTGGGCGTCGAGTTCAAAAACAATGTCAAAAAGGCCTGGTGGAAGAAGTTCGTCCAGACCTCCCCCTACAATGTGGGCCTGGACGCCGCCATCCTGATGAACCCCCAGGTCTGGGTGGCCTCCGGCCATGTCGGCGGCTTCACCGACCCGCTCATCGACTGCAAGACCTGCAAGAGCCGCCACCGCGCCGATAAGCTCATCGAGGAGCAGTGCGGCTTCGACCCCGCCGGCTGGACCGACCAGCAGATGATGGACTACATCCGGGAGAACCATGTCCAGTGCCCCGAGTGCGGCGGCACCGACTTCACCGACATCCGCAAGTTCAACCTGATGTTCAAGACCTACCAGGGCGTCACCGAGGACTCCAAGAGCGAGATCTACCTGCGCCCGGAGACCGCCCAGGGCATCTTTGTCAACTTTATGAACGTCCAGCGCACCACCCGCCGCAAGATCCCCTTCGGCATCGGCCAGATCGGCAAGAGCTTCCGCAACGAGATCACCCCCGGCAACTTCACCTTCCGCACCCGGGAGTTCGAGCAGATGGAGCTGGAGTTCTTCTGCAAGCCGGGCACCGACCTCGACTGGTTCCGCTACTGGAAGGACTACTGCCACAAGTTCCTGCTGGACCTGGGTATGACCGAGGAGAACATCCGCCTGCGTGACCACGAAAAGGCCGAGCTCTCCCACTACTCCGCCGCCACCACCGACATCGAGTTCCTCTTCCCGTTCGGCTGGGGCGAGCTCTGGGGCATCGCCGACCGCACCAACTTCGACCTGACCCAGCACCAGACCCACTCGGGCAAGAGCTGCGAGTACTTCGACCCGGAGACCGGCGAGAAGTACATCCCCTATGTCATCGAGCCGTCCCTCGGCGCCGACCGCGTCACCCTGGCCTTCCTCTGCGACGCCTACGACGAGCAGGAGGTCGGCGACGGCGATGTCCGCACCGTGCTCCACCTGCATCCGGCGCTGGCCCCCTACAAGGCCGCGGTGCTCCCGCTGTCCAAAAAGCTCTCCGAGCCCGCCCGTGCCCTCTGGGAGAAGCTCTCCGCCCACTTTATGACCGACTTTGACGAGGCCGGCACCATCGGCAAGCGCTACCGCCGTGAGGACGAGATCGGCACCCCGTTCTGCGTCACCTACGACTTCGACAGCGAGACCGACGGCTGCGTCACCATCCGTGACCGGGATACCATGGAGCAGGTCCGCCTGCCGATGGACGAGGTCGTCGCCTACATCGAGGAGCGCCTCGCCTTCTGACCCCGCCCGGGAAACTGAAAAAGCCCCTCTCTCCGGCCGCCCCACTGGGACGGCCGGTTTTTTCTTCCCGGCGGCCGGGTTTGCATTTTCCCGCCCCATCGGCTACAATAGGGAAAAGCGCACACGCCGCCCGCCCTTGGAAAAGTTCCCAAATAGGCCCCTGCCTTTTCAAGCCGTTTTGTGCAAAAGAGAGAAACTTTTCTCTTTTTCTCCAAAGGGGCCCGATCTGTTGCATTTTTCTGCAACAAACCCCCCGATTTTGCCGGTAGGGTGAGAGGGGTCTTTCGCAGGGGGGCAAAATCAGTACAACAGCATCGCTATAATACATTCAGTATAGAAAGGAGGGCTGCCGATGGCCCATCGGATCGTCTGCCTGCTTCTGAGCCTCGGGCTCTGCCTTGGCCTTGCCGGCTGCCGGGAGCCGGAGGAGCTCCCCTCCCGCCCGGAGGAGGCCGCCTTTTCCTGGGACCGGTGGGAGGCGGAGCGGCAGCAGATCGCCTGTACGGTGGCGCAGGTGGATGTGGTGGACACCACCTTCACCCACGACGAGACCGGCCAGGCGGTGGCGGAGCTCCTTGGCCGGTCGCTGATCGTCTATCCCCGGTATGCCGGGGAGGTCACCGGGGACTACACCGGCCTGCCCGGGGAGTATCTGCTGCTCACGGCGCTGCTGGGCACCGACGGCACCACCCCGGGGATCACCCCCGGCGCCGCCAACGCCGAGGTCCGCTTTGTGGCCGAGGAGGTCGCCGGGGCGAACGGCCGCCGCCAGTTCATCACCAAAGAACAGGTGGAATACGCCGCCCGGGCCATCTTCGGCGAGGAGGTGGAGCTGGAGCACCGGTCGGTGCCCGCCGGTGCCCCGGAGGACCAGCAGTTCCGCTACTATGAGGAGTACGGCGTCTACGGCTATCCGGATACCCAGCCCATCTGGTATCTGCCGGTGCTGCTGGACCTCTACCCGGTGCGGTTTGATACCTACGAGGCCTACCTCATCTTCGTCCGCTATTCGGACGACAGCCAGAACGCCTTCTGGGGTCCGGGCACCGAGCCCATCGCCCGCTGGGAGATCGAGGAGTACGCCAACTACCACATCGAGGACTTCTCCCCCTACACCGTCACATTGCTCGACCGGTTCGGCGAGCTGACGATCCAGGAGATCCGCCCGGCCACCGAGGCCCCGTAACCGCCGCCCTCCCGGAAAAGCACTTGCCAGAGGGCGCGTCCCTGTACTATAATAAAGGATATGGAACTTTGCCCGCTCCGGCGCCGCTGCGCCGTGCGGACGGACCGCCACGACATCTACGCCAGAGAAGAGAAAAGAGAGATCCGCCATGCACAATGACCCCACCACCCGCTCCGGCCGGTCCGGGAGAGACGAGGAGGCCGCCCGCCGCCGGCTCTCGGAGGAATACGACCGCTACCGCCGGACCTATGCCGGCCGCACCGGCGAGGAGGAGCCTGCCCGCCGCTCCGCCCGGGAGGAGGCCCCGCGCCGCTCCCAGGAGAGCCCCCGCCGCCGTTCCCAGGAGGGCAGCCGCCGGCGCTCCGCCGCAGAGGCGGCGCCCCGCCGTGCCGCCCGGCGTCCCCGCCGGGAGGAGCCGGCGGAAAGCACCCGCCCCACCCCCCGGTCCGGCCAGCAGCGCCGCCGGGAAGCCGCCCAGCGCCGGGCCCGGCTGCGCCTCGCCGGCCTCTGTGCCGCACTGGTTGCCGCCGTCGGCGTGTCGCTCTACGGCATCACCCACCTGGTAGGCGCCGCCTCCGCCGATGACGGCCGCGGCGGGACGGAGCCCGGCTCCTCGGCCGCCGGCGTCCTCCCGGAGGAGGACACCGGGAACGAGGGCACCGACATCGCCGATGCGCCGGACATCTCCTCCAGCGCCAGCGTCACCGCCCTGTCCGGCCAGCGGCTGGAGACCATCCTCGCCAACCGGCTCTCGGCGGAGAATGTGGCCACCACCCCCGGCTCCGGCAGCGACATCGACGCCAACTGGGGCACCTTTGACGCCTCCACCGTCGGCGGCACCGGCTGGTCCAACATCGCCTCCTGGAAGGCCCAGAACAGCGATGTGGTCGGCTGGCTGCGCATCCCGAACACCAACATCAACTATCCCGTCGTCGTCGGCCCGAACAACAACTACTACTCCTCGCTGGGCTACGACAAGAATTACAGCTACTACGGCGTCATCTGGGCGGATTCGGACACCAAGTTCGGCACCAGCAGCCAGATCTCCCAGAACACCGTCCTCTACGGCCACAACTGGACCAACTACACCGCCACGCCGTTCATCGGCCGGGCGGCGGACATCATGTTCGGCCAGCTGCCCAGCTTCCACTACATCAACTTCTGCCGGTCCACCCCGTATATCCACTACTCCACCGAGGCCCAGTCGATGACCTGGAAGGTCTTTGCCGTGTTCTACACCGAGGAGTCCTTCAACTACATCGCCAGCGACCCCGGCACCTCCGGGCTGCAGTACATCATCAACGAGGCCAAGGCCCGCAGCCTGCACGACTTCGATGTGGATGTGAACGCATCGGACAAGATCCTCACCCTGTCCACCTGTACCCGGGCCTACGGCCAGACCAACCAGCAGCGCTTTGTGGTGATGGCCCGGCTGATGCGCTCCGGAGAGACCATCTCCGAGGTGAGCATCACCCCGAACCCGGACTTCAAGCGTCCCCAGCTGTAAGATTCTCAGCCCCGAAAAAGGCCCCGCCCGCCGGCGGGACCTTTTTTCCCGGCGGAAAGGAGGCCCCGATGGCCGAAACACATTTTGAACCGGTGGGCCGGCTGCGGGTGCAGGTGTCTCCGGCGCACAAGTTCGGCACCGATGCATTCCTGCTGGCGGACTTTGCGGCGCCCCGGCGGCGGGATACCGTCTGTGACCTCGGCACCGGCTGCGGCATCGTGGCGCTGTGCTGGTACCGCCGGGAGGAGACCGCCCCCGCCCGGGTGGACTGTGTGGACATCCAGCCGGCGGCCATCGGCCAGCTGACCGCCACCCTGGAGGAAAACGCCGGCGTGCTGGCCGGGCGGATCGTCCCCCACCTGGCGGACCTGAAGGCCCTTGCCCTTCCGGCTGGCGGCTATGACCTGGTCACCTGCAACCCGCCCTACAAGGGCGCCGGCGCCGGGATCCTCTCGGAGACGGACAGCGACCGGCTGGCCCGGCACGAGACCGCCTGCACCATCGCCGACATCGCCGCCGCGGCGGCCCGGCTCCTCAAATACGGCGGGCGGCTGTGCGTCTGCCAGCGGCCGGAACGGCTCGCCGATGTGATGGAGGCTCTGCGCCGGGCGGGGATCGAGCCCAAGCGGCTGCGGTTTGTCCACCAGCGGCCGGACCGGGCCCCGTGGCTCTTCCTGCTGGAGGGGCGCCGGGGCGGCAAGCCCTTCCTCTCGGTGGAGGCGACGCTGATCGTCGAGGGGGCGGACGGGAGCTTTTCCCGGGAAATGCAGCGCATCTACGGACTCTACCGCCCGGAGAGCGAGTAAAAGGAGGAGACAAGATGGGCAGACTGTATCTGGTGGGCACCCCCATCGGCAACCTCGGGGACCTGAGCCCCCGGGCGGCCCAGGTGCTGGAGGAGGTGGACTTCATCGCCGCCGAGGACACCCGGGTGACGCTGAAGCTGCTCAACCACCTCGGCCTGAAAAAGCCGCTGGTGAGCTGCCATGAGCACAACATCCGCCAGGCCGCCGGGGCCATCACCGGGCGGCTGCTGGCCGGGGAGGACTGCGCCATCGTCACCGATGCGGGGATGCCCTGCATCTCCGACCCCGGCGAGCAGCTGGTGGACGCCTGCCACCGGCTCGGGATCCCGGTGCTGGCGGTTCCCGGGCCGACGGCCATCGCCACGGCGGTGGCCCTGTCCGGGCTGGCCACCAGCCGGTTCACCTTTGAGGGCTTTCTGTCGGTGAACCGGGCCAGCCGCCGGGAGCACCTGGCGAGCCTGCAGGATGAGCGCCGCACGATGGTGTTCTACGAGGCGCCCCACAAGCTGCTGCGCACGCTGGAGGACCTGCTGGACGCCTTCGGCGACCGGGAGATCGCCCTCTGCCGGGAGCTGACCAAGGTCCACGAGGAGACGGTGCGCACCACCCTCTCGGCGGCGGTGGACTTCTACCGGGAGACGGCCCCGCGGGGGGAGTTTGTCCTGGTGGTGGCCGGGGCAAAGCCCCCGGAGGGCCCGGCCCTCACCTTTGAGGAGGCGGTGGACCTCTGCCGGGCGCTGGCGGACGGCGGACTGCCTCCGGCCCAGGCGGCGAAACAGGCCGCCAGGGAGAGCGGCTACAAGCGGGCGGACCTCTACAAGGCGCTGCTGGCCGCCGGTACGGAAAACGAATAGCGATAAAAACTCCCCCTGAAAGGGGGAGTTTTTTCATGGGGTCAGCGGGAGGGCTGCCACCAGGTGGGCTTCTGCCGGCGGGTGATCCGCGGGCTGCCGAGGCAGAGCCGGGCGGTGAGGATCTGGCCCGCTTCCACCTCGAGTTCGGCGTAATACCGCTCGTCCCGGCAGGAGCCGGGGTTGATCAGCAGCACGCCGTCCGCCTCCTCCAGCAGCCGCTGGTGGGTGTGGCCGAACAGCACCACCTGGGCCTCCAGCTCCCGGGCCCGGCGCAGCAGCGCCCCGGTGCCCTGCTTGACCGCATAGCCGTGGCCGTGGGTGAGCAGGATCCGCACCCCTTCCAGCTCCAGCAGCCATTCGGTACGGGCGGTGGAGCCGTAGTCGCAGTTGCCGGCGACGGCGGTGAGGGGGACATCCCGGAGGTGGGCGGCGTCCTCGGCGTCGGTGAGGCCGTCGCCGCAGAAGAGATACCGGTCCGCCGGGGAGTCGTCAAAGATGCGCAGGACATTTTCCATATTGCCGTGGCTGTCGCTGAATACGGTGAGTTTCATACTTCCTCCTTGGGATAATCGCCCGGTCTCCCGGCATAGGATAGGGCGAAAGGGTGTGGGACTGTGAAGCTGTGGGAACAGGCCGCCAGGGCGGCGGGACTGGACTGGGAACGGGTGCGCCGCCAATGGGAGGGCCATCCGCCGGTGAAGCGGAACGGCGCGGCGCTGGAGAGCTGGCTGGCCTCTCCGGAAGGGCAGGCCCGGCTGCGGGAGCTGATCCGGGAGCGGGACGGGGAGGAGAGCCGATGACCCCGGCGGGCCGCTGGCTCGAGGAGAGCCTGCTCACCGAAGGGGGCCGCCAGGCGCTGGCGGAGATTCTCCGGGCGGTGCGGGAGGAGGACCCGGACGGGGACGCCGCCCGGTACCGCCGGCTGAAGGAGGCGCTGGCCGAGGCGATGGCCCCTTCGGCGGAGGGGCGGCTGCTGGACGCCCTGGCCCCGCTGCTGCCGCCGGAGCGGCAAAGCCGTCTGGCGGACGCCAGGGCTATCTACGCGCTGGCAGCGGTGCTGCCGCTGTTTCGGGAGCTGGGGCTCCTGCCGGAAGGGGGCGGGGACTGATGGCCGATTGGCAGCCGGCAGGGCTTTCCGCCGGGGAGTTTGCCCAGATGCAGGCGGAGGCCGCCCGCCGGGTGGAGGAGATGCGCCGCCGGGCAAGGCTCGGCCCGGAGCAGCTGGCAGAACCGGAGCCTCCCCCGGAGGGGGCGGCGCTGGGAACGGGGGAGGGATTTCTCCTGCTGGCGGCGCTGCGGGACGGGGAAAACCTGCCGCTGGCGCTGGCCCTCTTCTGGCTGCTGGGATAGCCGCTGGCGCTTCCGGCCCGGCTGTGGTACAATAGGGGAAAACCCACAAAGGAGAGGATCGCAAATGCCGCAGATCACCGTCAAGGGCCTGACCGAGGCCCAGATGAAAAAACTCAGCACCCCGCTGATGCGCGACCTGGCCGAGGCCATCGGCTGCCCGGAGGACTGGCTCATCTTTGAGCTGGCGGAGAGCCGCTTCTACGCCGGCGGGGAACAGGTGCCCGGCTTCCCGATTGTGGAGGTGGCCTGGTTCGACCGGCCGGACGAGGTCCGGGAACGGGTGGCCGCCCTGATCCGGGACGCCGTGCTCGGCGAGGGGTACCCGCTGGTGCAGGTCATCTTTACCACGCTGACGCCGGACCGGTTCTACGAGTTCGAGGCATAAGGGAGGGAGGCTGCGGCCTCCTTTTTCTTTACGCAGATTCAGAACGTTTGTTCTTATACTTCTATTATACCGGAAAAGAGCGGAGTTGTCAAGAGGGAAAGAGAAAAAAAGCCGGGCAGAGAAGGGGGCCGGAACGCTCCTGAAATGAAACAAATCTTTCAAAAAAGGGAAGGATTGACAAAATGCCGGGGGGGGGTATACTGCTATTAGGTGTATCCTTCTATGGGGGCTGTCGGGGCCCGGCATGCAGGAAACGATGCACCGGAGAAAAATTGAAAGAGTTTGTACAGTTAGGAGACGAGAAACATGAGCAAAAAGAGAATGCTGGCCCTGGTGCTGGCAGCTGTGATGAGCTTGTCCTCCGCAACGGTGGCGCTGGCTGACGGGGAATCGACGGCTCCGGGGAATGAGCCCACTACTTCGACGGATGAGACCGGCGGCAAACAGCCTGGTGACGAAGGTAACGATTCGACCGAGACGGGAGACGTCCCCACTGTGTTAAATACTGCACCGGAGAATGAGCCGGTGGTTCTCGCGGAAGAGGGGACAGTTAACAGCGCAGAAGATTTGAGAGAAGCCCTTGAAAAGGGTGGTGTTATCAAACTTGGAGATAATATCACTGTTTCGGGAAAAATAGAAATAAACAAATCTATTACTTTGGATTTGAACGGCTATAACCTTGAGGCTTCTGATGTTGAAGCATCCGGTGAAGGTACAAAATTGATTATTAAAGACAGTACAGCAGCAAAGTTGCCTACGGTTAGTGATGACTTTGAAGTAAACTATTCCTCTGGTACTATAAAGGTTTCATCACAGGTTTTAGCAAAAAATGGTGCGGAGATAGAGCTGCAAAATGGTGCAGTTGATTCAAGAGATTTAGGCCTGTTCGCTGAAGGTAATAAAACTGGTGCATCGACCGTTAATTCAAAAGTTACAGTTACAGGCGGATATGTAATTGCCCAGGAGTTTGCGGTTACTGCGCAGGGCAAAGGCGCTGAAATCGATTTTGTAAACGGTGTTGCGGAGGCTCGCGATAATGCTGTAATCGCAGGAAACGGAAGCAATGGCGAGGGCAACAAGTTAGGTGGTACAACAATTAACATCAGCGGCGGTACTCTGATTGGGCATATTGTTACGGGTGGATATGTTTCCTGTGGTATTTATCATCCACAAGAAGGAACATTAACTATCACTGGCGGCACAATCTATTCAGAAAGCGGCTGCGGTATTCTGATGCGTGGTGGTACGCTTGATATGACCGGAGGAACGGTTGTTGCAGAGGGCGAGGAGTCACTGACCGGTAAAGTTGGGGATGCTCGTGTGGTTGTTCCTACAAGCGGTATCGTTTTTGACCGTGAAGCCAATTACTATGATGCTTCCAATACAGAGATTGAGATTTCTGGTGACTCTATGGTTGCCGGTTCTCACAGCGCAGTAGCGGTGATTGGCGCAAAGGATCAGACAGATGATAAGGTGACAGTCCGTGGAGGAACATTCTCCAGTGATGTATCGTCTTATGTCCCGGATGGTATATCCTGGACACAGCAAGGCGATGGGTCTTTCGTAGTTGGAGACGCCAAGGAACCTTCCAACCCCGGAAATACTGGCTCTAGTGGCAACTCCGACAACGACAACAGCGACTACTTTGGCAACGAGACCTGGGACGAGGTAAAGGACCAGATTGCCGAGGCTGAGGAAGGGGACACCATCAAGGTATCCGCCACCGGCCTGCCCTACTTCCCGTCCAGTGTGGCCCGTGCGCTGAAGGGCAAGGACATCACCCTCGAGATCCGCAAGAACGGTATCACCTATGAGGTGAACGGTCTGGAGATCGGCGACATTGACAAGATCTGGTACGAGTTTGACGAGCTGGAGACCGAGCTGCTGACTGCCGACGCCGACAGCGAGGCCCCGGCTGCTGAGGACGAGGA
>CAJFQR010000022.1 GCA_904419105.1 Candidatus Avimicrobium faecavium
TTGGATATGGCGTCCGGCTCGCAGTCATCTGCCCGGCCGGGCATCCTGCGGAAAACAGCCTGCGGCGATCGCCGGTTTTTGCGGCCCAGGCGTGGGGGTGAGCGTGCAAAAGATAAAAAGGTCCTTTCACCTATAGGGAGAAAAGGGCGGTTTGTTGCAGAAAAATGCAACAGTTTGGGCGGGAATGGGAAGTTTTTGAGGAAGTTCTCTGTTTTACACAATTAGCAGAAAGAAACGCAGGAGTTTATCAGGCAGTTTGACAGGGGCTTTGGGACAAAAAAAGACCGCCCGGGCGGAGTGCTCGGGCGGTTTTGCTTTAGGATCAAAGCAGGGCAGCGGGTGGGAAGTTTGGTTGGAGAGACCCCCCGCCGGCGGTTTTGTAACCTTTTTGTAAGATTTGCGGGCGGATTTGGGCCCGTTTCTTTTCCACAGGGCGGTGGAATGGTGAAAAAAAGGAGGCCCCTGCGGGCCTCCTTTGGGTGGGGAACTATCTGGGGCAGGCGCGGGAGCCGGGTGTGACGGCATCCGGGACGCTGTCGATTGCCGGGGAGTAGCCCTTGAGGTCGAGCAGCGGGGTGCCGTCAAAGGCCTCGATGGAATCGATCTCGCAGAGGCCGGAGGCCTCATCCACCGCGAGCAGCTGGGCCACCGTGCAGCCGATGGGGTTGGGCCGGTGGGGCGACCGGGTGGCAAAGACCCCGAGCATCCGCCCATCGGCGGACGGGCGCTGGAGCCGCTGGGCCGCCGGCGGCTGCCGGTCAAACCACCAGAGGATCAGCAGGTGGCTGTACCCCTCCAGCCCCCGGAGCCCCGGGCGGAAGGCCTCCTCCACGCGCAGGAAGGTGCGCTCCCCCTCCCGGATTACCGTGCCGATGGGGTGCAGGATCAGGTCGGACATCGTGGTTCTCCTTTCTAAACAATTAGTTTTTCTAACTATAAGATACCATACATCCCACCGTCTGTCAAGCTCAGGCGCGGTCGAGGCGGGCGGCAAGGACGGTGACATCGTCCTCCCGGCCGGGGAGCTGGCGTTCCCGGGCGGCGGCGGCCAGCGACTGGGCCAGCTGGGCGGGTTCGCCGTCCAGGCCGGCTTCCAGCTGGGATTTGACCCAGTCGGCGCCGGTGGCGGTGACCCCATCGGAGACGAGGGCCAGCCAGTCCCCGTCCCGGAGGGTGAGGGTGCTGCTCTCAAAGGCCACCCCCTCGAGGATCCCCGCCGGGAGGGAATCCGACTGGATATAGCCGGCACGGCGGTTTTTCACCAGATAGGTCGGGGCGGCGCCGGCCTTGTAGAACCGGGCCCGGCCGGTGTAGAGGTCGATCTCCGCCACATCGGCGGTGGCAAGGGTCTCCTCCCCGCTCTTGAGCAGCAGGGCGGAATTGACGATCTTGAGGGCGGCGTCACAGCCGACGCCGGCTTCGATCAGGCGGCGGAGCAGGTCGGCGGTCATGGCGCTGTCCACCGCTGCGCTGCCGCCGGTGCCCATGCCGTCCGAGAGGACCATCACAAACCGGCCCCGCCCGGCAAAGAAGCAGCGGAAGGTGTCCCCGGTGATGCGGGAACCCGGCTGGGTGAGCTGGCTGGAACCCCAGCGGACGGTGTAGACCGCCCGTTCCTCAAAGGTGAGGACGGCGCCGCTCACCTCCGGCAGCTCCAGCTCCCGGCCGACGGCCTCCCCGAGGGTGAGGGCCAGCGACGGGGCGTCCAGCCGGGGGAGCTTGAGGGGGTTCACCGGGCACTCGAGGGTGAGGCGGTCCTCCGGGGAGAGGGTGCCGCACACCGGCCCCGGGTCCAAACCGGCGGCGGCCAGCACCGACCGGGCCTTTTCCTCCAGCTGGCGGTCCCGGCGGCGGGGGCTGCCCCATTCGGCGGCCAGATCCTCCACCAGGCGGGCCAGGCCGTCAAACTGGTCGGTGACCACCCCGCGGATCTGGCTCACCCTGCGGCGGCTGCCCACCTCCGCCAGGTAGCGGTTGTACCCGGCGGTGAGGCCGGCGGCGAGCTCCTCCGGGGCACGGCAGTTCTCCCGGAGGGGCTGGGGAATCTGCCGGGGCTCCAGGACGCCGGTCTCCCGCAGGGTGAGCATACAGGTGTTCACCGCGTCCATCGTGCGGTCAAATTCCGTCTGCCAGCAGCGGTAGCGGCGGGGGCACTTTTTGCAGACGGTGTCCATCGTGCGCTGCCAGACATCTTCGATCGAGACGGCGTGCATTCCGGCCAGCTTGCGGGAGACCTCCCGGGTGGTGGCGCCGATCTCCCGGAGGGCGGCGGCAAAGCGCTCCATCCGCCCGCCGAGGGCGCTGCGTTCGGCACAGAGGTCGGCGGCCTCCTCCTCCCGGTCCGGGGTGGCGTAGGCGATGGCCCGCTGGGGCAGTGGCAGCACCAGCACCGCGGCGATGAGGCATTCGGCCAGGGCGATCTGCAGGCCCCGGGCGGTGGGGGAAGCCACTCCGCACAGCGCCGCCGTGACGAGGAAGGCCAGCGCCGCCGGCACCCGGCCAAACCGGGCAAAGACCCCGGCCAGCAGCCCGCCGGCGGCGTAGCTGCCCATCAAAAAGGCGCTGTCCCGGCCCATGGCCATCGCCGAAAGCCCGGCCCCGACGCCGAGCACCGCCCCGGCAGAGGGTCCGCCGGCCACCGCAAAGAGCAGCGTGCCGGTCCCGGCCAGCACCCGCCCCACCGACACCCCCGCTATGGTAAACCGGCCGAGGGCGGCGGTGGTGAGCAGGAAGCTGACATAGAGGCAGCCGCGCTCCTCCCGGAGGGCGCCGGACACCCGGCTGCGCAGGATGGTGAGGGTCCGGGCGTAAAACCAGGCGGCTCCGGCGGCGAGCAGCGCCACCGCCACGGCCAGCGCCGCCGCGTAGGCGGTACGGTCCACCGCCAGGGCCACCGCTGCGCCGCCGAAGAGCATCGCCCCGCCGGCGGCTGCCGGGGCCGCATAGGGCAGCCGCCGCCAGAGGCTGCCGGAACCGAGGGTCCAGCGCAGCGCCCCGAGCAGCAGCACCGCCGCCACATACTCCATGCCCCCGGCGGGCTGCAGCCACAGGTAGCCAAACAGCGCCCCGAACAGCGCCGGGGCAAAGAGGCCCTCCGGCACCGCCGCCGCAAAGGCCACCCCGAACGGGGCAATCCCCCCGACGATGCGCCCGCCGGCCATCACCGCCCCGGCTGCCGCCGCGGCCATCTGCGCAAGCAGGCGGCGGTTCTCCAGCAAAAGCTGCCGCAGCTTCTCCCCAAAGGGGATCCCTATATAATCTGTCCGGTGCTGCATCAAGCACCCCCCTTTTCCCTTCTCGGCCGGCCCGGCGGCAGATGGCGGCCGGGCCTGTCCGTTTTCTGTATATCTTTTCTCGATTATAACAGACTGTATCGTGCGGATGCGGTCGGACGGTGGCGAAGGGCCGCCGGGGAGCGGCTTTTTCCGGCGGAAAACCGCGGCGGAGAGGGGCTTTTTCCTTGACAAAAATCCCCTGCGGGGATACTATAATAAGAGAGTATTTTTCCCTGGTACGGGGAAAAGAGACTATCAAATGTTCCAAAACGGAGGCTTTGACCATGAAATTTGACGAAGTACGCACCCGGTTTGCCCCCAGCCCCACGGGCTATATGCATGTCGGCAACCTGCGCACCGCGCTGTATGCCTACCTCACCGCCAAAAGCAGCGGCGGCAAGATGATTCTCCGCATTGAGGACACCGACCAGGAACGCCAGGTAGAGGGCGCTGTGGATATTATCTACAACACCATGCGGGATACCGGCCTGCTGTGGGACGAGGGCCCGGACATCGGCGGCCCGGTGGGCCCCTATGTGCAGAGCGAGCGCATGGCCATCTATAAGGAGTACGCGCTGAAGCTGGTGGAAAAGGGCGCTGCCTACTACTGCTTCTGCGGCAAGGAGCGGCTGGAGGAGGTCCGGGAGCTGCAGAAGGCCTCCGGCATCGCCCCCCAGTACGACCGGCACTGCCGCAACCTGACCAGGGAAGAGGTCGAGGAGAAGCTGGCCGCCGGCACCCCCTATGTCATCCGGCAGAAGATCCCGCTGGAGGGCACCACCACCTTTGACGATGTGGTCTTCGGCTCGATCACCGTCGAGAACAGCACGCTGGACGACCAGGTGCTGCTCAAGGCCGACGGCATGCCCACCTACAACTTTGCCAATGTGGTGGACGACCACCTGATGGGCATCACCCATGTAATCCGCGGCACCGAGTACCTGTCCTCTGCGCCGAAGTACAACCTGCTGTACGAGGCCTTTGGCTGGGAGATCCCGATCTACATCCACTGCCCGCCGGTGATGAAGGACGCCACCCACAAGCTCTCCAAGCGCAACGGCGACGCCTCCTATCAGGATCTGGTGGCCCAGGGCTACCTCAAGGAGGCCATCCTCAACTACATCCTGCTGCTCGGCTGGAGCCCCAAGGGGGAGAAGGAGATCTTCTCGCTGCCGGAGATGGTGGAGGCCTTTGACATCCACGGCATCTCCAAGAGCCCGGCCATCTTCGACACCGTCAAGCTGCGCTTCCTCAACGGCGAGTACATCCGCAAGCTCACCCCCGAGGAGTTCCACGAGAAGGCGCTGCCCTGGATCCGCCAGGGGGTCAAGCGGGAGGATGTAGACACCCATCTGATCGCCTCGGTGCTGCAGCCCCGGTGCGAGGTGCTCGGCGACATCCCGGCCCAGCTCGACTTCATCGACGCCCTGCCGGAGTACGACCTGTCGCTGTATGTCTCCAAGAAGATGAAGACCAACGAGGACACCTCGCTGGAGATGCTGCGCAAGGTGCTGCCGGTGCTGGAAGGGCTGGAGGACTTCTCCGAGCAGGGGGTCCACGACGCGATGTTCGGCCTGATCGCCGAGCTCGGCGTCAAAAACGGCTACCTGCTGTGGCCGCTGCGCATCGCCCTGAGCGGCAAGCAGTTCACCCCCGGCGGCGGCGTGGAGATCGCGGCCATCCTCGGCAAGGAGGAGAGCCTGGCCCGCATCCGCAAGGGCATCGAGAAGCTGGAAAACCGCTGAAATATCCCCATCTGACACAGAAAAAGCCCGGACGCTCGTCCGGGCTTTTTGCGCGGTCACGGCTCCATCGCCGGCGGGGTGAAGAGGCTGTCCACCGTGACGCCGAGCGCCGCCGCCAGCCGGAAGGCCAGCAGCAGCGTCGGGTCGTACTTGTCCCCCTCGATGGCGAGGATCGTCTGCCGGGTGACCCCGCAGCGCCGTGCCAGCTCCTCCTGGGAGAGGCCCAGCTCCTTGCGCAGGGTGCGGATGCGGTTTTCCATTGTCAGTCACCGAACTTTCTCTTATACCAGGCCAGCGACGCGCAGTAGACGATGGCGGCGGTCATCAGCATGACAACGGGATTCTGCAGCTCGATCGGGCGGCCGGCGGTGACGCTGCCCCAGATCCCGGTGACCACCTCCAGCAACAGCCAACCGGCATTGGCCGTAAAGCTGGTGCTGCCGGCGTGCAGCAGGATCATGCGGCGGCGCTCGTCCCCCTGGCGCAGGATCGAGACGAACATGATGCCGATGAGCACCAGCGTCCCGAGCAGAAAGAGCAAGAACAAGATGGCTATGATCGAAAGTCCCCTGGAATCCATTGCAGTCCCTCCTATGGCAGTGGGTGTATCGTCGATATGTAAAAAGCTCTTTACATCTTCAGTCTACCATCTTCGCCGCCTAATGTCAAATAGTTTTTACATTTTAGGAGAAAAAGTTTTCCCGGCGGCTTTGCGGCGCTTTGGGAATGTGCTATAATAAAGCGGTAGTTTTTCACCGACGATCAAGGAGGGACCCCTATGACACAGCACAGCACACCGGACTATCACTTTTCAGCCTACGCCGGGCAGCTGCCTGCCTCCCCGGCCAACCGCATCCTTGACATGGCGGCGGAGCCGGGCCTCATCTCGCTGGCCGCCGGCAACCCGGCGCCGGAGGCCTACCCGGTGGAGGAGATCCGGCGCATCGCCGGGGAGATTCTGGACCGGGAGCCGATGGCCGCGCTGCCCTACAGCGTGCCCCAGGGGGACCCGGGGCTGCGGGCGGCGGTGCTGGACTTCCTCGCCGGGAAGTTCACCCCGGCGGACGGGGACGGGTGCATCATCGTCACCGGCGCCCAGCAGGGGGCGGACCTGACGGCCCGGGTGCTGCTGGACCCGGGGGACACGGTGCTCTGTGAGGCGCCGACCTTTCTCGGGGTGATGGACGCCTTCCGGGCAACCGGTGCCCGGCTGCGGGGGATCCCGATGGCGGAGGACGGCATCGACCTTGCGGCGCTGGAGGCGGCGCTGCGGGAGGAAAAGCGGGTGCGGCTGCTCTACACCATCCCCAACTTCCAGAACCCCACCGGCATCACCCTGCCGGCGGAAAAGCGGGAGGCCCTCTGCCGGCTGGCCGAGCGGTATGACTTTGTCATCCTCGAGGACGACCCCTACGGCGACCTGCGGTTTTCCGGCGAGGCGCTGCCGCCGGTGAAGGCCTTCGACCGGGAAGGCCGGGTGCTCTATATGGGGAGCTTTTCCAAGATCCTGGCGCCGGGGGTGCGCACCGGCTATCTGGTGGGAGCAAAACCGGTCATCGACCGGCTCACCACCCTCAAGAGCGCCTGCGATGTCCACTCAAACAGCCTGGGGCAGCTCATCTGCAAACGCTTCCTCGAGGAGGTGGACCTGGGGGCCCATCTGGAGCGGCTCCGGAGCATCTACCGGGCGCGCTGCGGGCAGATGCTCCGGGCGCTGGAGCGGGAGTTCGACCCCCGTGTGCGCTGGACACGGCCGGAGGGCGGGCTCTTCCTCTGGTGCACGCTGCCGGAGGAGGACGCGATGCCCTTTGTCGAGCGGGCGGCGGCGGAAGGGGTGCTGGTGGTGCCCGGCGCCGGGTTCCTGCCGGAGCCGGACGCGGTGAGCCCCTCCTTCCGGCTGAACTTCTCCACCCCCACCGGCGGGGAGATGGAGCGGGGCATCGCGATCCTCGGGCGGCTGACAAAGGAGCCGGCTGCCCGCTGACTTTCATACGCGCAAAAAAACGGCAGGGCCCGGACGGGGCTCTGCCGTTTTTGTATGGGGGGTCAGATCTTGGTGATGTCCACCAGCTCCAGGTCGTCCACCGTCTTGTCCATCAGCAGGCAGTCGGTGAGGGCCTTGGCGGTGTCCACCGCGGTGAGGCAGGCGATGGAGCGCTCCACCGCCTTGCGGCGCATCTGCACCGAGTGCTCCGCCGGCTTGCGGCCGGTGGCGTTGGTGGAGATCAGGTAGTCGATCTTGTTCTCCTCAAAGAGGTCGAGGATGTTCGGAGAGGGCTCCTCGATCTTGCGCACCACATTGGTGGCGATCATATTGCTGTTCAGGGTCCGGGCGGTGCCGGCAGTGGCGTAGATGGTGAAGCCCAGCTGCTCGAACCGGTCGGCGATCTCGATGATCTCCTGCTTGTCGCTGTCCTTCACCGAGATGAGCACGCCGCCCTCCCGCTTCATCTTGTAGCCGGCGGCGAGCAGCCCCTTGTAGAGGGCCTCCTCAAAGGTTTTGGCGATGCCCAGCACCTCACCGGTGCTCTTCATCTCCGGGCCCAGCTGGATGTCCACATCGTGGAGCTTCTCAAAGCTGAACACCGGCACCTTCACCGCCACATAGTCCCCCTGGGGATAGAGGCCGGTGCCGTAGCCCAGGTCAGCGAGCTTTTCCCCGAGCATGACCTTGGTGGCCAGCTCGACCATCGGCACATTGGCCACCTTGCTGATGTAGGGCACGGTACGGGAGGACCGGGGATTGACCTCGATGACATAGACCTCGCCATTGTAGACTACATACTGCACATTGACCATGCCCACGACCTTGAGGGCCCGGGCCAGCCGGCCGGTGTAGTCGATGATGGTGGCCTTGACCTTCTGGCTCAGGGTCTGGGCCGGATAGACCGAGATGGAATCCCCCGAGTGGATGCCCGCCCGCTCGATGTGCTGCATGATGCCGGGGATCAGGTAGTCCTGGCCGTCGCAGATGGCGTCCACCTCCACCTCGGTGCCCATCAGGTACTTGTCCACCAGGACGGGGTTTTCGATCTCATGGGAGGTGATGATGGCCATATACTCCCGGATATCCGCCTCGGAGTAGGCGATGATCATATTCTGGCCGCCGAGCACATAGGAGGGGCGCAGCAGCACCGGATAGCCGAGCTCGCCGGCGGCGGCCACCGCCTCCTCGGTGGTGAAGACGGTGGTGCCCTTGGCACGGGGGATGCCGGTGGCCTCCAGCACCTCGTCAAAGCGCTCCCGGTCCTCGGCGGCGTCGATGCTGTCCGCCTGGGTGCCGAGGATGCGCACCCCCTTCTCCTGCAGGTGCTTGGTGAGCTTGATGGCGGTCTGGCCGCCGAACTGCACCACAACCCCCCAGGGCTTTTCGATCTCGAGGACGCTGTCCACATCCTCCGGGGTCAGCGGGTCGAAATAGAGCCGGTCGGAGGTATCGAAGTCGGTGGAGACGGTCTCGGGGTTGTTGTTGACGATGACCGCCTCATACCCCTGCTCCTTGAGGGCCCAGACGCAGTGCACCGAGCAGTAGTCGAACTCGATGCCCTGGCCGATGCGGATCGGGCCGGAGCCGAAGACCAGCACCTTCTTCTTGCCGGAGGCGTTCTCCCGCAGGAACTCCTCGGCCTCGTTCTCCTCGTCGAAGGTGGAGTAGAAATAGGGGGTCTTGGCCGGGAACTCGGCGGCGCAGGTGTCCACCATCTTGTAGGCGGCCTTGCGGTGGTAGGGCTGGCAGCTCCGGCCGCTGAGGCGCTCGATGGTCCTGTCGAGGAAGCCGGCGTCCTTGGCCTCCTGGTAGAGGGCGGCGTCGAGGGCGCCCGCCTCCAGCCGGTGCTCGATGTCCGCCAGATGGTCCAGCTTGCCGAGGAACCAGCGATCGATCTTGGTGGCGGCGTAGATGGTGTCAAAGTCGATGCCGCGGTAGACCGCCTCGTAGACGGCGAAGATGCGCTCGTCGTCCTGGACATGGATCAGCTGGCGGATCTGCTCGTCGGTGAGGCCGGCGTTCTTCGGCAGGCGCAGGGTGTCCAGGCCGAGCTCGATGGAGCGGACGGCCTTCATGATGGCCTGCTCAAAGCTGGAGCCGATGGACATGACCTCGCCGGTGGCCTTCATCTGGGTGCCGAGGGTGCGCTGGCCGTAGACGAACTTGTCAAAGGGCCACTTGGGGAACTTGCAGACGATGTAGTCGACGGTGGGCTCGTTGCAGGCCCAGGTGGTGCCGGTGACGGCGTTGCGGATCTCGTCCAGGGTATAGCCGATGGCGATCTTGGTGGCCACCTTGGCGATCGGGTAGCCGGTGGCCTTGGAGGCCAGCGCCGACGACCGGGACACCCGGGGGTTGACCTCGATGACGGCGTACTCCTTCGAGTTGGGCTCCATCGCGAACTGGCAGTTGCAGCCGCCCTCGACGCCGAGCTCGTTGACGATGTCGATGGCAGCCTCCCGCAGCATGCCAAACTCCTCGGTGGAGAGGCTCACCGCCGGGGCGATGACGATGGAGTCGCCGGTGTGCACGCCGACCGGGTCCATATTCTCCATCGAGCAGACGGTGATGGAGTTGCCCACGCTGTCCCGGATCACCTCGAACTCGATCTCCTTCCAGCCGGAGATGCACTTCTCCACCAGGATCTGGGTGATCGGCGAGGCGCGCAGGCCGTTTTCGGCGATCTCGTGGAGCTCCTCCATCGTGTTGGCAATGCCGCCGCCGGTGCCGCCCATCGTAAAGGCCGGGCGGATAATCACCGGCAGGCCGATCTCATTGGTGAAGGCCACCGCGTCCTCCAGCGTGGTGACCACCTTGGAGGGGATACAGGGCTGGCCGATCTTCTCCATCGTGTCCTTGAACATCTGGCGGTCCTCCGCCTTGTCGATGGTCGAGCGCTTGGCGCCCAGCAGCCGGACCCCGTGCTGCTCGAGGAAGCCCTCGGCGTCCAGCTGCATCGACATAGTCAGACCGGTCTGGCCGCCCAGCGTCGAGAGCAGGCCGTCCGGCTTCTCCTTCTCGATGATGCGCTTGACCACATCGAGGTTCAGCGGCTCGATGTAGACCTTGTCCGCCATGGCCTTATCGGTCATGATGGTGGCAGGGTTGGAGTTGACCAGCACCACCTCCAGGCCCTCTTCCTTCAGGGCCCGGCAGGCCTGGGTGCCGGCGTAATCGAATTCGGCGGCCTGCCCGATGATGATGGGACCCGAACCGATCACCATTACTTTTTTCAGGTCATTTCTCAGCGGCATTGTGTTACTTCCTCCCTGCTTCGATCAGTTCCAAAAATCTGCGGTAGACGGCGCCCTTGTCCCGGCCGCCGACCACGCTCTCCGGCTCATACTGCACCGAGAAGGCCGGCCGGTCGCCGTAGGCGAGGGCCGCGACGGTGCCATCGTTGAGGTTGGTCTCGGTGATTACGGCGCCGTCCGGCAGGGCGGTCTCGTCCACCACATACCCGTGGTTCTGGGTGGTGACATAGACATGGCCGGTCACGGCGTTTTTCACCGGCTGGTTGGCACCCCGGTGCCCGTGCAGCAGCTTGCGGCAGCGCCCGCCCAGGGCCAGCGCCATCAGCTGGTGCCCAAGACCGAGCCCCAGCACCGGCCGGCCGCTGTCCAGCAGCGCCCGCACCGTATCCCGATAGGGGGCGTCGGCGGGGTCGCCGGGGCCCTCCGAGAGGACGAAGCCGTCCCAGTCCCCGGCCAGCAGGTCCGCCGCCGGCGTCGAGGCCGGCAGGCAGGTGACGCCGATGCCATAGCGGTTCAGCGCCGCCACCGACTGGGCCCTGCCGCCGAAGTCCACCAGGCAGACCCTGGCCTTCTGGTTCGGGGCCGGGTGCTCACTGCGCACCGCCGGCAGCACCGCCTCGACGGCGCCCTCCAGCTTCCAGCTGCGGATGCGCTCGAGCACCTCCGGCGCAGCGGTGAGAAATTCGGTGGAGATCATCGCGTTCATCGCGCCGTTTGCGCGGATGTGGCGGGTGATGGCCCGGGTGTCCACCCCTTCGATGCCGACGATCCCCCGCTGCTCGAGGAAGTGGCCGAGGGTATCGGTCATCTTGTAGTTGGAGGGCTGGGTGGTCAGACTGCGCACCACATAGCCGCTCAGATAGCAGCTCGGGGAGGAGAAGTCGTCGTTGTTGACGCCGTACCCACCCACCGACGGGAAGGTCTGCACCACGATCTGCCCGAAGTTGGACGGGTCGGTCAGGGTCTCCTGGAACCCGGATACGCCGGTGGTAAAGACGATCTCCCCGATGCTGGTGCCGGGGACGCCGATGCTCACACCGGTCCAGACGGTGCCGTCCGCCAGGATCAGCGCGGCGGCTTTGCGATTTTCACTCATATCGATCGACCTCCTTGGGATCAAAGGTGGATGGCGGGGATGTGGGAGGCGATGTCCTCCCGCATACGGATGGCCTCGTCACGGGCGGCTGCGGCGTATTCCGCCTCCGGGCGGCCCTGCTTCTGCCAGGCGGTGAGCACCGCCCGGGAGGAGTTGACGATGGCGCCGAGGCCCCGGCTGTCAAAGGCGCCGGCCACATCGGCGGCCCCGCCGCCCTGAGCGCCGTACCCCGGCACCAGGAAGAAGGTGTGGGGCAGCGCCGCGCGCAGCTCGGAAAGCTGCTCCGGATAGGTGGCGCCCACCACCGCGCCGACGGCGGAGTAGCCGTATTCGCCGCGGGTGCTCTCCCCCCACTTCTCGCACATCTCGCCCATCACGGCGTAGAGGGGCCTGCCCTCCAGCGAGCGGTCCTGCAGCTCACCGGAGGAGGGGTTCGAGGTCTTGGCCAGCACGAAGATGCCGGCGTCCTTCTCCCGGCAGAGGTCCAGCAGCGGGGCGATGCCGTCGGTGCCGAGATAGCCGTTGACCGTCAGCGCGTCTCCGCCGAAGGGGGTGAACCGCTCGCCGTCCACATCCACCTCGCCGAGGTGGGCGGCGGCATAGGCGCCCATCGTCGAGCCGATGTCGTTGCGCTTGCCGTCGATGATGACGAAGAGGCCCTTCTCCCTGGCGTAGGCGATGGTGTCGGCCAGCGCCTTCATACCCGGCCAGCCGAACCGCTCATAGTAGGCGCACTGGGGCTTGACCGCCGGCACCACATCGCAGATGGCGTCGATGATGCCCTTGTTGAAGGCGAGGATCGCCTCCGCGGCCCCCTCCAGCGTGTGGCCGTGCGCCAGATAGGCGGCCTCCTTGATCGGGGCGGGGATATATTCCAGCTTCGGGTCCAGGCCGACGACGGTGGGGTTGCCGGTCTCGGCGATGCGCCGGATCAGTCGATCGAATGACATACTCTACTCCTCCAGTTCTCGTATCCGTGTTCTCATATCCGTAAAACGCCTGATGCGCTGCGGTACGGTGTCAGTCCTCCGCCTCGAAGGTCACCGCGCCCCGGCAGATGGTCAGCCGCACCCGCCCGGTAAACTCGGTGCCGAGGAACGGGGTGTTGCGGCTTTTGGAGCCGATGTGCCGCTCGGTGAAGGTCCACTTCTCCTCCGGGTCCAGCAGGCAGAGGTCCGCCGGACCGCCGGCGGCGATGTGCCCGCCGGGCAGCGAGAGGATGCGGCAGGGGGCGGTGCTCATCAGCTCGATGAGGCGCCCGAGGGACAGCTTCCCGGTGGCCACCAGCGCGGTGCACGCCCCGGCAAAGCTGGTCTCCAGCCCGATGATGCCGTTCGGCGCCTTCTCGAAGTCGGCCTTTTCCGCGGCGGCGTGGGGGGCGTGGTCGGTGATGACCGCGTCGATGGTCCCGTCGCAGAAGCCCTCGACGATGGCCTCACAGTCGGCCTGCTCCCGCAGCGGGGGGTTCATGCGCCAGTTGGCGTCCCGGCGCAGCAGCTCCCGGTCGGTGAGCAGCATATAGTGGGGGGCGCTCTCACAGGTGACCTGTACGCCCCGGCGCTTGGCGTCCCGGATCAGCGCCACCGAGGTCCGGGTGGATACATGGCAGATGTGGATCCGGGTGCCGGTGCTCTCAGCCAGGGCCACCTCCCGGGCGGTGATGGTGTCCTCACTGGTGCGGTCCATGCCCCTTACGCCGAGGGCCTCGCTCACCGCGCCCTTGTTGAGGATGCCGCCGCTTATGATGTCCAGGTCCTCGCAGTGGCTCACCACCGGCAGGTCCAGCGCATAGCAGGCCTCCATCGCCGCCTGCATCACCGCGGCATTGGCCACCGGGCGGCCGTCGTCACTGGCGGCCACCGCCCCGGCGGCCTTGAGGGCGGCAAAGTCGCTGAGCTCCTTCCCGGCCATGCCCCGGGTGATGGTGCACACCGGGTAGACCCTGGCCTTGGCAGCGGCGGCCTTTTCCACGATGTAGCGCACCGTCTCCGCCGAGTCGATGGGCGGGGTGGTGTTCGGCATGCAGACCACCGAGGTGAAGCCCCCTCTGGCCGCCGCCTCACAGCCGGTGAAGATGTCCTCCTTGTGGGTCTGGCCCGGGTCCCGGAGGTGGACATGCATATCCACCAGCCCCGGGGCCAGCACCAGCCCGGCGGCGTCGATGACCCGGCCGGCCACGGTGCGGGCCGAGTCCAGCTCGGCGATGACGCCGTCCTCGATGTATACATTCATCACACGGTCGATGCCGTCCGCCGGGGAGAGCACCCGGGCGCCGCGGATCAGAATACTGCTCATACTGTCGTCCCCTCCTTGTGTTCGTCTGCCGTATACCGGGCCTCCCCTTTGACGATGGCCACACAGTCCTCCGGGCCGCCGTCCGCCAGGACCTCCACCCGTTCCTCCTTCGAGGTGGGCAGGTTCTTACCGATGAAGTCCGCCCGGATGGGCAGCTCCCGATGGCCCCGGTCCACCAGGATCGCCAGCTGGATGTTCTGCGGGCGGCCCCGGGACATGATGGCGTCGATGGCGGCCCGCACGCTGCGGCCGGTGTAGATCACATCGTCGATGAGCACCACCCGCTTGCCGTCGATGGCAAAGTCGATGCAGGTGCTCTCGGCATACCCGGCCGGGGCGGCAATGTCGTCCCGGTAGAGGGTGATGTCCAGCGCCCCGCAGTCCACCCGCCTGCCCTCGATCTCCTCGATGCGGGCGGCGATGCGCCGGGCCAGCCCGGCACCGCCCGCCTGGATCCCGATCAGGCACAGGTCCTCCGCCCCGCGGTTGCGCTCGAGGATCTCAAAGGAGATGCGGGTCACCGCCCGGCTCACCGCCTGGGCGTCCATCACCACCGTGCGTTCTGCCATACGATCCCTCCGTTCCAAAAAATCGCAAAAGAAAAAGCCCGATCCGTCCCGCAGACAGATCAGGCATTCCGCTTACGGCAAACTCCACGGCGCCCGCCCCTCCTTGGGGGCCCGGGCCCGCGGCCTTGCCGGTATCGTTTCCAAAAAAACACAGCCGAATCCTTGTCAGCCTCACGGGACCAACTTAAAGGTTTTTGCTCTGTGTTTATTATACTCTCCCCTACGGCGTTTGTCCAGAAGATTTTCGGCGAAGCAGGGGGGATTTTTCCCGAAGGAAGAGCGGTCAGTCGGTGAGGATGGCGTTGGGGTAGATCCGCTCGATGCGCTCATCGGGATAGTGCTCGTCAAGAAAGACCGCCGCGGCGCTTTCCGCCGGGATTCCGGCCGCCCGGGCGGTATACCGGCCGAGCGCCAGCGCCGAGATCCCCATATTGGCCGCCATCAGCACGGCCAGCACCCAAGTGAGCACCCGGCCCGGCCGCATCGGGATCCGCTCGATCCGCCGTGAGAGAAAGGGGTAGACGATCTTGATCCACACCACCGCGGCGATGCCCCAGAAGATGCAGTAGAGCAGGTTGATGCGCCCGCCGAGGTTGAAGCGGAAGCCGCTGTAATCCCAGAACACCGCCCCGAAGAGCTTTTCGCTGAGCACCGAGCAGATGTACTCATAGGCGCCGCCGAGCACCATACCGGCCAGGAACACATACCGGTCGTCCCGGTCCTGGAAGCGCTCGAGCAGGATGGTCATCAGCACCGCCCCAAAGCCCCAGACGATGCTGAACGGCCCGTAGATCAGGCTGCTGCGGCTCATCCACACGCCGGCGGTGAGCCGGCAGTAGAGGGTCTCGATGAGATCCCCGAGCAGCGCGGCGACGACAAAGAGCCAGGTGAGCTTGTAGAAGCCGACGCCGTAGGCGAAGGTGGTGCGCGCCTTCTCCCGGCGGGCCAGCCACTCCGCACGGAACTCCTCCGGGCGGGACAGGGCCGGCACCGTGCGCTCCATACGCCGCAGCAGGTGCCCAAGCACCCGTTCCCGCAGCCGGGCCGGCAGACCGGCGGCCTGCTCCAGCGCCGCAAGCTGTTCCCCAGTGAGGGTGTACCGCCCCCGCAGCCGCACCACCGCCCCGGTGGTAGCCGCCACATCCAGGGCGAACACCGCCAGCAGCACAATGGACAGCACCGTGGCCAGCAGCGATGGGATCATACCCACCAGCGCGGCCAGCACCGGATGCACCCACCGGACGATGACCACCGCGCCGGCGCCCCAGAAGGCGGAAAAGGCCAGGCACACATAGCCCCCCACATTGAAGCGGTACCGGCTGTAATCCCACCATTTGGCGCCGGTGGCCGCCTCGAGAAAGCGGTTGGCCAGGTATTCGAATACGGTGGCCACCACGGTGCTGCCGAGGAACAGGAAGAAGAAGTTCTCCTGCAGCGGCGCCAGAAAGCTGTTGATGAACAGGAGGCCGAAGCCGTAGATCGGGCAGAGGGGCCCGGTGAGGAAGCCCCGGTTGACAAACTTCTTCCGGGTGAGGAAGGAGAATACCACCTCGGTTATCCACCCAAAGAAGGAGTAGAGGAAAAAGAGTAAGATGAGCTCAATGTATGGCCGCATACGGGACCGTTCCTTTCCGGCTGTGTGTGAAAAATCAACCAGCTCACAGCATACCATAAATTGCCGGATAAGGTGTGACAAAATCAAGACGGGAAGTTGAACAGTCCAGCGGTTTGGAAACGCTTTGTTCAAATTTGGCCGCCGGGCAGAAAACGGCCCTCCCCGGGAAGGGAAGGGCCGTTCGTCAGAGCGTTTTCTGGTCGGCGCAGGCTCAGTAGAGCTTGGCGCCGGCGGGGATGCGGTCGTCCACCATCAGCAGGTTGAGGCCCTCCTCCCCGTCCACCTCGTGGACGGCGGAGATGAGCATCCCGCAGGAGTCGATGCCCATCATCTTGCGGGGCGGGAGGTTGACGATGGCAATGCAGGTCTTGCCCACCAGCTCCTCCGGCTCGTAGTAGGCGTGGATGCCGCTGAGGATCACCCGGTCGGTGCCGGAGCCGTCGTCCAGGACGAACTTGAGCAGCTTCTTGCTCTTGGGCACCGCCTCGCAGGCCTTGACCTTGACCGCCCGGAAGTCCGACCTGGAGAAGGTCTCGAAGTCCACCTGCTCCTCGAACAGCGGCTCGATCTTCACCTTGGAGAAGTCGATCGGCTCCGGCTGCGGGGCCTCGGCAGCGGCTGCGGGCTTCACCGGGGCGTTGCGGGGGTCGGCGGCGCCGAGGGGCTTCATCGTGGGGAACACCCCTCCGGTCTCTTCATCCGGTTTCGTCACGGCCTGACGTGTTGAAAAAGCGCCATTTTTACGAGGTTTTTCTAACTTTTTGGATTCCATAGGATGTCCTCCTGCTCCGTCTGATTCGGGGCAAAAGTTGTAGAAAAGTTGTAGAAAGTTGTATTGGCACGAAAT
>CAJFQR010000023.1 GCA_904419105.1 Candidatus Avimicrobium faecavium
CGGTCTCTCCGTTCGACTTGCATGTGTTAGGCGCGCCGCCAGCGTTCGTCCTGAGCCAGGATCAAACTCTTCATCAATTGGTTTATCCAAGCACCGGGCTGCTAATTCCCGATGCCTAAACAGCTCTTTTTGAACAAACTTGGCTTTCGCTTTCGTCCATTCGTTCTTTGAATTACTCTCAAAGAATTTCAGGGTTCTCTTTACTCGTAAGTTCCTGTTCAATTTTCAAGGTTCTCCGCTGCCCCTCGGGACAGCTTGATTATCTTACCACATCTCCCGGCGTTTGTCAACACCTTTTTTTGAGTTTTCTCAAATCCTTTTGATGTGGTGCCCCTCCTTCCGGAACGGCTTCTTAATTTTAGCATCGGTGTTACCTGTTGTCAACACTTTTCTGCAAAATCGTCCCCGGGTTTCATCTCTTCGTCCATTTCCAACAAGAAACGGCCGGAACACTTGGTCAAGTGTTCCCGGCCGTGACGGAAGTTTTTCACTTTTCGGTGACGCGCAGCCGCTCGGCCAGCTCCTTGTCCGGGTCGACGATCGCCGTCTGGTACGGATCGTAGATCACCATCCCCGGCTTGGCTCCCGAGGGCTTTTTCACATAGCGCACCTGGGTATAGTCCACCGGTACCTTTGCGGACTGTGATGCCCGGGAATGGGTCGCCGCCAGAATGGCTGCCTGCTCCAGCGTCCGATCCGGCACCTCCCTGCCCTCGGTCACCACAATGACATGGCTGCCCGGGATCTTCTGGGTGTGGAACCAGATGTCGTTTCCCCGGCTCTCCCGCAGAGTCAGCCGGTCGTTCTGCACATTGTTGCGGCCGACCAGGATGGTAAAACCGTCGTCCGACCGGAACCGCAGCGGCGCCAGCCTCTCCTCCTTCTTCCCTTTGAAGGCATAGTGCTTGAGATATCCCTCCTGAGACAGCTCCCGCCGGATGGCAGTCAGGTCTGCCTCGGATCCGGCACGGTCCAGCAGATCGGTGACCGACTCAATGTAGGCCAGCTCCGCCTCACCGGCGGCGATCTGCTCCCGGAGCTTCTTTTCGGCGGTGTCCCGCCTGCGGTACTCCCAGTAACAGCGCTGTACATTCTGGGACGGAGTCAGCCGCACATCCAGCGGAATGGTCACCTCCGGGCAGTCGGGCTCATAGTAATTCTGCACCTTCGCTTCCCGGTCCCCCTTCTTCAACTGGTAGAGATTCGCCGCCAGCAGGTCACCGTAAATCTTGTACTTCTCCCGGTCGGTGCTCTCGGCCAGCTCCCGCCGCTGGTTGTCCAGACGGCGGAGAATTCTCTCATGGGTGGCGCCGAGCAGCCGCTGCAGATCCCCGGAGCGCTGCCGCATCCGGTCGGCGGCGTCCTTTTCGGCGTAGAAAGCGTCCAGCAGCTCCCCGTAGGTCGGGTAGGTGCGGGACTGCATCGCCGCCCCATACTGCCGGATCTCGGTGAAGGAAAAGTCCTTCGGCGTCCCGTCCGGGGTCAGCAGCATCGTCGGCGTGCAGGCCCCCCGGCGCATCGCGTCGGTGAGGGTCTCGAGGTAGAAGCAGAACCGCTCCTCCTCATCGGCGGTGAGCTCAAAGGCGGTCTTTTCCGCCCCCCGCACCGTAAAGAAGGCGATCTCCCGGCACAGCAGCGGGGAGACGCCGGTCAGGCACTCCTGCAGCCGCCGGGAGAGCTCGATCTGCCGCGGCTCGGCCCGCAGTTTCTCCAGGATCTCCCGCGGTGAGGCGGTGAGCAGCTCCAGCCTGCCCGCCGGAGACGGCGGCAGCGTGTAGGTCAACCCGGGCAGCACCGGCCGCAGCGAGGACATGGAGGTGTCCACCCGCTTGAGCGAATCGACGATCCTCCCGTCCGGCCGCCGGACGATCAGGTTGCTGTGGCGGCCCATAATCTCCGCCGACAGCGTATAGGTGATCGGGTCGCCGAGGTCATCGGTGGCCAGAAAATCCAGCTCCAGGATGCGGTCCATGCCCACCTGCCGCACGGCGGTGAACTGAGCGGCCCCCAGGAGCTTTCGCATCAGCATGCAGAACATCGGCGGGGTCTTGGGGTTCTCCACCGCCGCCTGGGTAAAGTGGATGCGCGGGCTGCCGGCATTCACCGAGATCAGGATGCGGCTGGCCCCCTGGCGGCTGCGCAGCGCCAGGATCAGCTCCTCCCGGCTGGGCTGGGTCACCCGGTCCACCCGGGAGCCGATGGCCCCCTCGAGTTCATGTTTGACTTGTGTCAGCATCGCTCCGTCAAGCGGCATCTGTGTCGGTCCCTCCTTGTATCACAACTGGTATATCACAAAATGAAAAAACGCCCTTTTCTTCCGGCGGACAGGCGCGGCCTGCCGCCGGTGGGCCTGCCAAAAGCGGTCACTCCGCTGCGCCGCCGGTCCAGGCCAGCACGTCGCCGCCGCTGCCCAGCAGGAACTCCGCCTCCGGGAAGGCGGCGGAAAGCCGCTCGGCCAGCGGCGCCAGCACCACCCGTTCGGTGGCATAGTGGGTGCCGTCGAAGAGGGTGATCCCCAGCCGGGCGGCGTCCAGATATTCGTGGTGCTTGGCCTCCCCGGTGACGAGGGCGTCGGCGCCGATGGCCGCAGCCTCGCCGATCAGGTCCCCGCCGGCGCCGCCCAGCACCGCCACCCGCCGGATGATCCGGCCGCCCCGGTTGTAGCGCACCGGGGCCCCGAGGCGCTCAGCCGCCGCAGCGGCAAACTCCGCCGGGCTCACCGCCCGCGGCAGTGTCCCGACCCGGCCCATTGGGATGCCGTCCTCCCCGGCGGCGAAGGGCAGCACCTCCTCCAGCCCCAGTGCCGCCGCCAGGCAGTCGTTCACCAGCGCCTTGTCCAGACAGGTGTGGCTGCAGATGGCCGCGATGCCCCGCCGGGCCAGCAGCGTCGGGGCGGTGCCTGGCTCCAGCGCCTTCAGCGGATGGAAGATCACCGGGTGGTGGCTGATGATCAGCTGCGCCCCCAGGCGCGCCGCTTCCTCCACCGCCTCCGGGGTGATGTCCAGCACCAGCAGTGCCTTAGTTACCTCGGTGTCCGGGTCCCCGGCCAGCAGGCCGCTGTTATCCCACTTCTCCTGGGTCCGGAAGGGCGCCAGCTCGTCCAGCTTCCCATACAGCATCGAGACAGTCGACATCGTATCCACGCTCCTTTAACAGTCGTTCCAGTTCCGCCACCACGGCGGTGTATTCCCCCCGGCGCTCCGGGTCCCCTGCCCGGGAGCGGTCGATGCCCGCTATGCGCCCGAGCAGATTGCGCCGCACCCGCATCAGATACCGGTCGGTATCCGCCGAATCCCCGTCCAGTACCCGGCCGATGTACCGCTCCAGCGTCGTCAGCGTCCGGGACTGCCCGTCGTACACCACCGAAAAGACGGTATAGACGAACTTCCCGCTCACCACTGCGTTCTCCAGCTCGGTGCAGAAACCCTCCCGCGCCAGGTAGTCCCGCAGGTGATCCGGCTTGGTCATCGGCTGCAGCAGCAGCCGGGTGCGGTGTTCCCGCACCCAGGGGGCCTCGTCAAGGATCCGGGCGATCAGGTCGCCCCCCATACCGGCGATCACCACCGTGTCGGCGCTGCCCGGCTCCAGCCCTTCCAGCCCCGGGGCCTGCACACAGGCCACCGTGTCGGAAAGTCCCAGCTCCGCCAGGATGCGCCGGGCCTTGTCCAGCGGCTTTTTGTTGATGTCGCAGGCGTATCCGGCCCGCAGGATCCCCCGCTCACCCAGCCAGGCCATCAGCTGACCGTGATCGGTGCCGATATCCGCCACCACGCTGCCCTGCGCCACCATGCGCCCGATCTGTTCCAGCCGCGGGCTCAATTCTACCACGGCTCTTCCTCCTCTCCCCGGCAGGGGTCGTTTTCACTCACGCTCTATTGTACCACATCGGCGCCCTCTTGCCCAGCCCCGCCTTTTCCCGATGCAAAAAGCCCGCCCGTTCCGCGAACCGGACGGGCAGGCTCTTTTCCCGAAGTGTTTTCAGAGCAGGGGGTTACCGCTGCTCAGCCTCCTTGCGGCGGGCGAAGCACTCGCTGCAGTAGACCGGACGGTCCTCACGGGGACGGAACGGCACCTTGCAGGGCTTGCCGCACTCGGCGCATACGGCATCGAACATCTCCTTCTCGGGGCGGGGGGCGGCGTTCTTCCGCGCGGCTCTGCACTCTCTGCAACGCTGCGGCTCGTTCTGGAAGCCCTTCTCCGCGTAGAACTCCTGCTCACCGGCGGTGAACACGAACTCCTTGCCGCACTCTTTGCATACCAGTACCTTGTCTGTGAACATAGTGGTTACCTCTCTTGACGATATTTTTGTCTTCCCCGAGAAACGAAAAGCGGAACATACTTTTGAAGTTTGCCGGGTCCTCTATACAGGGCCTTTTTGAGAAAAAGGCCGAAAAACCGTCTCTTCATTCCCCTTCGCCCAGCGCCCGACGCAGTTTGCTCCGGGCCCTGGTCAGCGCGCCGTCCACCGATTTCTCGGTCCGGCCCAGCTTCTTTGCGATGTCGGCATAGCGGTACCCCTCGAGCAGCAGCTGCAGGCAGCCCCGCTCATAGTCGGTCAGCAGCCGGCGTGCAGCCGCACCGCTCTCCGCCGAGATCACCCGCTCCTCCGGCTGGTCCCGGCTGGGTGCCGTCACCTCACCGGCCTCCTCCAGCGGGGCCAGCAGCGCCAATGGGATGTTGCGGGCCCGCAGGTGGCTCTCCGCCACATGCCCCAGCCCGTTTGCGATGCACCGGGAGGCGTAGGTCCGAAAGCTGGCCCCGCCGTCCGCCCGATAGGAGCGCACCGCCGCCAGCAGCGCGATCATGCCCTCCTGCATCAGGTCCTCCCGCTCCAGTCCGAGGTAGCAGTACCTCTCAGCATAGCGGAGCACCACCGGTGTATATCGCACCACCAGCTCCCCGGCGGCGGAATAGTCCCCGGTGTGGGTGCGCTCGATCAGAGTCTCATCGGATAATACAGTCAAACCTTGCCCCGTGCCGCCCTGGCACCTGATTTGGAATGTGATTTCATTCTACGCCAAAATATGGTCTTTGTCAAGTAGAATTATTTTCACTGGATTTTACAAGCGTTTTTTGTAGAAATTGGACGAAAAATCACACCGTCATATCCCGGATCCACCGCCCGCGCCATACACGGACCACGCCGAGCACGCTCTTGATTTCCTCATCACATTTGATAATGATATACACCAGCGGCGCAGCCAGCCCCAGACGCAGCCCGGCCAAGTAGCCGAGCGGGATGCAGATCACCCACATGAACAGCAGGTCAAACACCATCACAAACTTGCCGTCCCCGCCTCCCCGCAGTGTACCCATCATATTCACCGAGTACTGTGCCTGGAAGAACACCTGCACCGAGCTGATGGCCATAAAGGCCATCGCATACTCCCGGGTGAGGTCGCCGATGTTGTAGAAGCCGATGATAAACGGCCGCACCAGGAAGATCACCGCGCCGGCCGCCACACCGATGATGGCGGTGATAACCGAAAGGGTCTTGGCCCTGGCCAGCGCCCGCTGGGGCTCCCCGGCACCGATGGTATTGCCGACGATGGCGGCCGCCGCCGAACTGGTGCCCAGCAGCGCCACCGAGGCAAACTGCATCACCACCGAGTTGATGGAGTTGGCCGCCACGAACTCCTTGCCCATCCGCCCCATGATGATGGTGATCATCGAGTTGCCCAGCGCCCAGAGCAGGTCGTTGGCAAAGATCGGCGCCGTTGCCCGGGCAAAACCCCCGACCATCGACCGGTCAAACCGCAGCAGGTCCGCTGCCCGCAGGCACACCCGGTCCTCCCGCTTGAACAGAAACCAGCCGACGATGGCGAATTCGGTCACCCGGGCGATGGCGGTGGCCAGTGCGGCGCCCTGGATCTCCATCCGCGGCGCCCCGAGGTTGCCGAAGATGAACACCCAGTTCAAAAATCCGTTGACTACAAAGGATACCGAGTACACCACCAGCGAGATGCGTACCACGCCGACCGCCCGCAGCATCATGATGGTGTTGTTGCCCAGCGCATAGAGCGGGTACACCCAGCCGATGATCCGCAGGTACAGACAGCCGGCGGCGATGACTTCGGCATCGTTGGTAAAGATGCCCATAATGGTCTCCGGGATGCACAGCGCTCCGGCGGCAAACAGCAGCGAGATGCACAGGCTCACCCGGTAGACGATGCTCATCACCCGGCGGATCTTCTCGGCGTCCCCGCGGCCCCAGTACTGGGCGATGAGCACATTGGCCCCGCCAGCCAGGCCGAAGTTTGCCACCGTGAGCATGTAAAACCACTGGTTCGCCAGCGAAGAGGCGGACAGCTGCACCTCCCCCATCGTCCCCAGCATCAGCGTGTCCAGCATGCTGACGCCGACGGTGATCAGGTTCTGCAGCGCCACCGGCACCGCAATGGCCCGCAGCTGCCGGTAAAATTCCGGATCGTTCGTAAAGAGCTTGCCCAACCCATTCCCTCCAAAAAATGCTGTAAAAAGGCCTCTTCCCCCTCTCCCTCCGGGCGCCCGGAGAAAAACGGGAAAGAAGCCGGTATCCGCCCCGCCGCACACGGGGCCGCTTTACCTTGAGTGTAGCACAGTTTTCCGCTTTTGTAAAGGAGCTTCGCTACCGTCCCCCGGCCAGCCGGTAGGACTGCCGCAGCGCCGCCAGCGAGATGGTAAAGCTCATACCCTCCGCAAAGTCGAAGAAATCGTCGCTCCCCCCGCCGGCCAGCACCCGGCGGGTCTCCTCCTCCAGCGGCTGCCGCAGGTACCGCTCAAAGAAGATGCACCCCTTCTCCAGCACCCCGCCTTTGGTGCCGTGGTCCCGGGTGTTCTCCCGGAGCTTTTCCCGGGTCTCCAGCTGCACCGGCAGCACATTGAGCTCAAAGGACAGGGCGTTGATGTGCCGCACGGTCTCCCGGGGGATGGTGTAGTCGGTGGCGGCGGCATAGGCCTCGATGCCGCCGTACCAGGCCCGGGTCAGCCGCCGCACGAACTCCCGCAGCGCCTCCGGCAGTCCCTCGTCCCCGCAGGGGCAGAGCATCGGCACCCGGCAGTCGGGCATCGCGAACCGGGCCGCACGCACGGCGCTGCCCAGTTGGGCCAGTGTCACCGATACGCCGCAGCGCTCGGCGGCGTCGGCGATGGAAAAGCTGATCTCATAGAAGATATGGGCGGTGATCTTCACCGCCAGCAGCCGCAGCGAGTCGTCGTCGGTGAGGAAGATGTTCTCCCCGAACGGCGCCAGGAACCGGCAGAGGGTCTCCCGCTCCGCCTCAGGCCACACCGCCGCAGGGTCCAGCGAGATGAAGTTGGTCCCGATCGGCGCCATATCCAGCTTCCCGATCCGGTCCACCACATTGGGCAGGATCTTGGCCGCCAGCACACCGTCCCCAAGCACCTCCCGGAAGTAGGACGCCGGCGGCGTCGGTGCAAAGGTGTAGATCACCGGCAGCGCCCGCCCGGCAGCCCGCCGCCGGGCAAAATAGGGCCGCAGCACCTCTTCGGTGATGGCCGGCACCGTCTCCGGCGGTGGGCAGAGGATCACAATGTCCGGGTCGGCGGCCTCCAGCGCAGCGGCATTGTCTCCATAGGAGAAGGTGTAGGGGAACCGCTCCCGCAGCTCCTCCAGTCCCCGGCCGCTGGCCTTGACGGCGTACACCGTCTCCGGCGCCGGTTCCCCCAGCGCCCGCACACAGGGCTCCAGATACCGCCCGATGAACCCAAATCCGATAAACAGCACCCGCTTCATCTTATCTCCTCCTTCGTCTCGAATCCCGTTGTCCGTCACACCGGCCGCCGCTTTGCCAGAAACCGCCTTCTGCAGCACAGGTCGGTGTAGCTCAGCAGCCGGTGGGTTACCCGTCCGTCCCACAGGCCGCCTGCCGCCCCGGCGATCGGCATCCCCTGCAAAAACTTCGCCGCCAGCAGCGACGCCGCCAGCCGGTCGGCCACCTCCGCCGCCAGTGTCTCCCCGTCCGGGAGGGGCTCCCCGGCCCCGTCCAGCACCGCCGCCAGCCGTCGCTCGGCGGCAAGCCGCTCCGGCCCGGTGGTCAGCCCGGTGCGGAAAATCAGCAGCGTCAGCACCTGCTCCCGCCGCACCCACGGGGAGAAGCCGTAGTCCATCGCGATGCGCGCCGCCGCCCGCACCAGCACCCCGGCGAACACCGGGATATCCGGCAGACCGATCCCCACCAGCCCGAGCCCGGCGGCCCGGAGCGACGCCAATACCGCCGACCGCCCGGCCGCCGGGCTCTCCACACGGCCGCCGGTGGGGCTGGCCAGTGCCCGGCAGATGGCCTCATACTGCCGCCGGGCGGCCTCCTCCGGTACCGAGCTGCGGATCACCCCGCCTCCGTCCCGTACCACAGTTGTGAATGCCTCCCGAAAGGCCTTTTGCAGGTTCTCCCGTACGGCGGCGGGGATCCGGGCCTCGATCTCCCGCTCGATGGCCGATGGGTTCCTGCCTGCGTCCTCCAGCATCTGATGGCGGCTCTCCCGCAGTACCGCCTTCCACTCCCGCTGCCAGCGGGCCGGATCCACCCTCACAGCGTCTCCTCCTTCTTCTCCTCCGGGGCAGTGCGGTCCACCACCGTCAGCCCCGCCGGGTCGTAGGCGATCTTCGCGTGGTTCTTTCGCAGCAAGGTCTCCTCCACGCAGTCGCCGGTGCGCACATCGATCTTCCGCCGCCAGATCTCATTGTTGCGGTAGATGCCGTCCGCCTCCCGGGAGAAGAACTCGTCCCGGCATTCGATGTGGTAGCTGTGCTCCTGTGGGGCATCGGCGCGGATCTCCCCGTTCAGATACTCGTCGTCCACCCAGACGGTGAGCTGATAGGTCCGGTCGGTGTTGTTGCAAAAGCGGTAGTCCAGATAGTTGTAGAGGATCGAAGTCCCGGTGCCGAAGGGGATCACCCGCCCGAAGTCGGGGAACAGATCGACCCCGTCGTGGTGGTGGTGCTCGACGATGGTCAGGTCAGTGTGCAGCACCATCCAGTGGATTAAGTTGGTGAACTGGCACATGCCGCCGCCCACCCCGCTGCCGGTGCGTCCGCCGCCGGCGATGACCAGTCCCTCCCGGAAGCCCCGCTTTGCCGTCGGGTTGCCCACCAGCCGCCAGAAGGAGAAGATCTCCCCCGGCCGGATCAGCACCCGGTCCACCAGCGGCGCCGCCAGCGCCAGGTTCACCGCCTTGTTCTCCTGCAGGCGCATATCCACATTGCCCAGCCGCCGGCGGATCAGCGAGGCGTGATGCTTGACCTTCACCGGCAGCAGCTCCTGCCCCTTCTCCCGGGCAAACTTTCCCCGGAGCGGCAGATCCTTCAGATCCCGCAGCAGAATCTCCTTTTGGGTCGAGATCCGGTAGGCGGTGGGCCCCAGTTCACAGAAGAGTTTTCTTGCCATCGTTCTCCTCCCTTTCCAAAGAACAGCACAGATCCCGTTTTTCTATCTGTGCCGCCTTATCGGAAAATTACTCCATTCCGGCAAAAAAAGCCGGACTCAGCCGGCCTTTTCGGGATAATCAGTGGGTGTGGGTGGACGGGGTGACGAACCCGTCGTACAGCTCGTCCAGCTTGGAGAAGCTCAGCGCCGTGCCGATGGCCACACACTCCTCCGGGCGCTCCGCCAGCCGCACGCCGATCTTGGCGTGCTCGCTGATCAGCCGGTCGAGGCCGTCCAGCTGGGCGCCGCCGCCGGTCATGATGAGCCCGTCCTCGAGGATATCCGCCGCCAGCTCCGGCGGGGTGATCTCCAGGATCTGCTGCACCGCCGTTACGATCTGCATGATCTCCTCCATCAGCGCGTCGTAGATGTCGCCGGTGCGCAGCGTGAACTTCTGAGGCAGGCCGGTGTGCAGGTTGCGCCCCTTGACCTCCATCTCCTTTTCGGTGTCATAGTGCACGCTGCCGATCTCGATCTTGACCCGCTCGGCCATCTTCTCGCCGATGAGCACATTGAACTTCTGCCGCACCGCCCGCACGATGGCGTCGTCCAGCTTGCGCCCGGCCAGCTTGATCGACTTTTTGCAGACAATGCCGTTGAGGGACAGCACTGCGATGTCGGTGGTGCCGCCGCCCATATCCAGGATGAACCGCCCCCGCGGCACCGCCAGGTCCAGTCCGGCGCCCAGGGCCGCCGCCACCGGCTCCTCGATCAGATAGACCTTCCGCGCCCCGGCGGACACCGCCGCATTGACGCAGGCCCGGCTCTCGACACCGGTGATGCCCGACGGCACGCAGATGCACACCCGGGGCTTGGACAGGGTGCCTTCGCTGGCCTTTTTCAGGAAGAAGCGCAGCATCTGCTCGGTCTGGTCGAAGTCGGAGATGACCCCGTCCTTGAGCGGGTAGAGGGCCCGGATCCGGTCGGGGGTGCGCCCGATCATCTTGAAGGCCTCCTCCCCGACCTTGAGCACCTCGCCGCTGCCGGCGTCGATGGCCACCACCGACGGCTCCTTGATCAGCAGCCCCTTGACGCTGTCGTATACCAGCACGGTGGCCGTGCCCAGGTCGATCCCGATATCTGCCATAAAGTCTCTCCTCCGCTCGCTGTCTGGTCCTGTGAAAAAGGCGGGCGCCGCCCGCCGGTCTGTCTGAGCTCCAGTATACCCGGTTTTTCCCCTCCGGTCAAGGCAAAATCCCCTACGCTCCGGTATAGGCCACGGCGGCGGCCACCACCTCGGCGGCTCCCGCCTCCCGCAGCACCCGCACCGCGGCCAGCAGGCTGGCGCCGGTGGTGCAGATGTCGTCCACCACAACGATGCGCCTGCCCGCTGCCCTGCCGCCGCCAAACAGAATCGTCTCCGCCGCATGGGCGGCCCGCTGCTCCCTCGAGAGGGTGTGCTGGAAGGTCACCCCGCCCCGGTGGCGCAGCAGTCCCGGTTCAAAGGAGCAGCCCAGCCCCTTTGCCACATACCGCCCGAGCACCTCCGCCTGGTTGAACCCCCGGATCCGCCGCTTCTCCGCCGACATCGGAATGGCGGTGACCGCATCGGCCTCCACCCCGCTCTCGGCGAGCACCTGCGCCAGCTCCCCGGCCAGACAGGAGGCAGCCCGCCGGTCTCCGTCGTGCTTGACCCGCAGCAGCATCGCCCGCACCGGCCCGGCGTACTCAAACGGCGTCACCACCAGCCCGAAGTCGGGCATCCGCACCCGCAATAGCTCCTCAAAGCTGCCGTCGCTGCGCAGCCCCTCGAGCCCAATGCGGCAGCGCTCGCACAGCGGGCCGCCGCCGGTGGGCAGCTCCCCGCAGCCGGGACACACCGGCGGGTAGAGCAGGTCCAGCAGCCGGCTCACAGCACCGCCTCCCGCAGGAAATGCCCCAGATTGGTGTAGCGCAGCGTCTTGCGGTCGTTTTTCACCATCTCCTCGATGGCGGAGGCCTGTCCCACCAGCACCAGCAGCTTCTTCGCCCGGGTGACGGCGGTATACAGCAGGTTGCGGTAGAACAGCTTGCTGCGGCTGCCGGTGACCGGCATCACCACCGCGTCGAACTCGCTGCCCTGGCTCTTGTGGACGGTGATGGCATAGGCCAGCTCCAGCTGCTCCAGCAGGTCGAAGCTGTACTCCGCCACCCGGTCGTCATAGCGCACCTGCAGGCTGCGGCTCCCCCGATCGATGCTCTCGATGGTGCCGATGTCCCCGTTGTACACCCCGACCCCCTCCTCGCCGTCGTCTCTCTTGTAGAGGATGTCGTAGTTGTTGCGGATCTGCATCACCTTGTCCCCCTCCCGGAACAGCCTGGGCCCGGCCCGGCACTCGCTCTTCTCCGGGGAGGGCGGGTTGAGCGCCTCCTGCAGCAGCCGGCACAGCTCCCCGGTGCCGCAGGCGCCGATGCGGGTCGGGGTGATGACCTGGATGTCCCGCACCGGGGAGTAGCCATAGCTCGCCGGCAGGCGGCGCACGCACAGGTCCACGGTGGTGTGCTGGGCTGCCTCAAGGCCGGACTTCTGCAGGAAGAAGAAGTCCCGGTCCCGCACTGCAAGGTCCGGCATCTCTCCGGCCACGATGGCGTGGGCGTTGGTGACGATCAGGCTCTCCGCCGCCTGGCGGAACACCTCGGTGAGGTGGATCACGGTAATCGCCTCGCTGTCGATCAGGTCCCGGAGCACATTGCCCGGTCCCACCGACGGCAGCTGGTCCGGGTCTCCGACCAGGATCAGCTTGGACCCGAGCCGGACGGCCCGCATCAGCGCCGCAAAGATCTCGATGTCCACCATCGACATCTCGTCCACCACCACCGCATCATAGGGCAGCGGGTTGCGGGCGTTGCGGCGGAACTTCACCCGGCCGTTCTCCTCACCGAAGTCCACCTCCAGCAGCCGGTGGATGGTCTTTGCCTCCCGGCCGGTGAGCTCGCTCATCCGCTTGGCCGCCCGCCCGGTGGGGGCCGCCAGCCCGACCTTGAGCCCCTCCTCCTCCAGCAGGTCGATCATACCGCACAGGGCGGTGGTCTTGCCGGTGCCCGGTCCGCCGGTGAGGATCACCACATTCTGCCCCAGTGCCGCCTCGATGGCCCTGCGCTGCAGCGAGGCATAGCGGATGCCCAGTTTCTCCTCCAGCGCATTGATGGCGCCGCTATGGTCCACCGGGTCCACCGGCGGCTGGGCGGCCAGCATGGTCATCAGCCGCCCGGCGCAGTAGGTCTCCGCCTCGTACATCTCCGGCAGGTAGAGGTACAGTTGGCCGTCCACCGTGTCGCTCACCACCTCATCCCGTTCGGCCAGCAGGGTCAGCGCGTCGTCCAGCTGCTCCGGCTCCACCTCCAGCAGCCGGGCGGCGGTCTTGGTGAGCTTTTCGTAGGGCAGGCAGCAGTGGCCGTTGCCGGTGTTGTGGCGCAGCACATGCAGCAGCCCGCCGGCCAGCCGTTCGGGGCTGTCCTTTTCAAAGCCCATGGCGGCGGCGATGGCGTCCGCCTTTTCAAACTCCACGCCGATCTCCCGCCGGCAGAGGAGATACGGGTCCTTTTCGATCTCGCTCTGGGCGTAGGCCCCCCACTCCTTCCACACCCGGATGGAGGTGGCGGCGTCCAGACCGTACCGGGACAGGAAGAGCATCACCGCCCGGATGCCGAAGATGCGGGCGTACTCCTCGGCAATCTGCTGGGCCTTTTTCGGGGTGATGCCCCGTACCTCTGCCAGCCGCTGGGGCTCCTTTTCCAGCACCGTAAGGGTCTCGTCCCCGAAGGCGTCCACGATCCGCCGGGCCAGCGCCGGGCCCACCCCGCGTATCGCCCCACCGGACAGGTATTTCAGAATGGCCCCGGCGGTGGCCGGGATCACCCGCTCCACCACTTCCGCCTTGAAGCGGACCCCATAGGTGGGATGGGTGGTGTACCGCCCGGTCAGGCGGACTTCCTCCCCGGGCTGGATGCCCAGCGCCTCACAGAGGACGGTCACCTCCCCGTCGGCAGCCTCCACCTCCATCACGGTAAAGCCGTTGTCCTCATTGTAAAAGATGATGGCCTCGACGGTGCCCTCAAGCACCTGGGCCGGCTGATGTTCCATGCCGCTCGCTCCCGCTCCAGACTGGCCCGCTGTGGGCCGCTTGTCTCAGTATAATACACCCGGCCCGAATTTGCAAACGCCGCCGGCCCACCCACGGCCGTCCCCGGCCGAACAGCCGGCACACCTCCGCAGCCTCCGGATCCCCGGTCCGCCCGGTCAGCACCACCCCGCCCCGCCGGCCGGTCTGCACCAGCAGCTCCGCCTGCCACAGCCGGTATTCCAGTGCCGGGGCGTCCACCGGAACCTGCACCGGCGGCAGCGTCCGGCCCTGCAGTGCCGCCCGGATCACCGCCGTATAGATCAGTACCACCATGGCGCACATCGCCAGCATTGCGCATCCCTCCCCGGCTATTCTATGCCGTGCCGCCCGGGACTGGGACTGTCCCCGCCGGAAAAATCTCCTCTCCCGCTGCAAAAGCACAAAAAGAGCAGCCGTTTTGCAAAAAACAGCCGCTCTTTTGGGTTCCTGCGCCGCAGGGCCTTACCCCATACGCCGGATCAGCTCCTGCACCTCGGCGCTCCCGTCCCCGGTATACACATAGCTGAAGGCAAAGCCCTCCTGCTCCCAGAGAGCATACCGGATGTCCCCATACCGGTAGTAGTGCACCGCCACCCCGCCGGTCTCCTCGCTCTTCTCCAGGGCCCCGCCGTAGATGCCGCTGATATCGCCGCTCCCGTACCGCATCCGGAACTCCGAACCGTCGGCGTAGAGGACCTGGGCCATACGGGGGTAGCCGTCCTCCACCAGCACCAGATAGCTCTCCACCTCCTTGTCCAGCACCGGCACATCGAAGTCCAGATACTCCTTCATCTCCTCCTCGGTCGCGACCTCGAGGATCGGATTCGGTACCTGTACCAGCCCGGGATCCGGGGCGGTCCTCCCGCCGTCCCAGGTGATCGCCGCCCCGCCGGCCACCAGCAGGCAGAAGCAGGCCGCCATCGCCGCCCATCTCACCCAGACAGGCCTTTTCCCCCGGCGGAGGGCTCTGGCCTCCTCCACATAACCCGCGTCGATCTCCCCGAGGAGCTCGCAAAAATCTTCTCTTCTCACAGGTCAAATCCCCTTTCCTTCAGATCGCGGCACAACTTGGCGCGCAGGCGGTTCAGCGTGACCGACACATGGTTTTCCGTCATCTGGAACCGGGCCGCAATATCGGATATGCTGTCGAAATACCAGTACCGGCAGACGAAGATGCACCGCTTTTCGGCGGGCAGTCCGCCCAGAAAGGCGTCGACCGCCCGGACCAGCTCTCGGCGGTCGATCTCCTGCTCCACGCTGTCCCTGCCGGAGACGAGCTCTCCGATCTCTTCAAGCACCGCCGGCGCCTCGCCGCCGCCCCTTTTGGCGGCCGTGTTTCGCCGGTATCGATTGAGAGACAGATTCCGGACGATTTTTCCCAGAAAGGCGGACAGGATGCCCGGCCGGTGCGGCGGCATCGAGCTCCACGCGCTCATATAGGCGTCGTTGACACACTCATCTGCATCTTCCCGGTCCCAGTACAGTTGAACGATCTTCTCATCGTCCATAGGATCATGACCTCCTTTTGATGTTCCGTTCACCCATATAGACACCGTTTGGGCCTCGATCTTACACCGTTTGCGTTTTTTTGTATCACATCTCCCGCCTTCCGGCGTCCCCCTCTTGACAGCTCCCGCCGAAAGGTCTATCATAATAGCAATGGCGATGCCAGAAAAAACGATACACGACAAGTCTGTTTCAGGGCGAGGTGCAATTCCTCACCGGCGGTGATGGCGGCGTGTCCGCACAAGTCCGCGAGCAAAGGCAGGACCGGGTGAGAATCCCGGACCGACGGTACAGTCCGGATGGAAGAAACAAGGCGCGGCCCTCCATTGGGGGAGGTCCGCGGTGCTTTTTCGTAGGCATAAGGCCCTGTGAGATGCTCACAGGGCCTTCGTTTGTTGGTTTTCATACCCCGCGCAGACTCCGTCCAAACCGGAAGGAGCAACAAACTATGAATGCAGTCGTACAGCAGCCCAGATCCACCAGCCGCACCCGGCGCCTCACCGTCACCGCGATGATGGCCGCCATCTCCACCGTGGTGATGTTCTTCGAGTTCACCTTCCCGCCGTTCCCGCCCTTTCTCAAGTTCGACCTGAGCGGCCTGCCGGTGCTGCTCACCTCGTTTATGATGGGGCCGGCCCAGGCGGTGATGGTGGTGCTCATCAAGGATCTGATCCACCTGCTCTCCACCACCACCGGCGGCGTCGGTGAGCTGGCGGACTTTCTCATCCTCTCGTCCTTTGCCATCACCGCCGGGCTCATCCACCGGCGGCTGCCGTCGGCCCGGGGCACCGCCCTCGCCTGCGCCTGCGGCCCGCTGGTCATCGCCGTGGTCGGCGCCCTGGCCAACTACTATCTGCTGATTCCCTTCTTCTCCAACCTGATGCCCATTGAGGCCATCATCTCCGCCTGCAACGCGGTCAACCCGGCCATCGACAGCCTGATGGGGTATATCCTGTTCGGGGCGGTGCCCTTCAACCTGGCCAAGGGCGTGGTGCTCTCGGTGGTCACCGTCCTCAGCTACAA
>CAJFQR010000024.1 GCA_904419105.1 Candidatus Avimicrobium faecavium
CCCTTTTCGTCGCCGAGGTACCGGGCGTACTTTTTACGGATGAGGGTGAGCAGCCGTTCCTCGGCGTCCCCTTCGTCGAACTGGGCCAGGGCGGCCTTTGCCTCCTCTTCGCCGATGCCGCGCTGTTTGAGCGCCCGGGCGATGTGCTGCCGGGAATAGCCCTTGACCCGAAACAGGTCCCGGGCGTAGGTGGCAGCGTAGTCCCCGTCGTCGATAAGGCCCAGCTCGCACATCCGCCCGGCCACCGCCTCGGCGATGTCCTCGTCGATGAGGGGGCGCAGCTTTTCAACGAGCATCCGGCGGGTGTAGGCCTTGCGCTCCAGCAGCCGGAAGGCCTTCTCCCGGCCGAAGATGTACTCGGACGAGCGGCGCAGCGCCTCCAGGTCCTCGATCCCGGCCTCATCGCCGGCTTTGAGGCCGCTCCGGAGCAGGGCCTCCTCCTCCGCCGAGAAGAGGAACTCCCCGTCCACATGGATGGCGTACCGCCCCCGCTTGGTGCGGGTGATGTCGGTGATCTTCATCGGGGTCAGTCATCGACCTCGATGTCGATGTTGGTCTTGGGTGCAGCCGGCGCCGGCGGCATCTCCGGGACCTCGGCGGGCGCGGCGGCCTTCATCGGAGGTTTTTTGCCGATGCGGGAGTTGAGGAGCTTGTCCGCATTGGCCATCACCTGGGCGGCGATCTCCTCGGCGATGTCCGGGTTCTGCCGCAGGAACTCCTTGGCGTTGTCCCGGCCCTGGCCGATCTTGTTGCCCCTGTAGCTGAACCAGGAGCCGCTCTTGTCGATGATCTCCAGCTTGACGGCGGCGTCGAGGATCTCCCCTTCCCGGGAGATGCCGGTGCCGTACATGATGTCGAACTCCGCCTCGCGGAAGGGCGGGGCCACCTTGTTTTTGACCACCTTGACCCGGGTGCGGTTGCCGACGACCTCGCCGCCGCTCTTGAGCTGCTCGATGCGGCGCACATCCAGCCGCACCGACGAGTAGAACTTGAGCGCCCGGCCGCCGGGGGTGACCTCCGGGTTGCCATACATGACGCCGATCTTCTCACGGAGCTGGTTGATAAAGATGGCCACACAGTTGCTCTTGCCGATGGCACCGGTGAGCTTGCGCAGCCCCTGGGACATGAGCCGGGCCTGGACGCCCACATGGCTGTCCCCCATATCGCCCTCGATCTCCGCCTTGGTGACCATCGCCGCCACCGAGTCGACGACGACGATGTCCACCGCGCCGGAGCGCACCAGCGCCTCGGCGATCTCCAGCGCCTGCTCGCCGGTGTCCGGCTGGGAGACGAGGAGCGATTCCACATCGACGCCGAGGTTTTTGGCGTAGACCGGGTCCAGCGCATGCTCCACATCGATGAACACCGCCGCGCCGCCGCGCTTCTGCGCCTCGGCGACCATGTGCAGGGCGACGGTGGTCTTACCGCTGCTCTCCGGCCCGAAGATCTCGACGATGCGCCCCTTGGGCACGCCGCCGATGCCCAGCGCGATGTCCAGCGAAAGGCTCCCGGTGGGGATGGCCTCCACATTGAGGGTGGAGTGCTCCCCCAACCGCATGACAGCGCCCTTGCCAAACTGCTTTTCGATCTGGGAGAGGGCGGCGTCCAGCGCCTTCTGCTTCTCCGAAGCCACCGCGGCGTTCTTCTCCTCAGCCTGCTTCACTGCCATATCAAAACCTCCATCTGATCACTCTTCCCGCACAGCGGGAAAAACGCCCCCGCGGAACAGCCGCCAAGAGGGCATACTCTCTTATGATACCTTCTATTATACCGTCCCCTTCGCGGGAAATCAACCGATGGCGCGCATTTTCTCCCTTTAATAAAAACATTTGTTCTTAAAGGGTGGCAGTTTTGTTTCTTTTTCACACCGGCGGCGCATAAGCCGGGCAGCGGCGGGCAGACTATCCGATGAACCGATGAAAGGATGTGTGTGTGTTCTATGGCAGACCTGACTTGTTCCGTAAATACCTGTGCCAGCCACAACGGCGGCTACTGCTGCCGCCGTGCCATCGAGATCCACGGCCCCGGCGCCGCGATGAAGGACGAGACCTTCTGCGGCTCCTTCCTGCCCCGGGCCGAGGGCGAGGCGACCAATTCCGTTTCCAGCTGTCACCCGAACCCGACGATGGAAGTACACTGCACCGCCGGACGCTGCGCGTACAACGAGGGCGGCCGCTGCACCGCTGAAAATGTCGGGATCAGCGGCGGATCCGCAGATGTGATGCAGGAGACACTGTGCGATTCCTTTGTGCTGCGGTGACAGAGACGCCTTAACAGGCACAGGCGCCGGAAGCCGGCGAAACAGACGGGTGCGAAAAGCCCGTCTGTTTTTTTGCGTCCTGGGCGGCGGCACGCCGGTTGACAGGAGAGGACATTGGGGGATACAATAGGGATAATAGACCAAAAGGAGGATGAGACCCATGCGCATCGTCGCCATCGGCGGCGGGGAGAACGGCCGCCCCGGCACCGCCTATGAGACCGGACCCTTCGACCGGGAGATCCTCTCCCTCACCGGCAAGCGGGACCCGGCCTTTCTGTTCATCGGGCTGGCAAACCCCCATGCGGACAGCTATTTTGAAACGATGCGGGCCATCTACCGGGACCGGCTGGGTCTGACCCGCCTGGAGCACCTCACCGAGGCCGATCTGCGGGACCCGGCGGTGCTGGCGGACAAGTTCGGCCGGGCGGATATCCTCTATGTCGGCGGCGGCAATACGCTGCGGCTGATGACGCTGCTGCGGCGGGCCGGTGCGGTCCCCCTTCTGGACGCCGCCCGGGACCGGGGCGCCGTGCTCTGCGGGGTCAGCGCCGGAGCCATCTGCTGGTGCCGGTACGGAAACTCCGACTCCCGGAAGTTCACCAGCGGCAGCGATCAGCTCATCAAGGTCAGCGGGCTGGGCTACCTGCCGGTGCTGCTCTGTCCCCACTACGACGCCGAACCGCTGCGGCAGACCGACCTGCCCCGGATGATGCGGCGGGTCCACCGGATCCCGGCCATCGCCCTGGACAACGGCACCGCCCTTGAGGCGGTGGACGGCCGCTGGCGGATTCTCACCTCGCTGCCCGGCGCCATGGCCCGCCGGTGCTTCTGGAGAACGGGGAGCTTTCAGATGGAGGAGCTGCCGCAGGACGGCGGCTGGCGGCCGCTGGAGGAACTGACCGCCCTGTAAAAGACCCTCTCACCCATACGGCAAAATCGGGCCGTCTGTTGCATTTTTTTGCAACGCTTTCGGGTGGTCGGGGAAAATTTCCGGATTTTTCTATATTATGCCCAAATTCAGCTTATTTTTGTGGCACGATTTTGAGCAATATTTTATTACATTTGCAAAGGAATTTTTATGGAACGGACACTGCTGCACATCTGCTGCGCCCCCTGCTCGGTTACCTGCATCGACAGCCTGCGGGAGGAGGGCATCGAACCGGTGGGGTTCTGGTACAACCCGAACATCCACCCCTATACCGAATACCGGGCTCGGCGGGACTGCCTGCGGAGCTACGCCGAACAGGTGGGGCTGACGCTGATCGAACAGGACGAATACGGGCTGCGAAAGTTCGTCACGGCGGTGAGCCATACGCTGGAGGACCGCTGCGGCATCTGCTACGCGATGCGGTTGGAGACGGCGGCCGCCTATGCCGCTGCCCACGGGTTTGAGAGCTTTTCCACAACGCTGCTGGTGAGCCCCTACCAGCGCCACGACCTGATCCGGCAGATCGGCGAGAGCATCGGGCGAAAATACGGGATCGCCTTCCTCTACCGGGACTTCCGGGTGCGGTTCCACGAGGGACAGCAGCGGGCCCGGGAGGCGGGGCTCTATCTGCAGAAGTACTGCGGATGCGTGTTCAGCGAGGAGGAGCGGTATGTGAAGCACCGCCCGCTGGAGAAGCCGCCGGTGCAGGTCTGGCCCAAGCCGGTGAATCCGAAGAAGCTGGCCCGGATGCAGAAGGCCGCCGCGAACGCCGCCGCCCGGGCGGAACATGAGCGGAAGATGGCGGCGAGGCAAGAACCGCCTGCCTCTCCCCTAAGCTCGGAAGAATAACACAGGAAAGCCCTGCCTGTTCCATGCGGACAGACAGGGCTTTTTCACAGGCCGAGGTCGCAGAGCTCCTGGCGCAGCCGGGAGAGGATGCGCTTTTCCAGCCGGGAGATGTAGGATTGGGAGATGCCGATGGCGTCGGCCACCTCCTTCTGGGTGTGCTCGGTGCCGCCCCGCAGGCCAAAGCGCAGGTGCATGATCTGCCGCTCCCGGTCGGAGAGGCGGTCCACCGCCGACAGGAGCAGCGCCTGCTCGGCGCTTTCCTCGATCGGGCGGCTGGTGATATCCGGCTCGGTGCCGAGGATATCCGAGAGCATGAGCTCATTGCCGTCCCAGTCGGTGTTCAGCGGTTCGTCGATGGAGACCTCTCCCCTCTGGTTCTGGATCTTGCGGAGGTGCATCAGGATCTCGTTCTCGATGCAGCGGGAGGCATAGGTGGCCAGCTTGATGTTTTTCTCCGGGCAGAAGGTATTCACCGCCTTGATGAGACCGATGCTCCCGATGGAGATCAGATCCTCCAGACCGACACCGGTGGATTCAAACTTGCGGGCGATGTAGATGACCAGCCGGAGATTGTGCTCGATCAGCAGGCGGCGGGCCTCCGGGTCCCCGGTGGAGAGACGCCGGAACACCTCCTGTTCGGTCTCCCGGTCAAGCGGGGCGGGCAGCACCTGATTCCCGCCGAGGTAGTGGCAGCTGCCGGGCAGCAGCCAGTCAAACAGACGGTCGAACAGACGGGACAGCAGAGTCCCTATCCTCTGGGATACAGCAAACACTTCTCTTCCCTCCTCACAGGTATGGCGGAATAGTCCGCCGGCAGCAGCAGCTGGCAGCGGCCGTCCCCCAGCGGTCCCGGGGTGACGGCCACCATCAGATCCTCCACGAGCAGGACGGCGGCAGGGTCCTCTCCGGCGCCGGTGACCTCTACCCGGTCCGGCCGGAAGGCCGGCAGCAGGCCGGCGCCCTGCACCGTCCGGCAGGGCACCGGGCGGAGCGACGGGGGACTCTCCCCGGTGGGATAGTCCGGGGCAAGGGCCGCAGCGGCCTCCTCCTCGGTGAGGAGGGACAGCACCGGCGCCAGCTCCGCCACCGCCACCGGTGAGCCGGAGAAGGGCTCCTTCAGGCGGTTGCCGCTGTCCCGCAGGGCACGCAGCCGGATCGTCCGGCCGTTCCGGGAGAGGGTGACGGCGGCGGTCTCCCCGGTGGGGCTGCGGCGCAGGCGGTCATAGAGGGTGAGCAGCAGATAGGCCCCGGACACCGTCCCCAGCAGCACCGGCAGGCTGACCTGAAAATAGGTGACGCCGTTGCGGCAGAAAAGCCCCCCGGCGCCGAACCCGAGCCACAGCCCAAGGCAGATGCCCGCCAGCAGAAAACTGACGGTGAAAAAGAGGAACACATCCCAGCAGAAGCCCCGCACCCCCTGCCAGCGGAAGGCCAGCGCCACCATGGCCGCCGCCGAAAGGAGTTTGACCCCGGTCATGGCCCAGAAGGGCAGCGGCGGCAAAAAGATGACCAGCGACACCAGTGCACCGATCAGCGCCCCGAGCAGGAGCCGCCGGCGGAAGATAGCCCGGCCCCCGAGCCGGCCGCAGAAAAGGAGCAGCAGATAGTCAATCAGGAAATTGACCGCCATCAGCACATCGGCATAGACTGTGACCTCCACCGGATCGCCCCCCCTCTCTGCTGTGATGATACCACCCGGCGGGGAAAAAGCCTGTCAAAACCCGGTCAGAGCCGGTGGATCTGTGCCTGTCCATCGCTCGACGGATTTCTCAGCATGAAAAGGCCCCGGCCTTTACGGATAAAAGGCCGGGGCGGCAGAGCGTTTGCAGGGTTCAAGACGGATTTTCTTTGAGATAGGCGGCAATCTCCTCCATAAACACCGGCCCGAAGCGGTGCAGTTTGGTCTCTCCAACACCGGGCAGTTGGCGGAAGGCCTCGTCGGTCTGGGGTTTGGCGGCCGACATGGCCCGAAGGGTCGTATCGGGAAAGACGGCATAGGCCGGCACCCCGCCCTTCTGGGCCAGGCGGAGCCGGAGCTTTTTCAGCCGGTCCATCAGCGGCTGGTCCACCGGCAGCGGCGATGCAGATGGGCGGTGTTCCTCCAGACGGCGGCGCATCCGCACCTTCCGGCCCTGAAAGAGCACCTCCCGGGCGGCGGGCGTGGTGGTGATAGTGGAGTGCTCCGGCTCATACCGCAGATAGCCCTGGGCTTCCAGGGCGTTGAAGTACCCCTGTAAGCGGTCGAGGGGTTCGTTTAAGATGCCATAGGTCGAGAGGGTGTCGAGGCCCTTGTCCAGGATGCGCTGTTCCCCGCTGCCCTTGAGGATCAGAAAGTAGGTGCTCCGGCCAAGGGAGTAGCCGAGCTGGCGCTCAGCCCGGATCACACAGGAGAGGATCTTTTGAGCGGGAACGGTGATATCCTCCTCCACCGTCTCCCCGAGGCAGCTGCCGCAGTTCCCGCACTGATCCGGAGCCTCCTCCCCGAAGTAGCGCAGCAGGAAGGCGCGCAGGCAGCCACTGGTGCGGCAGTAGTCGGTCATCCGGGTCAGCCGCTGGAGATCCCGCTGGCGAACCTTTTCCTGTTCGGCGGCGGTGAGCTTTTCATTGTTGTCGGTGGATTCGATCATAAAGCGGGCGGTCTTGATGTCGCCGGCGGCAAAGAGGAGGATACAGTCCGCCGGGGAGCCATCCCGGCCGGCACGGCCCGCCTCCTGATAGTAGCTCTCCAGGTCCTTGGGCATATTGTAGTGGATCACAAAGCCGACATTCGACTTGTCGATGCCCATACCGAAGGCGTTGGTTGCCACCATCACCCGCACCCGGTCGTAGAGAAAGTCCTCCTGGTTGCGGTGTCGCTCCTCATCCGGGAGACCGGCGTGATACCGGGCCGCCGCATAGCCCCGGCGGCAGAGCACCTCACAGAGCTCTTCCACCGTGCGGCGGGTGGAGCAGTAGATGATGCCCGACTGGTCCCGGCGCTTTTCCAGCAGCTCGAGCAGGCAGGTGAGCTTCTGTCTGGGCTGGCGGACCTCAAAATAGAGGTTGGGCCGGTCAAACCCAGTGGTCACCTGCACCGGGTCGCGCAGGGTGAGCAGCCGCACGATATCCCGTTTGACCTGCTCGGTGGCGGTAGCGGTAAAGGCCCCGACCACCGGACGGCGGGGCAGCCGGCGGAGAAATTCGGCGATGTCCAGATAGCTCGGACGGAAATCCTGGCCCCACTGGGAGACGCAGTGGGCTTCGTCCACGATGACATAGGACAGCGGCAGCTCGCACATGGCCTTGAAAAAGTCCCCGGTGAGCAGCCGTTCCGGCGCCGCATAGATGAGCTTGTACATCCCACTGCGGGCCCCGGCAAAGACCTCCTGCTGCTCCACCGGCCGCTGGGTGGAGTTGATGGCCGCCGCCGGCAGCCCAGCCTGCTCAAGGCCGGTGACCTGATCCTTCATCAGCGAGATCAGCGGCGAGACCACCAGTGCCACCCCCGGCGTGAGCAGCGCCGGAAGCTGATAACACACCGATTTGCCCGCACCGGTGGGCATCACGCCAAAGGCGTCCCGGCCGGCAAGCAGCCCTTCGACAAGCTCCTGCTGGCCAGGACGGAAGGCACTGTGACCAAAGTAGGTTTTCAGCGCGGTGAGCGTGTCCATTGCGTTCCCTCCCGGAGATGAAAATTCAGGCGTGGCAGGGCCTCGCCTGAAAAGGGGGTCATTTTTTCTTATAATAGCCGATGCCGAGGAGGTGGTAATCCACCACATCCCGGGCCATGCTGCACAGACATTCCAGTTCGGTGGCCTGCACTGCTGAAACGCTCCAGCTGCGCTCCCCATTGGTGACATCACAGATTGAGCTGTATTCGCTGCGTTCCAGCGCACGCCAGCGGGTGGAACTCACCCGCAGATTCTGCGCCTGGGGAATGCGCCCGCGGATGGCGTTGGACATAGCCTGCCAGAAGGCATCAAGCATATCACTGCCGGTCCCGACGGTGGTGATTTCCTCCCCTTCAAAGCGGGAGATCATCACCACGCTGCTGCGGGTGTAGCTGACAGTGGGGATCCGCTCGGCAAGCACCTTGACATCCTGAATCTCAAAGACACTGTTGACCCGGCCAAGCCCGCGGAGAATCTGCAGGGCGATGGATACCTCGGTAGCATAGCCTCTGTGGTATTCCTTCCAGATATCCAGCGAGGTAATCAGATCCCGTGTGACATTGTAGCCCATCTTGTTCATCCGCTCCACCAGCACGGACAGGGCATAGCTGGTGACCAGGTTGACCTGGCGGCTGTTGCCCACCACCTCCGGCTGGGAGAGGTTGGCCGAACGGGAATTGGGAATCACCGGATGTTCGGCCGCGAAAGCCAGGCGGCCGACATAGGGCATCGCCGGCGGCACGGTGACATCCATCTGATCGGCAATGTATTCCGCCGAATAGGTCAGCCGGTTGAGCTTCATATAGGGAATGCAGCTGTATCCCATGTTCACCTGCAGATTGACGATGGTAACTGCCAGAGAGATGTTCCCGTTGGGACCGGTGCCGAGAAAACTGCCCTGAATATGGGTGACACCGCTTTTGACAGCCACCACGGCATTGGAATCGGCACAGCCGGAGGAGTTGGCACACTGGATCCCCAGCCGCCGGGAATACTGCATCCGGGCTACATCGATGCCGGCGGTGATATCGTGAAAGAGCCCGAATCCGGAGGTATCACAGAGAATGATGCGGTCGGCTCCGGCAGCCGCAGCCGTTTTAAGCACCTCCCGGGCATAAGAAGCAGAGGCGGACAGCGAGTCGAAGTAGTTGCGCGCATTGAAGATCACCGTTTTACCCCGGGAGCGGAACCAGGAGATCGCCTGTGAGATCATCCAGAGGTTTTCGTCCAGGCGGACTCTGCCCTCCTCCCGGATCAGATGCTCGGAGCATTCGCCTTCAACGCAGATGACCTTGGCGCCGGTCTCCAGGATCCGAAGGACCACCGGATCGGTGCCCATCCGCCGGCCGCAGCTGCGTGCCTCGATAAACGGGGTGAGCAGGGAGTTTTCCAGTTCCATTTCCGCCAGCGCGGCGAGAAAGGCCTCATACTCTTCACTGCCATCCGGTGTACCGATATCGATGTAGGTAATGCCCAGATCGTCCAGCGTGCGCACGATGCCAAGGCGCTCCTCCAGCTTAACACCGTCGCTGCCTTCAAAGGTTGCATACCGCAGTGTGGTGTCATAGGTCTCGATGATTCTATCCATACTGTTCCCTGCCTTATCCCTGTTAAAAAGAATACAGTCATATGATAGACTCTCAGGGGCTTTTTGTCAAATCCGGCGTCTGTACACCTGCCGGAAAACATGGTATACTGAAACAAGAAACTGCACCGGACCTTCTGCTGCAGGCGGAGCCGGTACAAGGGGGAGCGTTTTATGACAAAGGAGGAACGGGCTGTCCGGGCGGTAGAGCTGCTTAAAGAGGTCTATCCGGACGCCATCTGTTCTCTGGAATATGAAAAGCCCTATGAGCTGCTCATCTCCACACGGCTGAGCGCACAGTGCACCGATGCCCGGGTGAATCTGGTCACTCAGGAGCTCTACCAGCGCTACCGAAGCCTGGAGGACTTTGCCGGAGCGGACCTGGAAGAGCTGGAAGGCTATGTGCGGCCCTGCGGCTTCTACCACACCAAGGCAAAGGACATCATCGCCATGTCGAAGATGCTGCTGGAAGAGTATGACGGCGTGCTGCCGGATACGGTGGAGGAGCTCACCAAGCTGCCCGGTGTCGGGCGCAAAACGGCAAACCTGATCGTCGGCGATGTGTACCACAAACCGGCGGTGGTGTGCGATACCCACTGCATCCGCATCACCAACCTGCTTGGGCTCTCCACCGGGAAGGACCCGGTAAAGGTGGAGACCCAGCTGCGGGCCGTCCTGCCGCCGGAGGAATCCAGCGACTTCTGCCATCGGCTGGTGCTCTTCGGCCGGGAGACCTGCAAAGCCCGTTCGCCAAAGTGCGACGGCTGCCCGCTGGCCGGCATCTGCGAGCATTATGCCGCGACCCATCCGCCGGTGGAGCAGCGCTAACAATCGCTGCATCTCAAGACAAAACACAAAAACGGACCGGCCAAACAGCCGGTCCGTTTTTTACTTTTGCGAAAAGCGCCGTTAAAACTCGTCCATCGGTTCGATGGGCATTTCGTCGGCATCCTCGTCATAATTTGCCATCGTGTCGAGGATCATCTGCATCTCGTCCTTCGAGAGGGTGACGCCCTTGCCCATACGGGTGTGCTCCGGCGCCCACTCGCGGATATCGAACTTGGGCTCCCGATCGTTCCAGCTCACCAGATTGAGCTCCTTGGTCCAGCCGCGGGAGCTCTCCGAGAGCACACAGATCTCCTTTACGATCTCGTATTTAATTTCAGCCATAGAGACAGCCTCCTTTCCTTTTTGATGGATCAAGCGCATCATAGGTCCCACTGTACAGAGAATTTCCGGAATTCACCGGGGATATTCGCGAGCGGCGGCCTGCGAAATGCGCTTTATTCTTCTTCGGGGATATCCCAGTTGTGCCACACATTCTGGACATCGTCGTTGTCGTCCAGGAGCTCCAGGAGCTTGTTCATCTTGACGATGGAATCCTCATCGGTGAGCTGCACATAGGTGGAGGGCACATAGGCCAGATCTGCCGACACGAACTGATACCCTTTGGCCATCAGCGCATCCCGAACGGCATCAAAGTCCGCCGGAGAGGTGGTGATCTCCGCTGTACCGTCCTCAAAGGTGAAGTCCTCGGCGCCGGCCTCAAGACAGTCGTCCATCAGCTTATCCTCGGTGAGATCCTCATCTTCGATGACCAGAACGCCCTTCTGCTCAAACAGATAGGAGACACAACCGGTCTGACCGAGACCGCTGCCATACTTGTCAAAATAATGGCGGACATCTGCTGCGGTACGGTTGCGGTTATCGGTGAGGGCTTCCACCATGACGGCAATGCCGCCAAGGCCATAGCCTTCGTAGGTAATGCTGTAAAAATCGCTCTTATCGCTGTCGGCCATCGCCTTCTTGATGGCGCGGTCGATGTTGTCGTTGGGGACATTGTTGGCCTTGGCCTTTGCGATGATCTCGCGCAGCTTGCCATTGCTGTTCGGGTCAGGACCACCCTCCTTGATCGCCACGGCCATCTCTCGGCCGAGCTTGGTAAAGATCTTGGCGCGGGCGCCGTCTGTCTTTTCCTTTTTGCGCTTAATGTTGTTCCATTTCGAATGTCCTGACATCGTCTCAACCTTTCTTATATCGCATAAAATCGTGATAGACCGCTTAATAGCTTATCATAAAAACGGCATCAGTTCAAGAGGAAAGGCCATCCCCGCTGAAAAATCCGGCAAAACAGATTGACTTTTCCCGGCCAAGATGCTATAATTTGATAGCAATTTTGGCGGCTCTTTTGCCAAAAGACATAATATGCTAGTGTAGCACAGTCGGTAGTGCAGCTGATTCGTAATCAGCAGGTCGCGTGTTCGAGTCACGTCACTAGCTCCAAAAATCCCCGCAAACGGCTTGTTTACGGGGATTTTTTCTATCTCGATGTGGGTGCTGCCAGGCTCTGACTCACACCCTGACCCACAAGCGGAAAGAACCTGAAACGATCAGAAATCCCCGGAGAGCAGTCTCCGGGGATTTCTTTCTGTTTTTCCGCCTTACATCACCTGTTCCATGAAGCTGCCCATCTTCTCCGCCGCCTGCTCCTGCATCTGCCGGGTGGCGTGGGTGTAGGTGCGCAGGGTAAAGCCGGCGTCGTAATGGCCAAGCATACTCGATACCGTTTTTACATCTACCCCATTTTGCAGCGCCATGGTAGCGAAGGTGTGGCGAAGGTCGTGAAATCGGATATGCTCCAGCCCGATGTCGCACAGGATCTTCTCATGGAGTTTGATGATGGAATCTGGGTGGTACATCTCTCCTGTTTTAGGTGAGGGGAACAGCCAGGGATTGTCTGGATGCTTTCTATGCTCGGCGATGAGGAGGTCTACCGCTGACTGGGGAATTGAGATCTTCCGCACCGAGTTCTCTGTCTTGGGGCGGCTGATGGTGACATTCCGGTTCCTGTCTCCCACTGCCTGCTTGCTCACTGAGATGGTACACCTTTTTTCGTCCAGATCAGACCAGAGTAGGGCCGTGAGCTCCCCCTTACGCAGGCCGGTCACCAGTTCCAGATAGAACATGGGCAGGACACCTCTTTTGTTTGCCGCTTCCAGGTAAGCCTTCATACCCTCTGGATGAAGGATCTTCACCTCCTGTTTCTGAATCTTGGGAATGATGCAGTCCTCAGTGGGATTCCGCAGGATCAGTCGTTCTTTCACCGCCCGGTCGAGAGCATTATGGAGCATCATGTGGATACCCCGCACTGTGCTGTTGCTCAATCCTGGCTTCTTGCTCTTTTGAGATTTACGAAGCCTTCCGTTCTCCTGCAGGTCCTTATACATCTTCTGGATATCCCGGCTGGTGAGCTTGTTCAGTTTGATATCACCAATTCGCGGGATCACATGTTTTTCGATCCCCAGACGATAGCTGTCCGCTGTGGTGGGGCGAATGTTGGGCTTTGCGTAGAGTTCATACCACAGCCTTAGCCATTCGCCCACCGTATACTCGTCGGCATGAACCACATCGAGAGCTTTGCTATCCTCGATGGCTTTCGCAAGCTTCTCTTTAACTTCCGCTTGCGTTTTGCCCAACACATTTTTGATAATACGCTTTCCGGTTTCCGGGTGATATCCGGCGGTGTACCGGCCTTCCCAGCGGCCATCTTTCCGCTTGCGGATGTTGCCCTCACCGTTGGCGCGTTTTTTGGCCATACAATTTCCCCTTTTTCTTTGTTTTCAGCGAAGCAGATTTTGTGCCCCTGCCAACACACACCATACCAGTAACCGACGGGGATATCCAGCCCATAGACGCAGAGTTATCAGAAAGTTATCATTTGGTGAACAAAAACGGAAATGGAAATTGTCTGCCCGCTGAAAATGCCGTAGACCCCCAAGGTGACCCCCGCAGGTGAACCTAGAAAAGCCTACAACGATGCGGTTTGCATATTTACACGACCATCTGTGACAGCCAAACGGGGATCAACCGACTACCTTTGATCCCCGCAGTGGAAATCCCGCAAACCCGCTTCCCGACCCGCATTGCGGGGCGGTGTGGCCCGGCCGGAGGGTCGTTCCGACCCCCGGCCTTTATCCTGCTTCATTTTCGACCCCATGTGTCACCCCCGTTTTCAGGTAAAAACAGCTCTTTGGGATGGGTCATGGAACTCGTCATAATGTGTCGGATTTGTGTATGGGATTTTGATCTCACCTAGCCCTGGATGGCCTACACTGATCCGAAAGAAACCTGCCTTCTCAAACGCCCTGCAAAAAAGGCCCAACGTGGGCTGGTATGGGAGCGATGGGTTGTTTCCTTACCCTTCCGGCGAAAACCGCACACAGTCCCACACAGCTGGGACAGCGGGGCGATTTTGCTTCGCCGGCAGTTGATCTTTCGCGGTTCTTCTTTTTCGAGTCCATTCCAAAAAGTTCTTTTCTTTGTTTATGCGGCGCAGTTTTTGTACAGGAGGCTCCATCTTTCGATCCCCCTAATAATGTTCAATAGAACATTATTAGGGGACATGGAGACCCTCTCTTTTCATTTTCATCGCTGCGATAGGATGTACTTCCTCAAACTGCCTCAAAATTGGCCCAAACCGGTGTTTCTATGGGGTTTGGTATTGTTTCCCTACCTCGACTGAGAAAGCCTCACACAAGCCCACACAGTCGGTCACGCAGGGCGTTCCTGCCTGGCTTTCGTACCTGATGCTTTCTTCCTCTGTACATCCAGAGATATTTTCTCCATCTGCTGCTGGTAGAATTGCTCCACCGCTTCCTGGATCGGACGGATAGTAAAGAGCAGATTTCCATTTCGCTTCTGACCGTTCTTCGTGGTGACACTGGTTGGCTCTGTAGTGATCAGCCCCCGGTCTTCTAGCATCCGCACATACTTTCGCACCGTATTGGTGCTCATTCCAGTAGCCTTCCCAATAGTTTTGAAACTGGGCCAGCACTGATAAGTACTTCTGTCCTCGCAGAAAAGCAGATAGGAATACACAGCCAACTCTCCCGGCGACAGACCGAGCAGGAACACTTCATTTGGTACTGGAAAATAGTTTTTGACTGGATCTCGCTTTGACCACTTCTGATGCTTCACTGAACCCCTCCTTCTGTATGCCGCTGTACCCAGATAATGAACTGTTCCTTCGGGACAACCATCCGGTTTCCGATTTTCAAGGTGGGGAAATCTGCTTCGTGCATCAGCTCGTAAGCTGTAGATGGAGCGACACCTAACACCTTTGCCACTGTTTCGGCATTCAGGAACAGCGGCAGTTCCTCATAGCTTTTGTAGACTGACTCTTTCATACAACATTCCTCCTTTCTGACTGCAAAAGAAAAAAGACATACATACCCTGGACAACACAACAACGACACCTTGCTCGGTGCTTACAGTGTTATTCAGTTTGGTATGTATGTCTGTTCGACTTAAAAATGCTGGCAGTGTACCAGCTGTGCATAGAACAAATATTCTTTAATTACATTATAACATGATGAGTTTTGATTTGTCAAGAGAATCCCATTCGGTGAGTAAGACATAAAAGATCGCAAAAAACATGGCTTGCAGTTTCCCGTTAAAATGAAGTATTGCATTTATTTCAAAAAGGAACCACAAACCATACTAATCGCAATCCTACCACCTTAGTTAGTTGTCATCGCCATTTACAACCCAAATCTTTTTGAGAGGAATCAGCTCTTTGATTTCATCATCCAACTGATCGTAGTAGCGCAAGAACTCCTCGATAATTTCTTTGTGGGTCCAAAGCCGAATTTCAAAGAACTGTTTGGCCGTCTCGTTGATGACTGAAGATTTGAACCCACTCCATGACACTAACAGGCCATATTCGGCACCAAAATTTTTCATCACGCCGCCCAACTGATCTAAAACAATCCGATCCACTGGCGCGTCTGTGGACTTAACCTGAACACAGATTTTGGGGCTTCCAAAACCAAGCGTACCCGCAGATGCCAGAATATCTACACCTTTATCCGGCCCAGCTGGACTAACGTATGTAGTGAACCCCTTTGCTCGAAGAATGGCATCTACAATTTTTGCTAAACCATGCCCCTTAGTCTTTTGGATTATCAGATTTGTAATAACCCCCAAGGCTTCATTTTCAATATCACGCACTTCGTCATCATCCTGTTGGTCGTGCGAAGTAATTTGAGGAACTTTCTTTCCCTGCTTATGAGCGTAGATGACTGCTTTTATGCGATCTTCCTGCTTAATACGGCAAATGGTCATAAAGGCACCAAAGGAATATAAGATGTCCTGGTCAAAAGCTGTACGCGGGATATCACAGGCAAACCAGTCAACTTGATGCGCGTGATAGTAAGGATTATCGTTATTAGGTAAGAATTCATAATCCCCCGTGATTTTGCCAAAATGAATCACAGGCTTAATCTTGCTGGGTAGGACAACGATCTCTCCCTTTTTTATCTCATGGGCAAACGGCCATACCTGGCTTGCCCAGTTCATCGCTGTTTTTACCTTTACATCTGGGTTATTGTCCACAAAGTATTGCTGTAAGTCCTGCTTGGTGTGGAACTGCATGATTGATTCAGAAAGATTGTCCCAGGTGCAGTATACCCTATTATCTTCAAGAAATTTATT
>CAJFQR010000025.1 GCA_904419105.1 Candidatus Avimicrobium faecavium
CGTCCTTGCGGGCGAGCACCTCGTCAAAGCGGCTGATGTACTCATAGGGGTACTTGAAATTGAAGAGTCTCTTCAGGTCCTCCCCATGGGGATCCCGCAGCTTGGAGACGGCGCCGGCGCCGCAGGCCAGGATGGTGTGGGTCTCGTCCATGATGTAGACATTGTACAGGCCCTCTTTGCCGGGGATGCAGTAGCCGGTGTTCTCCAGGTTGTCGAGGATGTTGCGCTGCCGGTAGAGGTAGTAGGGCTCAAAGCCGCTCTCCCCAAGGCGGCGCTGGGCGTAGTCCACCATCTCGGTGACATCGCCGGTGAGGGCGGACAGATCCCCCCGCCGCTCGCCCGCCAGATCCGCCGAGCGCTTGACCGACAGCGTGTGGACGGTGATGTTCTCCGGGCGCAGTTCAAGGAGCTTTTCCACCGTCTGCTCAAAGCTGGGCAGCGTGTCGGTGGGCAGCCCGGCGATGATGTCCATGTTGATGTTGTCAAAGCCCAGCTCCCGGGCCATCTGATAGCAGTCCACCACCGCCTGCGCCGGGTGTTTTCTTCCGACAAAGCGCAGCACCTCATCGTTGAAGGTCTGGGGGTTGATGCTGATGCGGGTCACCCCCGCCTCCTTGATGACCGCCAGCTTCTCCCGGGTGATGGTGTCCGGGCGGCCGGCCTCGATGGTGTACTCCCAGATGTCCGACAGGTCGAAGTGCTCGGCCACACAGTCGGTGAGCGTCTTCAGCTGCTCAGCGGTGATGGAGGTCGGCGTGCCCCCGCCGAAGTAGACGGTGCGCAGCTTGAGCCCGCAGGCCCGGGCCACCTCGGCGGTATGGGCAATCTCCCTGCACAGGCAGTCGATGTAGTCGGGCATCAGCTTCCAGGTCTTTTCGATCGAGTGGGAGACAAAGGAGCAGTACAGGCACCGGCTCGGGCAGAAGGGGATCGAGATGTACAGGCTGAAGCTGTCCGGCGTGTTCCGGGACAGGATCGCGTGCTCCTTCTTCTGGGTGGCCAGAGCCAGGTCGATCTTCTCATCGCTGACCAGGTAGTCCTCCCGCAGCCTCTCCCGGATCTCCCCGGCGGTAAGCCCCTGATCCATCCAACGCTGCACCAGTTTCACCGGGCGGATGCCGGTGAGCACCCCCCATTTGGGCGCGATGCCGGTGAGCGGCGCCAGCAGCCGGTAGAGCATCCGGGACAGATGCAGTTCACACTGTTTTTCCGGGTCCTCCCCCTCTGTCAGCGGGATGATCTCGCTGGCCCCGGTGCTGCGCCCGTCCCGCTCAACGGTAAGGCTCAGCGAGGCCCGCCCCGGGCGGATGTTCGCCTCCGAGAGGATAAAGTTCTCCTCCAGCTCCTCCCCCTCTTTGGCGGGAATCACCTTTTCCCCGCGGAAGAAGAGCATCGCCACGCCGGAGAGCTCATAGGTAAAGTCCGCCCCTTCGCAAAATACTGTCATCATCGGAAGTCGATCAACCTTTCAGATAGGGATTTGTCTTGCGCTCCTGGCTCATCATCGTCGGCAGGCCGTGGCCCGGGCAGACGGTATACTCTCCGGGCAGACCACGCAGCCGCAGCAGCGACCGGCGCAGCGTCTCATAGTCGCCGCCGGGGAAATCGGTGCGCCCGATGCTGCCCTGGAACAGCGTGTCCCCGCAGAAGAGCACATCGCCGCACCGATAGGTGACGCCGCCGGGGGTGTGGCCCGGCGTCTCCAGGACGGTGAACTCCAGCTCATCGAGGGCAAGGGTGTCCCCTTCTTTTACGGTGGCGGTCAGCGGCAGCACCGCCGGCTCCTTCGCTCCGCCGAGCATTGCCGCAAGGCTCGCCTCCGGATCGCCGTAGGCCGGGGCGTCCTTCTCTCCAAGGTAGACGGCGCAGTCGGGATAGGCCTCACACAGAGCCGCCACACCGCCGGTGTGGTCGTAGTGGGCGTGGGTGAGCAGGATCATCGACGGGGCGGAGCCCAGGTCCTCAATCTTCTGGATGATGCGCTCCGGGTCGGCGCCGGGGTCCACCAGAGCGATGGAGCGCTTTTCACTCATGATCAGATAGCAGTTGGTGCCCAGCGGCCCAACGGTCAGCGTATAGATGCGCACTCAGCGTCCCTCCTTTTCCAGCTTGCGGACAGCCACCCGCTTGGGGCTGATCTCATCGGTGTCGAGGACGATGGTCACCGGGCCGTCGTTCTGGATGTAGACCTGCATATCCGCGCCAAACTGCCCGGTGGCCACCTTCTCGACCCCGAGGGCGATGAGCTCATGGACAAAGGCCTCGTAGAGCGGCTCGCTCACCGGCGGCTTTCCCGCCGCGATGAAGGACGGGCGGTTCCCCTTTTTGCAGTCGGCATAGAGGGTGAACTGGGAGACCACCAGCGCGCTGCCCCCGATGTCCATCAGGGAGAGGTTCATCTTTTCGTTCTCATCGGTGAAGATGCGCAGGTTGACGATCTTCTTCGCCAGAAAGCGCATCTCCTCCTCGGTGTCGGTCTCGGCCACGCCGAGAAGGATCATCAGCCCCTGGCCGATCTCGCCGACCGTCTCGCCGGCAATCTCCACCCGGGAGGCGGCGACCCGCTGTACTACTGCTCGCATAGAGTCCCTCCTATTGATTGGCCCGCTTGACATCGACGACGCCGTCGATCTTGCGCAGGTTGGACATGATGTTGGTAAGCTGCTCCACATTCACGGTGCCCAGTGTCAGCGTGACCGAGGTCATGCCGTCCTTGAGCTCCCGGGCCTGTAGAGCGTGGATGGGGATGTGCATGTTGTTCAGGGTGATGCTCACCTCGGCGATGAGCAGCCCCCGGTCCCGGGCCAGCAGCTCGATGGAGGATTTGAACACCTCCCGCTGGGTGGTCTCAGCCCAGTGGGCGGAGACCCAGCGGCTGGCCTGCTCCGGGTCCTTCATCGAATTGGCCACATTCGGGCAGTCGATCTTATGGATCGACACACCGGAGCCCCGGGTGATATATCCGATGATCTCGTCGCCGGGCAGCGGGTTGCAGCACTGGGCGAATTTGACCAGGCAGCTGTCCAGCCCTTCGACGATGACCCCGCTGGACACCTTCGACTTCTTCTCCACCAGCTTGGGCATGGTCTGGGCGGCCTTTTCCTCCTCGGTGGTGCGGAACATCCGGATGTAATCGCTCTTGATGCGCGGGGCAATCTTGGACAGGGAGATGCCGCCGTAGCCGATGGCCGCCAGGAAATCGTCCACGCTGTTCATCTGCTGCTTCTCCGCCAGATAGGAGAGGAAGTCCTCCTCCTGCTGGTCGGTGAGGGAGATGGAGCTGCGGCGGAACTCCTTTTCGAGCTCCTCCCGGCCGGCGGCGATGTTCTCCTCCCGCTTCTCCTTTTTGAACCAGGATCGGATCTTGTTGCGGGCCTCGCTGGTCTTGACAATCTTCAGCCAGTCCCGGTTGGGGCCCTTGGTGTTGCCGGTGATGATCTCGATGACCATACCGGTCTTGACCGGGGTGTCGATCGGCACGATGCGCCCGTCCACCTTGGCGCCCATCATGCGGTTGCCTACCGCCGAATGGATGGCATAGGCAAAGTCGATGATGGTGGAGCCGCTGGGCAGGCTGATGACGTCGCCCTTCGGCGTGAAGGCGAACACCTCCTCCGGGGCGATGTCCGTTTTGATCGAGCGGACAATGTCCTCCACATCGTCGCTCTCCTGCTGGGCCTCAAGGAGCTGACGCACCCAGGCGATCTTCTCCTCCAGGCTGTCCTTGCCGCTGAGGCCGGCCTTGTACTTCCAGTGGGCGGCTACGCCGTATTCCGCCACATAGTGCATATCCCAGGTGCGGATCTGGATCTCGAAGGGGATTCCCTCCTTGTCCAGTACGGTGGTGTGCAGCGACTGGTACATATTGGCCTTGGGCATCGAGATGTAGTCCTTGAAGCGGTTGGGGATCGGCCGGAACAGATCATGGACGATGCCCAGCACATTGTAGCACTCAATGACGGTGTCAACGATGACCCGCAGCGCGTAGACATCGAAGATCTCGTCAAAGTCCCGGCCCTGCATATACACCTTGCGGTAGATGCCGTAGATGCTCTTGACCCGGCTCTCAAGGTGGAAGTTCATATGCTCGGCGGTGAGCCTGTCGGACAGGCGCTGGCGCATCATCGCCAGAAATTTGTCCCGCTCGTCCCTGCGCAGCTTGAGCTGGGATTCAATCTCGGCGTAGGCATCCGGGTCGAGAAAGCGCAGCGCCGTATCCTCCAGCTCCTCCTTGACCAGCTTGAGGCCGAGCCGGTGGGCCAGCGGCGCGTAGACCTCCATTGTCTCCAGCGATTTGTCCCGCTGCTTCTGCGGAGGCATCGACTCAAGGGTGCGCATATTGTGCAGCCGGTCTGCCAGCTTGATGATGATAACCCTGACATCCTGCGCCATGGCCAGCAGCATCTTGCGGACATTTTCCGCCTGCTGTTCCTCCCGGGTGGAGAAGGGCACCTGCCCCAGCTTGGTGACGCCATCCACCATCAGCGCCACATCCTTGCCGAACTGCTTTTCAATGCTGTCGCTGGTGGTGGCGGTATCCTCCACCACATCGTGGAGCAGGGCGGCCACCAGCGTATCGGTATCCATTCCCAGCCCCACCAGTATGATGGCCACGGCGACAGGGTGAGAGATATACGGCTCACCGGAGCGGCGGCGCTGGTCCTTGTGGGCCTCCTCCGCCACCTTGTAGGCGGCCATGATGCGGTCAGTGTCGTAGTTCCGGCCGCTGTCCTCAATGGCCTGCATCAGATCGGAAATGGTATAGATCTTCTCCATAAAGTCCTGTCACCTCATTTCATATCGTCCCGCGCAGGCGGCAGATGGCCGCCGCGTTCATCAGATCCACCTTTTGGCTCACCGGCAGCACCCGGAAGCCGCCGGCCTCCCGCGTGATAAGCCCCTGCTCCTCCATGGCGTCCAGCACCACCAGCAGTCTGCCGTAGCCGATGCCGCTGCCCATCAGCCGCTGCCAGAGCAGGTCCGCATCTCCGGCAAAGCCGCCGTGCCGGTTCAGATACCGGTAGACCACCGCCGCATCCTCCCGGGTCGGGCAGATCAGTGCATCCTCTTCCGGGCGGTGCTCCCCGCCAAGGGCGTTCTCATAGATACGGCGCTGGTAGCACACCGCCTCCTGGTCGACGCCGTGCAGCCGCAGGTCCTCCACCTTGAGGGCCACGCTTTTGACCTCCCGGTAGACCGAGATCTCCGCCGTCACCACCAGGTCCAGCAGGTCGCCGGGCAGATAGCCGAACTGATCCGGCCCGGTGCCGAACAGCAGCGCCTGGAAGGCGGTGCCGTCTTTGGAGAGGCCAAGGCGCAGGTGCTTGCCGCCGGAGAGGGGCTGGATCCGCTCCAGCCTGGCGCCGTCGATCTCAAAGAGGGGCAGCGGGTTCCCGGCGCCGAAGGGCTCCAGTCTGGACAGCCCCTGAACCTCTGGCACGGTGAGCTCGGCGGGCTCCACCACGCCGGTGACCTCCAATTTGTCGTAGGGCATGATCGGGTATCTCTCCCGGAAAAAGCCCTCAAACCGCTCCCGGAATGCCGGAAGGTTCTCCAGCGGTACGGTGAAACCGGCCGCCGCCGCATGGCCGCCGTAGTGACTGAGCAGGTCACCGCAGGCTGCCACCGCCTCGATCACCGAGACCCCGTCGATGCTCCGCCCGGAGGAACGGCCCTCCTTTTCATCGGTGGAGATGAGAAAGGCCGGCCGGCCGTATTTTTCCACCAGCTTGGAGCAGAGGATCCCGATGACCCCATGGTGCCAGCCCGCCCCGTCGATGAGGATGGCCCGCTGGCGTACCAGCGACGGATCCTGCTGGATACGAGCCGCCACCTCCGAAAGGATCTGCCCCTCAATCTCCTTGCGCTGGTCATTATAGCCGCAGAGGATCTCCGCCTTCTCGGCGGCGGTGGTCTCGCTCTCGGTGAGCAGCAGCTCCAGCGCGTCGTAGACATCGCCCATCCGCCCGGCGGCATTGAGGCGGGGCACCAGACCGAAGGCCACATTGGTGGCGGTAAGGGCCCGGCCTTCGAGCCCGGCGGCGCGGATCAGCGCCCGGATCCCCGGGCGGATGCTGTCGGCCAGCTGGCCCAGCCCGTGCCGGACAAAGGTGCGGTTGTCGTGGGTGAGGGGCATCACATCGCCGACGGTGCCCAACGCCGTCAGGTCACCGTACTGCTCGATGAGCTCGCTGCCGTCATCCCCGTCCAGCGCACACACCAGCTTGAAGGCCACCCCGACGCCGGCCAGCCCCTTGAAGGGGCTCGGGCAGTCGGGCCGGTGCGGATCCACCACGGCCACCGCCTCCGGCAGCGTCTCCCGGGGCTGGTGGTGGTCGGTGACCACCACATCGAGGCCGATCTCCCGGGCGTGGGCGATCTCCGCATGGGCGGAGACGCCGTTGTCCACCGTGATGATCAGCTCCGCCCCCCGGACCTCCCGCAGAAAGTCCAGCGCCTCATTGTTGAGGCCGTAGCCCTCCTGCTCCCGGTCGGGGATATAGAAGAGCACATCGGCGCCGACCGCCTCAAGATAGCTGGTGAGCAGCGCCGTGGAGGTGACCCCGTCGCAGTCGTAGTCGCCGTAGACCACGATCCGCTCGCCGTCCCGGATGGCGGCAAGGATCCGCTCCACCGCCTTGTCCATATCCCGCAGGAGGAAGGGGTCAAACAGGGCGTCCCGGGCACCGAGCTGCTCCGAGGCCTCGGCCATCGAACCGACGCCCCGGGCGGCAAGGACCTTGGCCGCCAGCCCGGTGAGGCCGGAGGCCCGCAGCCGTGCCAGCTCCTCCGGATCCCATTCCCGGCGGGCGGTCTCCCAGTAGCGTACACCCATCGTCTCTTCCTCCTTGGCGGGCTGCCCCGCTATCGTCTCAGTTTCTTAAACAGCATCGGGCAGAGCCCGTATCCGGCAAAGCCGGTGGCAAACAGCCGCACCGCGGCAAAGGGCGCCGACTCCGGGAGCAGTCCCCCGAGGGCGTAGATCCCGCCGGTGAGGGCGGTGCCGGTCACCAGCCGGAAGAGCACCCCGGCCATCTCCGACTGGCGGCCCACCCGCACGAAGTTCTCCTCAAAGGCGCAGCCGGCGGCAAAGCCGCCGAGCAGCCCCCAGGCCGCGAGGAACTCCTCCGACCAGCCGAAGGGCAGCAGCACCGTCAGCACGGCCCAGCTGGCGGCGTAGAGCCCCACATGGCCCAGCGCCCGGTCCCGGAGCCTGGCACAGAGCCAGGCCGCCGCCACGCCGAGCAGCAGCCCGACGAACACATCCCGGGGATACCCGCCGCCGAGGTACATCTCTCCAAAGGCGGTGAGGAACATAGCTGCAATGGAGCCGATCCACAGGGCGTCCCCGCCCTGCCAGAGGGACAGGGCGCTGCCGCCGGCAGCCACCCGCTGCACCCGGTCGCTCGGGAAGGTGGGTCCGGTATCCGGCAGCAGCGCACGGATGCCCTCCTCTCCCGCGGGGCCCGCCAGCCGGAAAATCCCCCGGAGCCCCCGGCCCAGCACCGTCGAGGTGAACACGGCGTAGGCCGCCGCCCGGCCGGCCTCCTTCTCCCGCCAGTAGAGCCAGAGCAGGAGCAGCAGCCACAGCGCCGGATCGGCGAGATGGACTGCGGCGGAAAAGAACACATCCAGCACCGGCGACGCAGCGCTCTGGATGTAGCGAAGAAGATCAAGTTCCAACTGGGTGCCTCCTGGACGCGCAAATCCCCTCGATGGCCGCCGTTCCCGGCGCCAAAAAGAGCTTAACAAGATAAGTATACCATAAAGTGCTACCGAGTTCCAGATCGGGAAGCGGCTTCCTGTCAAATTTCGGCGGACAGTATTGTGCGGTCCGTCTCTTTTCCCGGCACAGGGACAGAAAACAGGCGGCCGGATGGCCGCCTGTCCCGCACCGCGTCAGTCCGCCGGCGGCGCAGAGGCTTCGATGAGGGCCCCGGCGCACCGGATCCCGTCCACCGCAGCGCTCATAATGCCGCCGGCATAGCCCGCCCCCTCGCCGCAGGGATAGAGACCCCGGGCGTCCGGCGACTGGAGGCTGCCGTCCCGGGGGATCCGCACCGGGGAGGAGGTCCGGGTCTCCGGGGCGGTGAGCACCGCGTCCGGCGCCCCATAGGCCGGGAGCTTCCGGGCGAAGTTCTCCAGGCCCTTGCGGAGCATCGCCGTCACCTGTGGCGGGAAGAGCTTCTCAAAGTCCCCGGGGACGGTGCCGAGGGCGTAGGTGGGCTCCACCCGGCCAAAGTCCGCCCCGGCCTTCCCGGCGAGGAACCGCCCGACGGTCTGCACCGGCGCCCGGTAGCTGCGCCCGCCCATCTCATAGGCCAGCTCCTCCAGCTGCCGCTGGAACCGGAAGCCGCTGTCCCATTCGCCGCCGAAATCGGCACTGTCCACCCCGACAACGACGGCGCTGTTGGCATTTTTTCCATCCCGGGCAAATTCGCTCATGCCGTTGGTGACAAGGCCGCCCTCCTCCGACGACGAGGGCACCACCACTCCGCCGGGACACATGCAGAAGGTGTAGACCCCGCGGCCGTTCTCCCGGTAGGAGAGCTGGTACTCCCCAACCGGCAGCCGGGGATCGCCGGCGTACCCGCCATAGAGGCCGCGGTCGATGTCCGCCTGGAGATGTTCCGCCCGCACCCCCACTGAAAAGGCCTTGGGCTGCAGGGCGATGCCCGCCCGATGCACCGCCGTGAAGGTATCCCGGGCGCTGTGGCCCACCGCCAGGATCACCGCTCCGGCGGGCAGATCCCCGGCGTCGGTGCGCACCCCGGTGACCCGGCCGCCGGAGAGGAGGAACCCGGTGACCCGGGTCTCAAAGCGCACCTCGCCGCCGAGGGCGATGATCTCCTCCCGGATGGACTTGACCACCCGGCGCAGATAGTCGGTGCCGATGTGGGGCTTGGCCTTTTTCAAGATAGAGGGATCCGCTCCGTGGCCGGCAAAGACCCGCAGCACCTCCTCGCAGAGGGGGTCGTTGATGCGGGTGGTGAGCTTGCCGTCGGAGAAGGTGCCGGCCCCTCCCTCCCCGAACTGGACGTTGGACACCGGATCAAAGCTGCCGGTCCGCCAGAACCGCTCGACGGCGGCCACCCGGCGGTCCACATCGGCGCCCCGCTCGAGCACCAGCGGGCGGTAACCCAGCCTGGCCAGCGTCAGCGCGGCGAACATCCCCGCCGGGCCAAAGCCGACCACCACCGGCCGGGCAGCCAGCGGAGCCGTCCCCGGGACAAAGGACGGACGCTGGGGCCGGTGCAGCCGCACCGCCGGGTCCCCGGCCCGCCGGACGATGGCCTCCTCCCCATCGCAGTCCACCCCGACGGTGTAGACCAGACGGATATCGCTGCGGCGGCGGGCGTCCACCGAGCTCTTGACGATGTAGGCCCGGGCCTTCCCCGGAGAGAGGCGGATCCGCCGGAGCGCCTGGGCGATGGCGGCGTCCTCTCCCTCCCGGAAGGGGACGCTCACCGACGAGATGTAAATGGACAAGAAAGTCCACTCCTTTCGATGAAAAAGGGCGGCCGGTCCCGAAGCGGCCGGCGCCCTTGTGAGTTTGTATGGTCGGACAGTGGGTCAGTTCTGCTGAACGCTGATCTGCACCCGGTAGGTGCCGCTGCACCACACCAGCCCCTTGTCCGGGGCGGCAATATCGGCGACGACGCTGCTGCTGCCCTGGCCAAGTTCCACCTCGCTCAGATCCACCGTGGCCACCAGGTCCTCAGCGGTGAGAGCCGCCAGGTCGGCGGTGCGTCCGTGGACAGTGACCCCGCGGATGCTGGTGGTCACCAGTGTAACGGTATAGTCCTCCGGCACACCGGTGAGCTGGATATTGGTGACGGTCATCTCCTGGGAGGCCAGGTCGCTGGTGTCAAAGGAGACGGTGACGCTCTCGTCCCCTTCAAGGTTGATGAAGCCGGCCGGCAGGTTGAGGTTGAAGCTGAAGTCCCCGCCGTCCATATCCCGGAAGTCGATGTAGCCGACGCTGAGCTCCTCCATCGAGTTCACCGCCCCCTCGGGGCCGGCCAGCAGGATATCCTCCTTGGAGAGGGTGTAGTTCAGCTCGTCCAGCGGGAAGCCGTCCGGCACATGGAGGAAGTCCACCGTGATGGGCACCCGCTTGGTCTTGAGCAGCGGCACGGTGATGTCGGCAGTCTCACTGCTCATCTGGATGTAGTCGCTGACCACCTCGTTGCCGTCGGCGTCCAGCAGGGTCAGATCGGTGGTGAGCACCTCGGTCTGGGTGATGGCACCGGCGTGGGAGGCACGGGCCACACAGCTGGCTACCCGGGAGACATCGCTCTCCGGGCCGCGGATGGTCACCGTCTGCACATTGACATAGTCATCGCCGAGGACATAGCCGTCGGGATAGGTAATGCCGGACAGATCCACCGAAACGGTGAGGGTCTTTTCCACCGTGCGGTCAAAGCGCACCGTCACCTCCCTGGGGGCGGCGGAGAGATTGTCAAAATCCCGGTTCAGCCGGTCGCTCACCGTCAGGCGGACGGTGTATTCGCCGGCCGCAGTGATGCCGGTGAGATCGGCCTGCACCTGCAGATCCGCCCGTTCCACATCGGCGACGACATTGCGCTCGCCGCTGAGATCGACACTGACGGTCATCGGGCTGTCCAGCACCACATCAAGGCCCAGCGCCTCAAGACTGGTGCCGGTGGTATCAAAAGACACCGGCACATTGTTGATGGTGCGGTCGGCGGTGGTATAGACAGTGTTCACCACCGACAGCCAGATCAGAAAGGCGAACAGGAAGGAGAAAAACCACAAAAACTTGTTGTTGTCAAAGAGGACCTTAAAATTAATGCTCGGCCGCTTCATCGCTCTTGTCCTCCTTTCCGGTGTGGGTGCCATCCCGCCGGATCAGGCGGAAACTGAGCTTGCGGGGTTCGGCCTTCTTCTCGATGATAAGGCCGTTTTTGAGCTCGCTGCGCAGTTCGTCCACCGAGAGCGCCCGCTTGAGAACGCCGTTGTCGCAGACGGTGATCTTGCCGTTCTCCTCCGAGACCACCACCGTGATGGCGTCGGAGTTCTCGCTCATGCCCAGCGCCGCCCGGTGCCGGGTACCCAGCTCCCGGCTGATGGTGAAATTGGAGGACAGCGGCAGCACACAGCCGGCGGCGTGAATCTTGCCGTCCCGGAAGATCACCGCACCGTCGTGCAGCGGGGAGTTCTTGAAGAAGAGGTTGTTGATGAGCTCATAGCTTGGGATGGCATCCACCAGCGTGCCGGTGGCGATCACATCGCCCAGTGGGGTGGACCGCTCAAACACCATCAGCGCCCCGACCTTCTGCCGGGACATGGTGGCACAGGCGTCACAGACGGCATTGATGGCGCTCTCCCACTGGTGCATCAGCTCGGTGGCATTGTCCTCCGACGGGCCGAACACCGCTCCCAGCATCGAGACCCGGGTGCGGCCTACCTGCTCAAGCACCTTGCGCAGCTCCGGCTGGAAGAGGACGATCAGCGCGATGGCACCAATCTGGAAGACATTCTGCATAATGAAGATGATGCTGCGCAGCTGCAGGATGTTGGCCGCCAGATAGACACCCACCAACGCCAGCAGCCCTTTGACAAGCTGGATGGCCCGAGTCTCCCGCAGCAGCCGGATGAGCTGGAATATGATGTACGCAACGACACAGATGTCGATCAGATCTGAGACGCCGAACAGCCGGATCTGTCTGACGAAACTCTCCACGATATTTGGCACTGGCCTCTCTTCCCTTCCGCCTCGCTTTTGTGTTCAAAATAATTGTAACACAACTGCGGCTTTATGCAAGCTGGTTTTTCTGTCAAATTTCCCGGCCCGGCAGCAGCAAAACACGGCTGGGCGGAGCATCCCCGCCCGGCCGTGCCGTCCCAAGAAGAGGGACCTACCGGTCTGTGTCCAGAACGCCGCGCACCTTCACGCCGGCGTCGGCCAGCAGCCGCAGCGCCTCGTCCGGGTCACCCCCGGAGACCTTCAGCAGATAGCGGCAGCCCTCGGGGTCGGGGTTGTTTTCGCAGTGGGTGTGGTAGCCCGCTGCGCCCAGCACCTCCTCGGCGCGCTGGGCGTATGTAATGGAACACATCATCAGGGTCATGGCAGGATCAGCACCTTTCCAAACGAGCTCCCCGGCAGCGCCGGGTGTACTGCTATCCTATGCCGCAGCCCCAGGTGATGTTACACCGTAAGAGGACGGATCTTCTCCGGGACGAGCAGGCAGACCGCGTGGGCGGCGATGCCCTCGAGCTCCCCGGTAAAGCCCAGCCCTTCCTCGGTGGTGGCCTTGACGCTGACCTGTCCCGGCTCACAGCCGCAGATCTCCGCCACCCGGCGGCGCATCGCATCGATGTAGGGGGAGAGCTTCGGCTCCTGGGCCACGACGGTGATGTCGCAGTTGCCCATCACATAGCCCTCCCGCCGGGCCCGGTCCACCACCTCCCGGAGCAGCAGGGCGCTGTCGGCGTTTTTATAACGGGGGTCGCTGTCCGGAAAGAGCTTGCCGATATCCCCGAGGGCCAGCGCCCCGAGGATGCTGTCCGCCAGCGCATGCAGCGCCACATCGGCATCCGAATGGCCGAGCAGGCCTATGCCGTCATAGTCCACCTCGACACCGCAGAGCATCAATCTGCGGCCTCTGGCAAAGCGGTGCACATCGTATCCATGTCCGATCCTCATACCATTCCCTCCAAAAATGCGCCGGCAGTGAGAAAGTCCTCCGGCGTCGTGAGTTTGAGATTGCGATAGTCCCCCATCACCAGGCGCACCTCCCGGCCCAGCCGCTCGAAGAGCTGGCAGTCGTCGGTGCAGTCGGCGCCGTCTCTGCGGGCAGCCTCTGCCGCCTCCAGATAGGCTCTCCGGCCAAAGACCTGAGGGGTCTGCACCGCCCAGAGCGCCGCCCGGGGCGGGGTATCCACCACCCGGCCCTCCGGGTCGGCCCGTTTGATGGTGTCCTTGACCGGGACTGCGGCGGCAGCGGCGCCGAAACGCCGCGCGGCGTCCACACAGCGGGCGATGACCGCCGGAGTCACCAGCGGCCGGGCCCCGTCGTGGATCGCCACCAGCTCACACCCCGGCGAGAGCGCCTGCACCCCGGCAAGCACCGACTGCTGGCGGGTCTCCCCACCGGGGACCACCGCCCGCAGTTTCAGGCAGGGGCCGGCGGCGGCGGCCAGCTCCTCCTCCCGGCCGGGGCGCACCACCAGGACGATCTCCTCCACCTCCGGCGCCGCAGCCACCGCCAGCAGCGTACGCCGCAGCACCGGCAGGCCGTCCAGCTCCGCTATCAGCTTGTCGATACCGCCCATCCGGGCCGAACGCCCGGCAGCGACGATTACCGCACCCGTCATCGGCCTTCCCCCTTTCCGATTTCCCAGTATACCACAAAGGGACGGCGACCGGCGCCATCCCCCTGCGAACAAATTGTAAATTCTTTCAAAACCTTTCGACCGGCAGCCAGTCAGCGGACGGCGTCCTGCCGTTCAAGGGCCTCGGCCAGATCCACGGCGGCCATCGCATGCAGGGCGGTGGTGTCAAAGACCGGCAGATCGGTGTCCGACTGCTTGATGAGCATCGGGATCTCGGTGCAGCCGAGAATGACCCCCTCCGCCCCCTGGGCGCGCAGCTCTTCGATCACCGACAGGAACCAGCGGCGGCTTTCGTCCTTCAGGATCCCAAAGGTGAGTTCCTCCTGGATGACCCGGTAGATCTCCTGCCACCGGTCCTCAGCCGGGACAATCACCTCGATGCCAAACTTCTCCCGCAGGCGCCCCTTGAGGAAGTCCTGCCCCATCGTGAACGGGGTGCCCATCAGGCCCACCTTGTGAAGGCCCTGGCGGCGGATCTCGGCGCCGGTGGCGTCGGCGATGTGGATGAAAGGCACATGGAGCTCCGCCTCCAGCTGCTGGCAGGCGGCGTGCATCGTGTTGGTGCAGAGGACAACCAGGTCGGCGCCCGCCTCCTCGAGCTTTTTGCCGACGGCGGCAAACTTCCCGCCGAGGGTGGCAATGTCACCCTTGCCCATCAAGCCGAGCATCTCGTTCAGATTCACCGAATAGACGATGCTCTCGACATTGTTGAGGCCGCCGAGCCGCTTGGCCGACTCCTCGTTGATGATGCGGTAGTAGTCCACCGTCGACTGCCAGCTCAGGCCACCGATGAGTCCGATGCGTTTCATAGAGGTTCCTCCTTTTCTGTCAGCAGTCCGCGCCGGGAAGAAGGGTCTCCTCCCACTCGGCGGGTTTGAAGCCGATGAGTACACGGTCCCCGGCAAGGACGATAGGCCGTTTGACCAGCATGCCGTTGGTGGCCAGCAGGTCAAAGCGGGCGGCATCGTCCATCTCCGGGAGACGATCCTTCAGATGCAGCTCCTTGTAGAGGTTGCCGCTGGTGTTGAAGAAGCTCTTCGAGGGCTTGCCGCTGCGCGCCGCCCACTCGGCGAGCTCCGCAGCGGTGGGGTTCTCCTCGACGATGTGGCGGTCCTCATGGGCGATGCCGTGGTCGTCCAGCCACTGGGCGGCCTTGCGGCAGGTGGAGCAGCGTGGGTACCAGATGAATGTCACAGCCATTGTTTTTTTCCTCCTGAATGTGCCAGAGTCAGCGGCCGCGGCGGGCTCCACCGCGGCTGCCGCTGCTGCGGGAACCATTTCTGCCGCGGGGACCGCTGCCGCCGCGGGGGGCTGGGCGCCTCTCCGGGCGGGGCTTGCGCACGGTGCCAGCGGGGATAAAATCCACATTGCCGGCGGAGACATCACAGGCCACCACCTGCACCTTCATCGGGTCGCCGACGGTGTAGGTGCGGCCGGTGGCGGCGTTCTGCAGAATGACGCGGGAGTCGGTGCTGTACTCGCCTTCGGGCATATCGTCCATACGGATCAGGCCCTCAACGGTGTTGGGCAGCTCCACATAGACGCCGTGGGGGGCGATGGAGGAGATGATGCCGTCCAGCTCCTCGCCGAGGAACTGCTTCATATACTCGGCCTTGTAGCAATCCTCGCAGTCCCGCTCGATGCCCATGGCGCGGATCTCCTGCTGGCTGGTCCTGTC
>CAJFQR010000026.1 GCA_904419105.1 Candidatus Avimicrobium faecavium
AGTCGATGCCCACGGCCACGGTCATCGTGCCGTTGTAGCCGTCGGCGCTGCCCTCGTACTCGAGGGAGGCGTCGGCCAGGGTGGGCAGCAGCTCAAAGGCCTCGGTGAAGTTCTTGGTCAGCGCCTCGTAGGTAACGGTGGAGCCGCTGATGCCGTTGATCTCTTCGGCGCTGGTCTTGCCGATCTGATCCTCGATCCAGGAGGACTGGGTGTACTGGGCGCCATAGCCCTCGGTCTCGCTGGACTCGGTGAAGACCACGCCGCTGACCGCGCCGTTGGCGTCAAAGCCGATGGCGGTGGTCACATTGCCGGCAAAGCCCGCATTGGAGGTGACGATGATGGTGCCCTCGTCACCGGCGCGGTAGGCCTCGCCGTCGACGGCGTAGCGCTGGAACTCGGTGACATTCGGGAAGAGCTGGGCCTTGACCTCATCGGAGATGGGCTCACGCTCGGTGCCCGCCACCTCGACGCCGGCCAGTTCGCCGTAGATCTGGTAGGCGGTCTTGACGGCGTTGGAGAAGGCGTTGGAGGAGATGGTGGTGCCGCTGATGGCCTGGACACCCTCCAGCGTCGAATCCTTGCCGATGTACTGATCCATGAAGTCGTGCTCGGATACCCGGGAGCCGAGGCCCTGGGTCTCGTTGTTGACGAGCACCTCGGTGCCGGTGATGAGGCCATCGGAACCGATGCCCACCATCACCCGCAGCTGGCCGCCGTAGCCTCTGGCCTCGGCGGTAATGACATAGCCGGCGCCGTTGTCGGCCTGGTAGGCGTCAATGCCGCCTTCGGGCATCTCCTCAACGGTGCACTGGGTAAAGCTGTCCGCCTCCGGCAGGACAGCCACACGGGCGGCATCTGCGGCGGCGGCCTGCTGCTCCTCAATAATCGGGGTGGTCACACCCTCGGTGAGGACCAGAGCAGCGGTGGTAACACCGGCAATGACGGTGAGCACCAGCGGGGGCAGCACAAAATCCTTAAACATACTCATTTCTTGATCACACCTCCAAAGGGCTTCGACTTTGTAAGGCTGTCGATGTGGGGCGTAATGATGTTCATCAGCAGGATCGCGAAGGACACGCCCTCCGGATAGGAGCCGAACAACCGGATCAGCATGGTGATCAGGCCGCAGCCAATGCCGAAGATCAGCTTGCCCATGTCGGTAACCGGGCTGGTAACATAGTCGGTGGCCATGAAGAAGGCGCCCAGCACAGCGCCGCCGGCCATCAGCTGGAACAGCGGATCCTCACCGGCCAGCAGCGAGCAGACGGCAATGGTAGCCAGGAAGGAGACCGGGATGATGGGCTTGATGACACCGCGGACAATCAGGAAGACGCCGCCGATCAGCAGCGCCAGGATGCAGGTCTCGCCCAGGGCGCCGCCGCGCAGGCCGAGGAACATCTCCATATAGGAGGGCAGATCGCTGGCGGTGGTGACTGCCAGCGGGGTAGCGCCGGACACCAGGGTGTAGCCGCCAATTACCTTATGGGGCACCAGCCAGGTGGTCATCGCCTCGGAGAAGGAGATGAGCAGCACCACGCGGCCGACGATGGCCGGGTTGGCGAAGTTCTGCCCCAGGCCGCCGAACAGCTTCTTGACCAGCACAATGGCGAAGATGCCGCCGACAGCGGCCTGCCACAGCGGGAAGGTGGAGGGCAGGTTATAGGCCAGCAGGATACCGGTGACCACGGCGCTCAGGTCGCCGATGGTCTGGGGCTTTTTGCGGACCAGGTTGAACAGGTACTCGGCAACCACGCAGGTGATCACGCAGGTGGCGATCAGAGCCAGCGACCGGAAGCCGAAGATCAAAACCGAAGCGACACCCGCCGGAACCAGCGCGATGATCACATTCAGCATCAGAGATTTTGTGGTCACCTTGTCCTTAATATGAGGAGAAGGGGCCACAGTCAGCTTATTGGTAATGGTACTCACCCTTACTTGCTCCTTTCGATCATTTTCTTGGCCAGTCGATTGACCGAGACAAGATTTCTCTTGGCAGGGCAGACATAGGCGCAGCAGCCGCACTCCATGCACAGGTTGACCTTCAGGGCCTTGAGGGCGTCCACATCGCCGGCATTAAAGGCCTTCTCGATGGCGGCGGGCATCAGACCCAGCGGGCAGGCGTTGACGCAGCGTGCGCAGCGGATGCAGGGGGTTTCCGGTGCCTCGGCCTCGGCGGTCTTTTCCGCGCTGAAAGCAAGGATGGCGTTGTTGTTCTTGAGCACCGGATAGTCCAGTGTCGGCACGGCAAAGCCCATCATCGGGCCGCCCATGATGATCTTCTTCGGCTCGGTCTTGAAGCCGCCGCAGAAGTCGATGATGTCGCCGAAGGTGGCGCCGATGGGCACCTCCACATTCTTGGGCTCGGCGATGGCATCGCCGTCCACGGTGACGCGCTTGGTCACCAGCGGCATGCCGGTGTGCATATACCGGGCGATGAAGGCGATGGTGGAGACATTGAGCACCACGCAGCCCACATCGCTGGGCAGCTTGCCCTCGGGCACGATCTTGCCGGTGCATTCATAGATCAGCACCTTCTCACCGCCCTGGGGGTACTGGGCCTTGAGGCTCTTGACCGAGACGCCGTCCAGACCGGCCACGGCGGCCTGGAGCTTGGCGATGGCCTCGGGCTTGTTGTCCTCGACGCCGATGATCACCTCGGAGAGTTCCATGTACTGCTTGACCAGCTTGATGCCCTCGACGATGTCGTCGGTCTCCTCGAGCATGGTGCGGTTGTCGGCGGTGATGTAGGGCTCACACTCGGCGCCGTTGACCAGCAGGGTGGTGACCTCGTCCAGGTTCTTGGGCATCAGCTTGACATGCGTCGGGAAGCCGGCGCCGCCCAGGCCCACCAGCCCGGAGCGGCGGATCGCCGCGGCGAAGCTCGCAAGGTCGGTGACCTCCGGAGCCTTCACCGACTCATCCACCTCCTGCAGCTTATCCGGAGTGATCACAACGGCCTTGATCGGAGTACCGTCGCTGCCGATGATGTCATCGATCTTTGTGACCTTTCCGGATACGCTGGAGTGGATCGGCGCGCCGATAAAGGCGTCGGTATCGCCGATGACCTGACCCACTTTTACAAGGTCTGTCAGCTTCACGGTGGGAGTGCACTCCCGGCCCATGTGCTGCTTCATCGGGATCACTACCTTGTCGGGCACGGGCATCTTAACGGTCTCGCTGGCTGCGGTGTTTTTGCAGTGCGGGACCTTGACGCCACTCAAAGATTTTGAAAAAAGCTTTGACACGATAGTTTCCTCCTGTTTCAGAGAGTTTTTTCACCAAATTTACCCCAGAAAACGGGCAGGGCCTGCATACCCATGGCTCCGCCCGCCACGATAGATAAAGCCGGCTTGCCTTTCGGCCTGCGAATGCCGCAGTCGGGAAGGATCGAAACGACCGCTCCGGTCCTTCACGACTGTGTCAGCCGCAGTTTATTCATATAAGGAAGCATCACGCGCAGGATGACGCCGGTGGCAACGCCCATCCCGATGCCTGACACCGCCATTATAGGCAGATAGTAGATGACGAACCCCGACTGCATGATGACCGAAGCCATCGCCAGCTGGCCGAAGTTGTGGCCCAGGGATCCGCACACGCTGATGAGGGTGTAGCTCAGGTCCAGCCGCTTGAGGCGGATCAGGACCAGCATCACCGTCACCGAGACCAGTCCCCCCGCGGTGCTCATGCAGGCCGCCGTGAACCCCCGGGTGAGCAGGGCAAAGAAGCCCTTGAGCACCGCCAGGGTGTAGGCCTGCCGTCCCCCAAGGAAGAAGACGCAGTACATGGTGACGATATTCGACAGCCCGAGCTTGACCCCGGGCGGCAGCCCGGGCACGGTGATCATCGATTCCACATAGCTGAGCACCATCGCCATCGCGAAGAGCAGTCCCATCAGGACCGTCTGCCGGACGCGGGCGCTGCGGTTGGTTTTGCTGGTCACCATGTCACTCCTTTGGGCAAGATGTTATTCAATGACAAAATACCGGTACGCTGCCGCCCCGTCGTGGGGCTCGAACCGGTCTGCGAGGGACGGGGAGTAGTAGACATTCCCCTCGGTATCCACCAGAATCAGGGCAAAGCCCTCCTCCTGTCCCCGGGCCAGGGCGGCCTCCTTCCCCTCGATGAAGAGGGCGGTGGAGAGATAGTCCCCGAGAGCGCCATCCTGAGTGATGACGGTGACGCTGAGCAGATCGCTCTGGGCCGGATAGCCGGTCTTGGGGTCGATCACATGGTGATAGCGCACACCGTCCTGTTCAAAATAGCGCTCGTAGCCGCCGGTGGTGGCCATCGTCTCCCCGTCCTCGAGCTCGACGATGGCCAGGTACTGGCTGGCATCTCCCTGGGGGTCCCGCAGCCCGAAGCGGAAGGCGCCGGAGCCATCCGGGTTCTCCCCGATGACGATCAGGTTCCCTCCCAGCGACGCAAAGCCGGCGGTGCCCGCCTGCCCGTGAGCCAGCTCACCCACCAGACCGGCGGTCCAGCCCTTGGCGATGCCTCCGAGGTCGATGGCCATGCCCGGCCGCTCGAGATAGGCGGTGCGGGCCCCTTCGTCAAGGAGCAGTCCGTCGATGCCCACCAGCTCCATCGCCGCCGCCAGCGCCTCGTCCGAGGGCACCTGCGGGTCATCGCCGGTGATGCCCCAGAGCTCCACCACCGGAGCGATGGTGATGTCAAAGGCGCCGCCGCTCTCCTCCGAGAGCTGCTTGGCCCGCTGGAGCAGCCGGAAGGTGCGCTCGGACACCTCCACCGGGGCGATGCCGGCCTGGGCGTTGACTTTGGCGATTTCCGAGCTCTCCAGATGCATCGACAGCTGGGCCTCCACCTCCCGGATCAGCGCCTCGCTGCCGTCGCAGACGGTGTCCGCCGCCGGCCCGTACCAGCGCTGCTCAATGACGGTGTTCATCGCATAGGTGATGCCCGCCGCCATCTCCCCGGCCTGCGCTCCGCTCCCCTGGGATGAGGAGCTCTCCCCCTCCCGGGAGGCGGCAGGCGCCGCCAGATAGAGCACAGCGCACAGAAGGATGATTGCACAGCCGATCGCCGTTATCTTCCGCTCCAAGGTCCAGCTCCTTTGCTCGTGTGAATAAAATCGAGATACGGCTCGATTTGTGGCCGAAAGTCGAACAAATTGTGAATTTTTCAGCCTGCCGCATCAGATAATTATTGTATCCGGTCTTGGTAGTAAAGTCAAGAATAACCGGATTTTATCTGCAAATCTGACAGGCTTTTCGGCGATTTCACACAAAATACTGCCGCTGCCCCTGTGCAAAAAGCGAAGGCGGGAAACAGGATTCGTTACTATTTTAACAGAATATCCAGATGGGTACGCCATTTGCCGCCGCCTACCATTATATCCCCATGAAGTTGCAGCTTCTATCAAATTTAGGTAAAATCTTGCGGCAGCCGCCGCATCTCCACCTCCTGCAAAAAATCGAGAGGGCGGCGGCACACAGCCGTCGCCCTCCCGGGGACAGGATCGTTCTCTCTTAATAAAAGGTAGGGCCTTACTTGAGGTAGGTGCCCCGGAGCAGGTCCCGGGCCTCGTAGGTCAACGGGATCAGATCGTCCCGGCCGGCGAAGGCCACATCGAACTTGCGGTTGAGCGCCAGGAACTGCCGCACGCCCAGGTGGATCTTGTTCAGATAGGAGAAGACGCCGATGGCGCCGGTGGGGAAGCTGTCAGCCTCGTCGCCGTAGACAGTGCGCAGCTCCCGCAGATCGGCAAAGATCTCCGGCACGGTGCTGCCGAACTTGCGGTACATCTCCGGCACTTCACCGGCGGCGATCATCTCACCGACCTTCTTGGCGCTCATCGCGGCGGCCATCGCCGCCCGGCCAATGCCGACGACGGTGACATACGGCGCACCGAAGGCCAGCGCCTTGAACACCTGGTCCTCGCTGGCGATGCCGCCGGTGATGGCGATATCCGGCAGGTCCAGGCCCTCCTTCTCCAGACGGCAGCAGATGGAATGGACCTCCATCTCCATCTGGACGGTGGGGTAGCACCACTCGTTCATCATCTTCACCGGGCTGTTGCCGCTGCCGCCGCCGGCCCCGTCGAAGGTGACCATATCCACCCCGGCGGCACAGGCGATGCGCAGCACCTTCTCCATATCCTGGGGATCGTAGCCGGCCATCTTGAAGAAGATATTCCGGGCGCCGAGCTCCCGCAGGCTGTTGATGCGGCCGACCAGATACTCCTCGTCCCACATCGGCAGCCGGTTGTAGTCCCGGAAGGGCACGCCGCGGCCGGCCTTATATTCCTCCTGCACCGCCGGATCCTCCGGGTCGGGCAGGATCAGCGCAGCGTTTTTCTTCTTCTGCAGGGCTTCCTCCAGGCTGGCAACGATGCCCATGGCCTGGATGCCCTTGGCCGACTGGCCGAACTTGAACTCGATGGAGGTGGCGCCGCACTGGGTAATGCCGTACTCGGCCACACCCTTGAGATCGTCGTCACAGTTGCACTGCAGGATGATGTCGCCGTAGCCGTGCTCATATTTGCGGAAGGCACCGATCATATCCTTGAGCAGCTGGCAGTTCGCCACCTTGCCGTTTTCCACCACCAGGCCCGGGTCCTTGTCTACGGCGCCCTCGCCGATGACGCAGAGTACCCCGGCCATCGCCGCCCCGGCAAAGTAATCCTGCCAGTCCAGCTTGGCCATCGCCGGCAGAATCACCGGCATCTTGAGCTTGATCGGGTCCTCGCGGCCGATTTCGGTCTCCATCTTCACATGGTAGACGGTGGCCTCCTCCGAGTGCTCCGGCGCACCCATGGCGCCGAACACCCGGCCGTTGATGTTGAAGTGGCTGTAATCCACCGGGTAGATCTTCTCCGAGCCATACTGGAAGTTGCCGCCGGCAGTGGGGTAAACGGTATCCGCGCCGCGTACCGCTGCCAGGCCGATCTCACACAGGCCGGGGCAGTCGCCGCAGACCGAGCACATGCCGGAACAGGGCGCCGGGTGCTCCCGGTCCCGCAGCCGGGTTTTGTTGAAAGCCGAACCGAGTTTTGGACTGTAAGACATAATACTACAACTCCTTTGATCGCCCCCGCCCCAGCGGGAGGTCCTTTTCCCTTAGTATAAGGGTAGCACACCCATCCGGGAAATGCAACGGCGGCGGCACCCTCTCCCCTGCCCAAAAATCCCGCCGAATTTTAGGCAGAATGATAGGAACTGCTCCGGAAAAGGCTGGAAAGGGATTGCTACCCCGTATAAAGAGATTGCCGAACCCCATAATTTTGGCAGACGCCATTTACAGACGCCGCCGGATGCCGAATGATAGAGGTATTAAGAACGCATCGGGCCGGGCGGGCACCGCCTCTTCGTCCGGGAGGGAGCCTTCGGCCCGGCAGCAAGGAGGTGGATCCGTATGCAGCATCTTCCGGCGGAGCGCGCCGCCCTTCCTGAAATAGGGCTGTGCTATGCCGCCCTGGGCAACTCCCGCTCCACTGCCTCTCTGGAATACACCCCGGGCAGCCATCTGCTGCTGTGGATGCCCTATGGCTCACTGGCACTGGAGCTCACCACCGGGCGGTCGGCCGGCACCGTCTACCTGCTGGCCAACGATCTGCTCCTGCTGCCGCCGGGCAGCCGGATCCGCATCGTCCACCAGTTTGTCGAATCGCCGCTGCACTGCCTGTGCATCGACCGGGAGGCCTTTCTCACGGCGCCGCCGGCGGCCCGCTTTCCGGACAGCACCAACTCCGGGCTCATCCGCAGCCTGCTCAGCCGCCGGCCCCGGCACTTTTACGATCCGGACACGGCAGAGGCAGTGGGCTGGATACGCACCCTCACAGAGGATCTGAGCCGGGGCTACGGCAGCTGGCAGCCGGCCCTCTGCTGGGCGGACGCCGCACGGCTGCTGCTCTGCTGCGGACAGATGCGCTGCTCCCACTTTCATCTCTGCCGCACCGGCGGCCAGGCGGACACGCTGGCCTGGGTGCTGCATTACATCCAGGAAAACTACGCCACCGCCAGCCTGGAGGAAACCGCCCGGAACCTGCATTACAATGCCGAGTACCTCTCCCAGATGCTGACCCGCTGCACCGGGCGCAGCTTCACCGATCTGCTCGCCGCCCGCCGGGCGGCGGTGGGCCGGGAGCTGCTGGCCCGGCAGGAGCTCAGCCTCGGGGAGATTGCCGCGCTGCTGGGCTACCGCAGTTACAGCGGATTTTTCCGCTCCTTCCGCAAGAGCACAGGCCTCTCCCCGTCGGAATACCGCCGCCGGCTGGGCCTTCACGGATAGCCCCCTGACGCCTGACAGAAAAAGGACAGCCTTTCGGCTGTCCTTTTTGATCTGTGTGGGTTTCCGGTGGTTTTCACTTACTTAAAAGCGACCTCGCCCTTGTAGTACTTGTCGATCTCCTCATCGCTCTTGCCGGAGATAGCCAGCAGTTCGCGGACGGTACCCTTCCACTTGCGGGCGGAGGTGTCAATATCGCTGTCCAGGAAGGCCAGCGCATAGCTGACAGCACCGGTTACGCCAAGGGTAAACACATCTTCATCGAGGTCGAAGAACTCGTTGTGATGCAGAGCGCCAGTGCCCTTCTCCGGGTTGTTGATACCCACCAGCGCAAAGACGCCGGGGATCAGCTGCTGCAGCGAGGAGAAGCTCTCGGAGGCCATCCAGGGCTCTACCTGGACAATCTCACCGTGGTCGCCCACCTGCTCGGACACCGCCTTGCGGGCCAGCTCAGCGCACTCGGGGTCGTTGTAGACCGGGAAGCTGGGCTTGGAGATGGAGTAGGTCACCGTGCAGCCATAGGCCTTGGCGATGCCTTCGATCATTTCCTTCATGTACTCGTAGAAGGGCAGGCCCACCTCTTCCCGGTTGAAGAGCCGGACAGTGCCGCCGAAGGTCAGGTCGTTGGGGATGACGTTGCCCACAGCGCCGGCCTTCAGAATGCCCACCGAAAGGGTCAGCGGGTCAAACGGGGTGACCTTGGTCAGACGGGCCGCCTCAAGGGCATTGTACATAGCCACGAAGCAGTCAATCGGGCTGTTGGCCTGGTCGGGACGGGAGCCGTGGCCGCCCTTGCCGTGGATGGTCACGTTGAAGCCCATGGCGGTGGACATGGTGTTGCCGGTATTCAGCGCCACCTTGCCGCTCTCCAGCCCGGCGTACAGATGGGTGCCGTATACGGTATCCGCGGTGATGCCGTGCTGGTCCATATAGGCGAACATATAGGAAGAACCGGGCCCGATCTCCTCCGACCGCTCGAAGAAGAGGATCACCTTGCCGTGGATCTCCTCCTTGTGCTCGGAGAGAATCTTGGCGGCGCCCAGCAGCATGGCCATGTGGCCGTCATGGCCGCAGGCGTGCATTACGCCGGGGTTCTGGCTGCAGCATACCCGCTTCTGGGCCAGGTTGTTCTCCTGCTCCTGAACCGGCAGCGCGTCGCAGTCGGCACGCAGCAGCACCGTCTTGCCTGGCTTTGCGCCCTCAATATAGCCAATGATGCCGCCATGGGGGACGACTTCATAGGAGATGCCCATCTTGTCCAGCTCTTCACACAGCCGCTCGATGGTCTTATCCTCGTGGTTGGAGAGCTCCGGATGCTCGTGGAAATACCGCCGCATCTCGATCACATAGGGCTCTACCGCTTTTGCAAGCTCATACACTTTCATGGCAATTCGCCTCCTGGATCTCTGCCCGCGGCAGGGACAGGTTCCCTCCCGCTCAGGCAAAATCTAACATTCTGCAAAGGCCCTCGGGCCATCAGCCCGGGAACCTATTATAATCATTTTACACTTTCACCGAGAAAATTGCAAGACGGAAAAGACAATTTGTATCTTCTGTACCAAAACGACGGTGATTTTTTTCGCAGATTACACGGAAAAAGTTGAGCCCTCTCTTTCTCTCTCTTCCTGTGCGGAAAACCACTCCCGGGCAAACCGCACAAAGCGCCGCACCGCCGGCGGTGCCTCCTGCAGATCCCGCACCGCCAGCGCCAGTTCGTGGTACACCGGCGGCTCGATGGGCACCCGCACCACCTGCCCGGGGTAGGTCGGCTCCGGAGAGTGAGGCAGGATGCTCACCCCCAGCCCCCTTGCCACCAGGAAGGTGGCGTTGTCCTCGTTGTTGACATAGCACACCGGCAGTGCCGGGTCGGGCTCAACCCAGCGCAGCCGCAGGTCCCGGCGCTCCCGCTCTCCCCAGAGCAGAATCAGCGGGGAACGGCTCAGCTCCTCCACCGTCACCCCGGTCCGGCCGCAGAGCGGGTGCCCTGCCGGCAGGATGGCGTCGTACCGGTCCCGCCGCAGCAGAAAGGAGAGGATCTGACCCGATGCAGCGATTTCTCACACGCCACCGGTGGGTGGTGCTTGCCTGTTCCATCACCGTCCAGTGCCTGACCAACTTTGTTGCGGTCTGGGCGGTGTACCAGCCCTATGTGGCCGCCGAATACGGCTATACCTCCGACACCGCCACACTGGTGATGTCCACCTGCAACCTGTTCTTCGGGGTGCTGTCCATCGCCGGCGGACGGGTCCAGGACCGGGTGAGCCCCCGGTTCGCGGCGGTGGTCGGGGTGCTCGGCGTGACGCTGAACTTTTTCATCGCCTGGTGGATCCCCGGCGGCGAGCCGCTGTTCATGTACGCCGGGTTCTGTCTGTTCTTCGGCGGCGGCTGCGGCTTCCTCAATCAGGCTACCACCGCCACCCTGCTCAAATACTACCCCGACCGCAAGGGATTTGCCACCGGGTTTTCCAGCGCGGCGTCGGCGGTGTATATCATTGTCCTCACCTACCTGAGCGAGGCAATGATCGGCCGGCTCGGGGTGCGGCTGTCGCTGCTGGCGATGGGCGGGGTCACGCTGGTGGTCGGCCTCGGCTGCGCGCTGCTGTTGGCGGCCCCGCCGGAACCCTACATCGCCGAAAAGAGCGCCCTTGCCCCGGTCCCGGCCCACACCGGCGCCGGCGGCAGCGTGGACTTTACCCCGGCACAGGTGCTGCGCACCCCACAGTACTACCTGCTCATCGGCTCGGTGATCCTGGCGCTGCCGGCTTTCCAGCTCATCAACCCCCAGCTGGTGAGCCTCTGTATGGCCCGCGGCCTGGACAAGGAGCTGGCCCTCTCGGCCACCGCCATCGCCTCGGCAGCCACGGCGGTCGGGCGGTTCACGGTGCCCACCCTCTCCGACCGGTTCGGCCGCAGGCGGACAATGGCCGCCATGTGGGCCGCCACCGCCCTCTGCCTGGCGGCCTTTATGACGGTGAGCGGCCCGGCGATGGTGGGCAGCTGGGCGGCGCTCTCGCTGGTGTACAGCGGCGGCTATGTCATGCTCGGCGCCTTCACCAACGACCTCTTTGGCTTCCGCAACTCGGGGAGCAACATCGGCCTCACCAATCTGTCCAACACCATCGGCTCGCTGCTGGGACCGGTGCTGCTCACCGCCCTCACTCCGGCTTTCGGCGGCAATACCGTCTACTACATCGGCATCGGCGGCACCCTGCTGGCAACCGGCTGCGTACTGCTGATCCGCACCGATATGGCCAGGGAAAAGGCCCGGCTGGAAGCCCGCGCCGCCTGCTGATCCTCCAAAAAACGCACAAAAAAGGACCGGTCTCCCGGTCCTTTTTTCAGCTTTGCAGGGACTTACTTGCCGGCGGCGATGTTGTAGATCTCCTCGATCTTCTCGTCGGAGTAGCCCATATCCTGGAACATCTCCTTCATCGAGCCCTTCCATTTGCGGGAGGAGGTGTCGATATCGCTCTCGAGGAAGTTCAGCGCATAGCTGACCGCGCCGGTGACCGCCAGCGGGAAGACATCCTCATCGAGGTCGAAGCACTCGTTGTGATGGGCGGCGCCGGTGCCCTTCTCGGGGTTGCTGACGCCTACCAGCGCAAAGACGCCGGGGAAGAGCTTCTGCAGCCGGCTGAAGCTCTCGGAGGCCATCCAGGGTTCCACCTCGCAGACGGCGTCCGCCAGCTCGGCGCCGACCACCTTCTGGGCGAACCGGGCGCACTCAGGGTCGTTGTAGACCGGATAAGCCGGATCCGAAAGCTGATTGAAGGTGACAGTGCAGTCGTAGGCAGCGGCGATCTTCTCGCAGGTCTCCTTGAGGAAGTCACGGAAGGGGATACCCACCTCGTCCCGGTCAAAGAGACGCACTGACCCGGCGAAGAACAGGTCGTTGGGGATGACATTGCCCACGGCGCCGGCCTGGAGCTGCCCCACCGAGAAGGTCAGCGGCTTGAACGGAGTGACCTTGGTCAGACGGCCGGCCTGCAGCGCGTTGTAGATGGCCACGAAGCAGTCGATCGGGCTGTTGGCCTGGTCGGGACGGGAGCCGTGACCGCCCTTGCCGTGGATGGTGATCTTGAAGCCCATGGCGGTGGACATGGTGTTGCCCACATTCAGCGCCACTTTGCCGCTCTCCAACATGGCGAACAGATGGGTGCCGTAGCAGGTGTCAGCGGTGATGCCGTGCTGATCCAGGTAGGCCAGCATCTGAGGCATACCGCCGCCGTTTTCCTCCGCACGCTCGAAGAAGAGTACGATCCGGCCGGCGATCTCGTCCTTGTGCTCCGAGAGGATCTTGGCGGCGCCGAGCAGGATGGAGATATGCCCATCGTGACCGCAGGCGTGCATCACACCGGGGTTCTGGCTGACACATACCCGGTCGCAGGACAGGTTCTTCGGGTTCTCCATTACCGGCAGCGCATCCACATCGGCACGCAGCAGCACCGTCTTGCCCTTGCCGGGCTTGGTGCCCTCGATATACCCGATCAGGCCGCCATGGGGCACCTCCTCATAGGGAATGCCCATCTTGGTCAGCTCTTCGCCGATGCGCTCGATGGTCTTGTCCTCAAAGTTGGACAGCTCGGGATGCTCATGGAAGTAGCGGCGCATCTCCACCACATAGGGCTGGATGGCCTTTGCCAGTTCATAGACTTTCATGCTCTTCATTCCTCCTGTATGGATATCGGAAAAAAGTCCTCCGAGGCTGTTCCGCGAAAGGCTGTCTTTTCTCCTTAATTTGTTTTATTTTATCACAGAGCGTCCAAAATTTCAATGGACATTTGCCGGAAACTGGGCTATTTTATCAAATTCGGCTCTGCTTCCGGCGGCTGGCGGTGTCCTTCTCCCCGAGCGGAATTTTACCTGAAAATTCCGGATCCACCGCCGTTTTTTGGTGATCTTGTCACTTGACAAACAGGCTTTTCTGTATTAAATTAAAGCTGTGGGTTCCACAGATATTATTAGGAGAGGTGTTTCAATATGTTTAAGGTTTTTGAAGAGATCATGGAAAACTTTGATGAGTTCTCCAACCTGAAGCTCAACCAGCCTGGGTATGCGCCGTGGATCAAGAACGGCAATACCTACGCCACCGTGGTCAAGACCATCGGCATCAATCCTGAGGATATGCATGTTGCTCTCGAGAACAACGTCATCCGTGTCGAGGGTTCCACCAAGTTCAACGGTATGACCTACTCGGTCGACTTTGATATCCCGCTGTCCGATACCTTCCTGGCCAAGGTATGCGAGGTCAAGAGCGAGACCGCCAACGGTCTGACCTACATCACCGTAGATCTGAAGGATAAGAACTAAGCACAGCTTGAAAAAGCCGGGGAATGCTCCCCGGCTTTTTTGTTTTTCGTTACAGAAAGAGGCAGGCAATCGGATACCCGACCCCGACACTGAGCGCCACCGCCGCCAGCATCAGCCCAAAGCCGTAGCGCAGCAGTGCCCCGGCGCTGGTCCAGCCGCTGCTGCCGGCGATGGCCACACAGGGCATCGCCGGCGGAGTGGCAAAGGCATAGGAGGCCAGCATGCCGATGATGGCACACACCGCCGCCGTGTTCACGCTGCCCTGATAGGCCAGGCACACCGGCACGGCGATGGCGGTCACCACCGACACGGTGACCATATTGGAGGAGAGGTTGGTCTGCACCGCCGCCCAGAAGGCGAACAGCAGCACCACCAGCACCGGTGCAAGGTCCGCCGCCAGCGGCGCGATGGCCGCCGAGATCCAGCCGGTCAGCCCCACTCCGGCGTTGGTCATCGCCGCTCCGACCGACAGCGTCCCGGCGCACATGATCAGGCTGCCCCACGGCACCCCCTTGGCCATCGCCTCGCCAAAGGGCAGCAGGCTCCTGCCGTCCTCGGTGAGCATCGACAGCGCCACCGCCCCGAGCAGCGGCGAGAAGGCGGTGCCAAGTCCGTTGATCCAGGCGTAAAAGTCCGGGGCCAGCGGTTCGATCATGCTCGGCACCACCCACAGCGCCACCACCCCGAGGAACACCGCCAGCACCGTCTTTTCCCGGCGGGACATCGGCTCCAGCGTCTGCCGCAGAGCGGCAGCCCCCGCCGGGTCGATGCGGCTCATATCCGGGCGCAGCACCAACCGGAACAGCAGCAGCATTGCCGCCGCCGTCAGCAGCCCCACCGGCACCGCAAAGGCCATATACCCGGCGTAGTCGATGGCAAAGCCGGTGGAGGTGTGGTAGAACTCCATCGCCATCAGCGGGAACACATGGGCGATGGGGGTCATGCCCGAGGAGATGCCGCAGCAGAACACCAGCCCCATCATCAGCATTGAGGCGCTCTTCTCCCCCTTTTCGATGCCCAGCACGGCGTAGATCTCCTCCAGGATCGGCAGGTAGATGACAAAGAGCACCGTCGGCGAGATCACGGCCCCGAGCAGCAGCACCGAGCAAAAGAACAGCACCGCCAGCGCCCAGGGGCCCCGCCGGGCCGCACGGCTGGAGACGAACCAGACGGCGCACCGCCGTACGAACGGCGTCCGGGACAGGGCGTAGGTGCACAAAAAGGTGAACAGCA